>NZ_JACJSN010000008.1:0-198457 GCF_014698135.1 Limnothrix sp. FACHB-881
AGCATTTCCCACTGGCAGCCAGTGCGCTGGACGTAAAAGATGCCATTGAGGATTTCTCGGAAATCAACTTCTATCGGATGTCCAAAGCCTTTAGGAGCGGGCAGCAGCGGCTGAAGGAGCACCCACTCATCATCGCTCAAATCACTGGGATAGGCTTTGCGGGTAGGATTGGCAATGACCGGGAGACGACTCATGAGCTGGGTGATGCTTCGGTTAGGTCTAGCCTAAAACCGGATTTAGAGCTACCAAGTCGGCTTTAGCTTCTCTTTATAAATTAGCTCTTAAAATTTTTGGCTGATATAAATTTCCGAATCGTTATTACGAGTTTTTACTCATTTTTCTGCATTATATCTTCCTACACGACTAGGACTGAAGGATCAGAAACTTGAGCTTGCGATTGCCACTGCGAGTCATTTTAGTTGTGCCCTTTGTGCTGCAAATTCTGACAGCCGTGGGACTTGTTGCCTTCTTTTCCTTTAAAAATGGTCAGCAGGCAGTGCGCAGCCTAGCCAGCCAGCTCATGGATAGTACCACTCAGCGAGTTGACTCAGAACTCAAGTCTTATCTGAAACTGCCTAAGCAATTGCTGGATGCCACCGCCAAAGCCGTCCTGACCAATCAATTAGATCTGTCTAATCCACGAGAAAAAGAACTCTATTTCTGGAGGCAATCCTCCGCATTTGAATCTATTAGCTATATTGGCTATTTGTTGCCAGATGGTTCAGCAACTGGGGCTGGAAGATGGATTAATCCCAAGGAAGTTACTTTGTATGAGCATCACGCCAGAAACAATCTATCTCAAGAATATAGTAGCGATCAGTATGGTCGCCGTTCTCAAGAATTACAGCGTTATTTTGCTGATCCTCTTGATATTAATCAATCCTATGCAGAAGTCAAATATAGACGGGGATTCTCTTGGGGAGCAGTTTATGAATATGCAGGAAAAAACCTGACTATTAATCCGAATTTATCTTCTGAGGTTGCTCAGGCGATCACTGATTCTAATTATTACGTTGCTCTTGGCGCAATTTATCCGCTATTTGATAAAAACAATAAAATCTCAGGGATGTTGTCAGTTGACCTGCAATTAGATCATATCAGCAAATTTTTGCAGAATCTAAAAATCAGTCCATCTGGTTATATCTTTATTGTTGAGCGCAATGGCCAATTAATTGCTAGCTCTGGTCAGCAACTGGTATTTGCAAAGTTAGGCGATCAAAAAACACTTCGCTATAACGTTAATAATATTCCCGATTCAATAATTCGGAATACGGCTCAAAAAGTTCAACAAAAATTTGGCAACTTTCAATCCATCTATCAGGGTCATACATTCATGGCCTCCATTAATCAGCGCCAGCAATTTGTGCAGGTAACCCCCTGGCAGGATCCAGATGGCATCGATTGGCTCATCATTATCACAGTGCCAGAGTCAGATTTCATGGAGGCCATTGATGCCAACACACGCATGAGCCTATGGCTCTGTTTTGGGACGGCTGTGATCGTCACTGTCTTGAGTATCTGCACGGCAAATTGGATCACCAATCCTGTTTTTAGCTTGCAGAGGGCAAGTAACGCGATCGCCAGTGGCAATCTTAATTTACTGATTAAGGAGAGTAAGATTGTTGAGCTTCAAGGCTTGGCGCAATCTTTTAATCAAATGGCAACTCAGCTAAAGCATTCCTTTGAAATTTTAGAGGATCGCGTGGCGGAAAGAACTGCGGAATTAGAAGCTGCAAAAATTGCGGCCGATGCAGCTAATCATGCCAAGAGTGAATTTCTGGCAAATATGAGCCATGAACTGCGAACGCCACTGAATGGCATCTTAGGCTATGCCCAAATTTTGGCGCGATCGAAAGCGCTTACCGATAAAGATCTACATGGTATTGATGTGATTTATCAATGTGGTTCGCATCTGCTGACCCTCATTGAGGACATTCTGGATTTGGCCAAAATTGAAGCTCGAAAGCTGGAGCTTGACCCAAAACCAGTTCACCTGGAAACTTTCCTCCAGGGGGTGATTGAAATTTGTCGAGTTCGTGCAGATCAAAAAAATATCGAATTTTACTATCAACCAGATCCTAATCTGCCAACAGGAATTTTAGTAGATGAAAAACGCTTAAGACAGGTACTCATTAATCTAATGGGCAATGCCATTAAATTTACTGACTATGGTTCCGTTACCTTAATGATTAATCGAGTGGTTTCTGACTCATCCCATCAGTCTCAGCTTGATTTAACCACTCAAGATCACTGCTGTTTGGAATTTAAAGTTATTGATACAGGAATTGGTATTGCACCAAAAGATATCCAGAAGTTATTCCGATCCTTTGAGCAAGTAGGTGAATCAGGGCGAAAAGCAGCAGGCACCGGTTTGGGCTTGGCTATTAGCCAAAAAATTGTCTCCCTGATGGGTGGAATGATTCAAATCAAGAGCCAACTGGGTGCAGGAAGTCAGTTTTTCTTTCAACTGAATGTTCCCCTAGCAACCGATTGGTTGCAGGAGTCGGTGAAATCCATGGGTGAAGTGGTGGGTTATCAAGGTCTGAAACGCTCTATTTTGATTGTTGATGATGTTCCAGATAATCGAGCTGTTTTGCGGAATTTATTAGAGTCAGTTGGCTTTTTAGTCATAGAAGCGGATCAAGGGCAACAGGCTTTAGGAGAATTGGAACGCCAACTACCCGACTTGATCATTACGGATTTGTCAATGCCTGTGATGGATGGGTTTGAACTGATTCGACAGATCCGTCGTCATCAACAATGGGCCAGCTTAAAGGTCATTGTTTCGTCGGCTTCCGTGTCCCAGCTCGATCGACAAATGAGTCTAGATGTTGGTGGCGATGATTTTCTGGAAAAGCCAGTCAAGGCCGATCGCCTCTTTAGTCTTCTGGCTCAACATCTGGATGTGATTTGGCAACTGCAAAAGCAGGATTCAGCGCAGCTTGTGCCACTCGACAACTCACAAGACCGAATCGTTCCACCCCTCACGGAATTACAATCCTGGTTGTATTTGGTGCAGGTCGGTCGTCTTCAAAAGTTGGTTACGGCGGTGGAGTCACTGCTGCAAGAAGCTGCCACAACCCCAGATGAGCATCTGGAGTCCGGTTCCTATGAGCCTTTTGCGCGAGATGTGTTGCACTTAGCCAAGCAGTTTAAATTAGAAGAGCTTGAGGAAATGATTCAGGCTGCGATTGTTGGTTCCCAGAATTGATCTCTCGATTCTCGCTAATCATAGAAATTAGTGAAAATTATGGATAGTGCCGTAATTCAGTAATGATGAGCTGGTGAAAGTCTTGCGGTGTAGGCGATCAGTCACCAAAAATCATCACCTCACAGGCACTACCAGAACTTTGAATTAAGGCTTTGAAAGCCTCAGAATATAATGAGTGGGTAACAATCCGTTAATTGATCAAAAGCTTCGAGCAATTAAAGCTATGATCAATGAGCCAAAAATTCATACGTTGGCGTTTAATGTATCAAAGATAACGTTTGGTGTCAAAAGTTATACTTGATCAAATGTGAATTTGATCAAATTGATATTCGATTAAAACAATATAAATTGTAAATTAGTTGCGAATTGATGCGTTGACTAATTATTTTTAGCTGAAAGATTGCTGTTGACTTGCTGAGTGACCTAACGCTAACTATGACGGATCTTGTGCTGATTGTTGATGACACCCCTACTAATTTAGATGTGTTGTCTTTGACCTTGAGTAATTCAGGATTTGAGGTGGCGATCGCAACGAGTGGTGAACGTGCTTTGCAGCAAGTTGCCAGGTGTTTGCCCAGCCTGATTTTGCTGGATGTCATGATGCCGGGACTGGATGGATTTGAAACCTGTCTGCGGTTAAAAGAAAATCCTGAAACTGCTCAAGTGCCGGTTATTTTTATGACCGCGCTCACGGATATTAAAAGTAAGATGCGTGGGCTGGAAGTTGGAGCCGTTGATTATATTACAAAACCGTTTCATACCAAAGAAGTGTTGGCTCGAATTAGAACCCATTTAAAGCTTTATCGCTTAACAGAGAAATTAGCCCAAGAAGTTGAAAACGCGACCACTGAGCTACGAGCTTCGCAGATGCAGCTTGTGCAGAGTGAGAAAATGTCTGCCCTGGGAAGCCTCATTGCTGGTGTGGCCCATGAAATCAATAATCCTGTGGGCTGCATTCTCGGAAATATTCAGTTGGCAGAAGATGCGTTAGGCGACTTATTCAAAGTCATTAGGGGTTATCAACAGGAACTGAAGGAACCGAGTCCTGAGCTATTGAAACTGCTGGCTCAAATTGACTTGGATTATTTACAGGAAGATTTGCCGAAGTTGCTGAATTCGATTAAAGGCAGTGGTGAAAGAATTACGACAATTAGTCGTAGTCTGCGAACTTTCTCTAGAATGGGAAGCGATCGCCCGCAGCTTTTCAATGTGCATGATGGCATTGACAGCACATTGATGATTTTGCGCCATCGACTAATTTACAAAAAAGATCGTCCAGCAATTGAAGTAGTGACAAATTATGATGAAATCCCAGATATTTTGTGTTTTCCAGATCAGTTAAATCAGGTTTTTATGAATATTTTAGCGAATGCCATTGATGCGCTGGATGAAATGGTCAGTGATTGGCAAGAGACTAATCCGCTGCCAGATGTGCTGAAAATTACAATTAGGACTCGGGTTGATGGCGAGTTTTTGTCAATCAAGATTGGTGACAACGGTAAGGGAATTCCGGAGCAGATTAAGCCCCGAATTTTTGAGCATTTGTTTACGACGAAGCAAATTGGCAAAGGAACGGGTTTGGGACTGGCGATCGCCCATCAAATTGTGACCGAAAAGCACTTGGGTACTTTGACGGTGGAGTCTCAGGTGGGGCAAGGTACTGAGTTTGAAATTCGCTTGCCCACTCAGCTAGACGTTGAATCTGAGCCTGCTTGATGGCTGGGTTGCTGGCAATTTGAGGGATTGTTGAGCACCAGATGCGTGGTTTGGGGGTTTTCCCCAGGCATAGGCAACCGGTGCTCAGATTTAGTTTTTGGTGAGACCATGCTCCAGGGCAAAGCGGACTAATTCGGTGCGGCTGTTGGTGCCGGTTTTGCTGAATAGGCGGCTGACGTACTTTTCCACATTGCGCACGCTGGTATCTAACCGGCGAGCAATTTCCTTGTTCATTAGCCCCTCGGCGACCAAATTCAAAACACTTTGTTCACGGGGGGTCAAATCCACGGCGATCGGGGGCGGGGTGGGAGTGATGCCGCCGCGTTGGGTCAAGATGGCTTTGATTTCCGCAATTTGCCGAGCCAAATCGGCGATGTCATGTTCGCCATCACCCGTCGGGGCGGTCACTTCATCGCGTCGGCGCAGTAAGTTTTCGACGATCGCCACCAGCTCATCGGGGTCAAAGGGTTTGGATAAATAGGCATCGCAACCGGCGCTATAGCCTTGGATGCGATCGCCCGTCATGCCCTTGGCGGTCAGAAAAACCACGGGAATTGATCGAAACCGGGCATCATCCCGCAACTGCTGCAAAAACTGGTAGCCATCCACCTTGGGCATCATCACATCGGAAATGACGAGATCCGGGGCAAATTGCTGCACCATTTCCCATCCTTCGGTGGCATCGCGGGCAACACGCACCGTGAAACCACTGTCTTCTAGGTAGGCTTGCACCGCTTCCCGGAGACTGGGTTCATCATCAACTAACAGCAATTGAGCAGACATGGGACTGAGAAGAAAGGAAGGAGGAACGGAAAAGGCAGGATGGCAACCAGCCCCAGGGGCCGATCGGTCGGTTTGGAAATCCTGAATCCTAGCCTAGCGGTTGTGGGTGCAGGGCTATCGATCGCGCGGTGGTGTTCGTGGCTGGGTTGCGCTGGGCCAGGGCGGCCCAGGTGGTGGCATCGGCCTGGCCAGTGGGGGCCAAACCCCGATCGCCCTGGAACTGATGCAGGGCGGTGGTGGTGGTTGCGTCAAAGTGGCCGGTGATTCGGTGGTCAAAGTAGCCTCGGCAGCGGAGCCGGGCTTGCAGTTCGGCCACCCAAGGCCCCCGATCGCCCGTTTGCAGGGGCCGATCGGGCCGGATCGGCGCAACGGTTGGTCTGGGGGGTGGGCTGGGCCGTTGGGGGTTGCCTTCTACCCAACGCCAAACCCTGGCATCGGCAATGCCGGTGATCGGCACGCCCCAGGCCCGCTGTAATTTGCGAACGGCTCGATCGGTCAGAGGGCCGTAATACCCCGGTTGATAGGGCGCGCGCAACAGGCCCTGACGTTGGAGGGCGGCTTGCAGAACGGCCACGCGATCGCCCCGCTGACCGGGATAGAGGGTCGATCGGCTGGGGGGCGCTTGCCCTTGGGGCCAAGGATCGGCCGGCAAAGGACGCGCGGGAGTTGCTTGGCGATCGCGGCTAATGGTTTTGGCCAGGCGATCAACGGCGTGATTGGCGCTGTGGGCGGCGTTGGGCTGGGCGCTGGTGGGCGTTGCGTCCGGCGGCAAGGGGCGATCGTAGCCGGGCCCGTAGGCCAAGCCGCGATATTTCAACACCACCGATCGGGGCCAGGGCCAAGCCGCCAACCCTGCCGCCAGCATCGATCGCCCCGCTTGCAGCACAAACTCACAGCCCCGGTATTTGCCGAGATATGGGCCGATCGTCACGGAATCGCTGACCCTGGATGGGGACATCGAGGGGCGATCGGGATTGTCCTGGGCAATGCTGGGGGCCGGGCGTTGATAGGCCAGACCGCGATATTTCAACTCCATGCCTTGATTTAATCCGATGGCGAAACGGGATGCCAATTACCGCTTGGCTCCGCTGACTTCTGGCCGGCCGTACTGGCGCAAAATGTCCGCCAGGGTGGGATAGGCCGTTTCCAGGCCAAAGCTGGCCGGCGACCAAACTTGGTCATAGGTAAAGTGCCGGTAGGCCATGCAGAACCGATCCCAGGGGCCCATCTGGATGTTGAACCAGTCAATTAGCCGATCAGCCAAGCCCACCGACAGGGGAATTTTCAGCCGCGCCGGTCGTCCCTTCAGCACCGTGGAAGCAATATCCACCAGTTCATTGGCGGTCAGGGCCGGCTGACCCAACACAAAATGGCGCGGCCCGGGTTCCGACGGTGGATTGAGGGCCAAGTGGACCACCACCCGGGCAATGTCCGCCGCATGGACAAAGTGAAAGCTGCCATCCACCTTCAGCCGCCGGATCAAGCTGATGTAGCGCAGGGCTTCCGGCAGGCCTTTGGTGGGTTCTGAGTAGGGTTTATCGCGATCGCCCCCGAGCACGATCGTCGGATAGATGGCGGTGATGCGATCGGCTAGCGGGCGATCGGTCAATTGCTGGGTGCATTCGGCTTTGCTGCGAATGTAGTCCGTGCCGAGTTGCAGGGCTTCCGACAGCAAATGCCCATCGCGCCCCAACACGCTGGCCGTGGAGAAATACAGAATCTGATCGCAGCGATCGGGATCCAGCCCATCCATCAGCGCTTGGTTTTGACCCACGTTCACCGCAAAGGTTTCCGGCCCGCCCCAGCAGGTGGCCGCTAGGATGGCCGTTTGCACCTGCTTCAGGCGATCGGCAAAGCGATCAAGCTCGCGCAAATCGCCCGCCAGTACCTCAATTTGCGGGTGATTTTGCCAATCAAATTGCAATTTTTCGGGACTGCGCACCAACAACCACAGGGGGCGATCGGTCAATTGCAACAGGCGATCAACCAGATAGTGGCCCACACAGCCGCTCGCCCCCGTGATCAAAATCGGCCCCATATGGCTTGGTTGCTCCCCGCCCCGATCGGCTTGTCTGAGTGCAGCCGGGCAATCTTAACAAACCGGCGTGCTTGTGATCTAGATGGCAACACCAACCGATGAGGCTAATGGAGGGCCACGAGGTTGCTAGGGTGCGACGGGGGTAATCAACTTAAATGGCGGTTTAAATGGCGGTTGGATGTTGTTCCCGAGTCACAAAAATGCATTGCACCGTTTCCCGATCGAGGGCGGCTCGGGTGCGACCAATGCTGACGATATAGGACGGAAACCGCTGCTCGATCGCAATTTGATTTCCCGGCAAAATGCCCAGCGCCGTCAGCTTGCGGAGCATGGCATCATCCTGGGTTTCCAAATGGGCAATCCAATGGGGATCGCTCGATCGAATCGTGGACAACGCATTCATGGCAATCAGTCTCCAGAGGTAAAAAACGGGCTAGGACGAATAGGATAGCTCAGGGTTGAAAGGGTTGATTTTTCCTAGCCTAATCGTCCCAGACAAGGGGTTTAAGTCCCTTGCCCCCCGAGATCTTGCAGTGGCAGGATGCAAGCCTCGGGGATTGGACGATAGCCCCCTATACCCAGCATTCAAACATCACTGTCCTAGAGCACAATATGAAACAAATTTAGCCCCCAATTCAAAACATAGCCAACTGCCAAAGCGAAGGGGAAAATAAATGACACCATCAACAGGGCAGTTTTGACTCCTCGCTCCTTGATGATCATCTGCAATTGGGCAATGCAAGGCAAAAACAGAGTCAGCACCACTGCTGCAATCAGCAGTTGATCGCCCGTGAGCTGACCGCCCTGCTGCAAATCAAATAACCCCGCAGCGCCATAGTCCCGTCGGAAGAACCCATAGAGCAAAATGGGTGCGGTTTCTTTGGGCAAACCCAAACCTAGGGCGATCGGTTCAATGCCGCTAATCAGCCAATCAAAAATTCCCGTTAAACGACCCACCCAAATAATAGCCGAAGCCCAAATGAACAGCGGCAACACTTCCCAGAAATACCACTTCATCCGCACCCAGGTTTTGGTGATCACGTTGCGGATTTTGGGCAGGCGCAGAGGGGGCAGTTCAATATAAAACTGAGCCGCAGAACCGGGCAGGAATTTATCAATTAAGAAGCCGGCCAGCAGGAAAATGCCCACGATCAACCCAGCCCAGGTGACCAAAGCCGCCGGGCGCTGGGCCAGGAGTCCCAAAATCACACCCCATTGGGCTGCACAGGGAATAGCCAAGGACAGCAAAAAAGTGGCGATCAGTCGTTCCCGCTTGGTTTCCAGGGTGCGGGTAACGATCGTGGCCATGGTGTCACATCCCAGCCCCAAAACGATCGGGATAACAGCTCGGCCCGAGAGGCCGATCGCCTTAAACAGTCGATCGAGCATCAGAGATAGCCGAGGCAAATAGCCGCTATCTTCTAACAGGGAAAACATTAGAAAATAGGTCGCCACCACCGGCAGCACAATCGCCGTGGCGTAGCGAATTCCGAGGGTAATAATCCCGTAGTCATGGGCAAAGAGATCCTGCAAGGCGGGCCAGGGAATCACTTGCTCCGTGACATGGTTCACAACGGGGTTAATTTGTTCCTCAAAGAAGGTTTCAATCCGATCGACTAGTTCTCCGGCTCCGAATTCCCCAACGAATTTATAAACCCCCCAATAGAGCACCAATACCAAAATGGGAAAACCCGAAATGGGGTTCACCGTTAGCTTATGGATCCGCTCGCCCCAACGGCGCTGGCTGGGGTTCGGCTCCGCTAAGGTGTTTTGTTCGATCGCCTGGGCAAATCCTTGGCGTGCCTGGGCAATTTCCAGCGAAATTGGTCGGTTGAGTTGGGCTTGGGTCGTGGCGATTAATTGCTCTAGATCCTGTTGTCGATCGCCCGGTAATTGCTCCCACAAATTGGGGTCTTTTTGCAGCAACAACAGGGCAAAGCTGCGGGATGACAAATGGCGATCGGCAAAGTCTTGACCCCAGCCCGATCGCCACCAAGTTTCAATTTGGGCGATCGCCACTTCGATCGGCTCTAAATATTGGATTGTTAGACTCATTTCTGTTTTCTATTGGCCTGCTCCTGGGCGGCCTTGATAGTTCAGCAATCGTTTAGCAATGGCACGTCCTAGCCCACCGCGGCCAAGACTGGGGCTGGGGTGCTGGCTAGGCGATCGGCCAGGGTTTCTCGCAATTGATCCACGCCCCAGTTGCGGGCCGCCGCCATCAACACCACCGGCACGCCCAATTCTTCAATCAGGGCTTCCCGATCGATGGTCAGGCCCCAACGCTGGGCCTCGTCCATCATGTTCACCGCCACAATCACGGGCAGCTCTGCTTCTAGCAACTGCACCGTTAGCGCCAACATCCGCCCCAAATTCTTGGCATCCAGCACATGGACGATCGCCCCAAAGGGTTCCGACATCAGCAAATCTCGGGCCACCCGTTCTTCTTCGCTAATCGGTAACAGGGAATACATCCCCGGCGTATCAATCACACTGACGGCGCGATCGTCCAGGGTCATGGCCCCGCGCGTCACTTCCACCGTTGTGCCGGGATAGTTAGACACCGTGACGTAAGTGCCAGTCAGGGCATGGAATAGGACGGATTTGCCCACATTCGGCATTCCCACCAGGGCAACTTGTGGCCCACTGGGTTCGATCGGGGGCCGGTTGAAGTTTTCGCCAAAGGGCAACCACCGCAGCGATCGCTTAGACCCACAACTCCCGTTGTTTTGATGGCACTGATGACAATCCATGACCCAACTCTCCCTGGCAATCTTGCCGGGCAACGTAATTTGCAGACGCTATTTCAAGACGCTATCCCAAAGTGCTCAAACCCAAGTGCTCAAGCACCTGCAAGCAGCCAATGCCAACGCCAGCCCCGGACTGAGAGCATTTTGAGACGGTCGCCCTCATTTTAGAAGTGGCAGGATAGCTTACTGGAAATCTGCAAGACTTTCTCAATAATCCTGATTCTACTTCTTGAGCAATTTAGAGTCTAGAGAACCGGTGCTGGGGCGGGGCGATCGGCCCTGATCTGTGCCGAAATTTGGGAAGCGGCCGGGCCAATCTGGACAGTGCAAACCGAAATCAGCAAGCTCAAGAAATTCAGAATTTTCAATAATTGCAGCGATTGGGTGGGTATTGGGAATAGTGGAACTTTCACCCATTGCCAACAAACCATGGAGGGTCAAATTCTGTAATTTTGGCAATTAGCCTCCCGGGAGCCATGCCACTCTATTAAGAAAAATCAGCAATTTTATTGAAAATATCCGTCTATTGCACTTACACTGCTAATGAGTTTGGACAGTTCTGTCCCTCCAAAAGCTTTTCCCCTAAGATCCTTGAAGCCACCGCGCCCCTGGGGGTTTGTCCCGCTGGGTCGTGGGCCACTGGCTGGGATTGTTTGTGCCCCCCATCCTTGTTATGGGGAACTAAAGCCATGAGTCATTCCTCAAACCCCGATCGCGAGCCATCCGTAACCCCTGAGCCGCAACCGTTGGCTAATTCAGGGTTGGACTCGGCCGCTGAGGTCTCTCCAATCGCCCCAGCTTTCCAGGAGCAGCCCCCCGAGTCCGATCGGCTGGTGATCAACGCTTCCTCTGCCCCTCCTCAATCCCAACCTGTGAACTCTGATTCTGATCTGGCCGCAACGGCAACGGGTGCGTTGGCGCAATCCACCCCATCCGGTGCGATCGAGCCGGGCCCTGACTCTGCGTACCTCACCCTGTCTGCCCAATTGGGGCAATGGTTGCAGGAATACGGGGAAATTACGACGATTTTGCCGGTGTTGGCGGGCTTGTTTGTCACAACCCGGTTTCAACTGCGCGGTTCGCGGGCCCTGTTGACCAACCTGGCGATCGCGGCGGTGGTGCGCCAAGTCATTCTGTACTTCAAACAGCAGGCCAACAGCTCGGCGGGAACCTTGGCCATGGTGACGGCGGGGGCGGCTTTGGCCACGGTGACCGCAGCGCCGGCCCCCAGCAACCAATCCGCAGCCGCTGCCCAGACGAGTCCCATTTCCCTCACTGAACTGGGCAATAATTTGGGCGTTGGTTTGGGTTGCGAAGATTGCACGATCGTCCATTCCGTGCCGGGGCGGATTCGGTTGCGGATCGATCGCCTCCGCACCGATCGAGCCTATGGCAAGCGGCTGGAAACCCTGCTGAAGGATGAGCCGATCGTGTTGGGCACGCGGATCAATCAGGCGGCGGCCTCCTTGGCGATTCAATACGACTCCACGGGCCTCTCGGATTTGGAGTTGGGGTTGCGATTGTTGCAGGTGTTGAATCGCGCCAACCAGGATTAGCCACCATCAGGATTTCAGCGAAAAGGGCATGGCAATGGCAAACATGGGGCAGACCGTGGCGGACGATCGCACCTGGCGCTGGGAACGACCGGCGGCCTGGACCCATTGGGAATTGATCCATTGGCAGCCGGGCCGGGTGCGGGTGCGTTGGTGGCCGGCGCGGTCTTCGGCCCTGGCGGTGGAACGGTTGGAAACGGCCCTGGCGGCGCGATCGGACGTGGCGGCGGTGCGGGTGGTGCGGGCGGCCGCTTCGGTGACGATTGTGTATCACGATCGCCAGTTACCAATGGCCGGCCTGCGATTACGCTTGGATGACTGGCTGGCCCTGGCTTGGCCCGATCGGGCCCTGCTGTTGCAACCGGCCCCAGAACCGCCAGCTCCTGCCACGGTCGGAGACCCGATAGAAGCGGCGGAGGATGAAGAAGAGGAAGAAGCCTCCTTGTCCCAAACCTTGACGGCCTTGGCTTTGGCGGGGTTGGCCCGGTGGCGGCCCCTGTTGCCGTTGCGGGTGCTGGCGACGGTGGCCCTGTTGCGGGCCGTTTGGCCCGTGGCCCAGCGGGCTTGGCAAAGCGTGACGGTCGATCGCCGCTTGAACATTGACTGCATGGATCTGTTGGCGATCGGCCTCAGCAGCAGCGGTGGATCTTTGGTGGTTCCGTCCTTGGTCTTGACTCTGCACGCTTTGGGGGATGCGATTCGCGATCGCACCGCACGGGCCACGGCCCTGCGAACGGCTAATTTGTCCGACGCGATCGGGCGGTTTGCTTGGGTGAAAATGAACGACGGGCCGCCCCAACGAATTCCCAGTGACCAGCTCCAGGTGGGCGATTTGGTGGTGGTTTATCCCGGTGAGCAAATTCCCGCCGATGGGCCGGTGCTGTCTGGTGAAGCCACGATCGATGAAAAAAGCCTGACCGGGGAACCCTTGCCCGTGGCCGCCAGTGCCGGCCGCTGGGTTCATGCTTCAACCTTGGTGCGATCGGGGCAAATTTACCTGCGAGCCGAACGGGTGGGCAACCAAACCCGTGCCGCCGCCAGCTTGGCCCTGCTGGAACAGGCCCCGGTCTATGACACTCGGATGGCCAACTATGCCGAACGGCTGGCTGACAGGGCGATCGGCCCGGCCCTGATTTTGGCCCTGGTGGTGCTGATTGCCACCCGCGATCCGGCTCGGGCGGCGGCCATTCTGACCCTGGACTTTGTGACCGGCATTCGGCTGTCGATTCCCACGGCGTTCCTGGGAGCCTTGAACCACACCACCCGTCACGGCGTGTTGGTGCGCAGCGGGCGAACCCTGGAACAGTTGGCGGCGATCGATACGGTGGTGTTCGACAAAACGGGCACGCTCACCCAGGGCGACATTGTTTTAGAGCAAGTGTTGCCCGCCCAACCGGACATCACCCCTGATCAACTCCTGCAACTGGCCGCTTCGGCGGAACAGCGGCTCACCCATCCGGTGGCCGAGGCGATCGTGCGGGCAGCGGCCGATCGGGGCCTGACCCTGAGCGATCGGGGTGAATGGAACTATGAAGTGGGCTTGGGGGTACGGGCCCAACTGGCGGCGGGTGATGTGCTGGTGGGCAGTGCGCGATTTTTAATTCAGCAGGGTGTGACGGGTTTGGGCGAATGGCTGACCACCCTGGATCAACAGGCCAGCAGCCAACCCTCGATCGCCCAGCCTTCGATCTATGTGGCCGTGGATGGCCGATTCATGGGCGAACTGCGCTACACCGACCCCCTGCGGCCCGAAAGTGCGGCCCTGGTGCAAACCCTGCAAACGGAATTGGGATTGGATGTGCGGTTGCTGACCGGCGACACGCCCGCCCGCGCGGCCCAGGTGGCACGGGCCCTGGAAATTCCGACCGATCGGGTTTATGCGGAAGCCTTTCCCGATCGCAAAGCCACCATCATTCGCGACCTGCGGCGATCGGGGCGCACCGTGGCCTTTGTGGGCGATGGCCTCAACGATTCCGTGGCCCTGGCCTATGCGGATGTGTCCATTTCCTTTGAGCAGGGGTCGGAAATTGCCCGCGAAACCGCCGATGTGGTGTTGATGAATAACCATTTGCTGGATTTGCTGGAGGTGTTGACCATCGCCCGCCAAACCCAAGGGTTGATTGAACAAAACACCGCCTTGGTGGTGTTACCCAACCTGATTGCATTGGGGCTAGCCACCACCCGCGGCCTCAGCCCCCCGATCGCCACCGCCATCCACAACGGCTCCGCGATCGCCGCCGGTCTCAATAGTTTGCGCCCCCTGATTCAGCACCACTTTTTTGAGCGACCCCGCGATCGCTAGCGTTCCCTCCCCGCCCACCGATCGCCCCTAATTCACCCCAGCTTTCACCTCGTCGTTCAACCTGCGTTCACTGCCTCGATTTGCAAACCCTTCACCCCCTTCAGACCCATGGCTTGGATTCATCTGGATAAATCCGTGATCACCTTTCATGTCAAGGAAATGATTGAGGATGGCTGTCAACAGGACTTGACTGCCTTGCTGGGGTTGGGGGCCGTCCTGGTGGGGCCCGTGGTGGTGCGATCGCTCCTGCAATCCTTGCACCAGCGCCAACGCCCGATCGCCCTGAGCGATTGGATTACCCAAGCCCAACAAACGGCCCCCGCTCCCACCCTGCGCCTGGCTCCCGCGGCCCAAAACCAACGCCCCAACCGCGCAATGGCAATTGGGGCTTCTCAGCAGGATTCAGTTCAGGGCACAGCACAAACCAACAACGCCGCTTAGGAGAGCGTTAACCGCTCGATCGAACTCGGCAGGAACACCTTGGTGTTCATTCCTGGGCGCTTATATGGGCGCTTATAATTGGGCGCTCATTGTTTGATGACATCGGGACGGAATTGGGCAGTGAGTGGATCGGCTGGCGCATCCAGCCCGATCGCTCACCCTTCCCATTAGACCAGTCGGTGTTCTTCTTCCGGCGAGGTTGCATTCAACGCCGGGGTCACCTCCGATCCGGGCGCACTGGCCGTTAAACCCAGCGGTACCCGGGCTTCCGCGAGGGCTTCAGCACGGGCCTCCGCCGCAATATCCGCGATCATTTCGCCGGTTTCCGCGATCGCGGCTTTTGTCTTTTCAAACAACACAACCCCGGTTTTCAACCCTGCCTTGAGCGCTGGTTTCAACAAAGGCAAAATAATCGGGGCAACCACCACCGTTGCCACACCGGCCAAGGCCACCTTAGCCGCAGGTTCTTGAGCCAAACCGATAATGCGCGATCTCAGACGGAGTTCGCCAAGATTCATCATGGGAGTTACTCGCCACCGACGATACATGCCCTAATTCTATCAAGTCTTTCCAAAAGGATTGGATTAAAACAATCTAGATTTCAGGACAACATCAGTCAGCTTATTGAATATTTTTTAGAGGATTGTAATCGCAATTTTGGGCTGCAAAATGATTGAAAAATGACCCAAAGCAGTCCTGTGATTCGTTTATGATTCCAGATTCCTATAGAGAATTTCTGTCAAATTTTACGCCAACTCATCTCCCAACAGATCGCTCAACTGATCTCAAGGAACCCCAAAATTGGATGCCGAGGATGTCTGAAAAGCCAAAGCTAGGAGAAAACTTGGGTTGGTGGTCGCCTGGCGGTGCTGGTTCCAGTTCGTCGCGGCCGTAAAAAGCGAGGGCGATCGATTCCCGATCGCCCTCGCTTTTGATGCTCTTTATCGACGCACTGAAGCTGCGCCGCACGAAGGGCCGAATGTCTTATCGCGCGCCCACCAACAGCTTGTCAGCGTTCTTCGCCGTTTCAAAGAAGAAGGCGGCATTTTCTTCCGGGGTAGTGGACAGAATGCCATGGCCCAGGTTCAGGACGTGACCCTTGCGGCCGGCCTTGTTGATCGTGTCGATGATCCGATCGCGAATGAATGCCTTGGAGCCGAACAGCACGCCGGGATCGATGTTGCCCTGCACCATGATGTCTGGGCCCAGGCGACGACGCGCATCGGCCATATCCACCGTCCAATCAACGCTGACCACATTTGCGCCCGATTGGCCCATCCGTTCCAGAATGCCGGCGCTGCCGCTGATGTAGAGCACCAGGGGCACATCGGGGTAGCGATCGCGCACCTTCTTGAAGGCCCGTTGTTGGTAGGGCAGGGCAAAGGTGTCGTAATCCTGGGGCGACAGTTGACCCGCCCAGGAGTCGAACATTTGCACCATTTGTGCGCCGCAATCGATTTGGTGACACATGTAATCTGCCACCATGTCCGACAGCTTTTCGAGGAAAGCGTGCAGCACGGCTGGCTCCGAGAAGGCCATCCGCTTAATCACGGCATATTCCTTGGAGCTTTTGCCTTCGATCGCGTAGGCCGCCAATGTCCAGGGCGCGCCCACAAAGCCCAATACGGCCGCCTTGTTGCCCACTTCTTGGCGAAGGGTGGTCAAGATGGTGCGGATGTAGGGCATGGCCGCATCGGGATCCAGACGAGTCAGGGCCTGGACTTGCTCCATTGTCCGAATTGGCGACTCAATCACGGGGCCGCGGCTTTCGATGATGTCGAAGGGGATGCCGATCCCGGTCAGGGGCGTGAGAATGTCCGAAAACATGATCACGCCATCGGGTTGGAAGGCGCGGAAGGGTTGCAGGGAAATTTCGATCGCCAAGTCAGCAATTTCCGAGCGATCGCGGAAGGACGGATATTTTTCGCGCAAATCCCGATAAACCTTCATGTAACGCCCTGCTTGGCGCATCATCCACACGGGCGGGCGAGGCAGTTCTTCGCCCCGCAGCGCTCGCAACAAATAAGGCGTATCGTTTGCGCTGGTCATCGTCGCCGCTTCCTTCTTACAAAAACCGGTTTGTTAAATCGAGTGCTTTGACAGCTTACCACCCGTGCGAGCAAGGGCGACTCTCTTGCTTCGTAACGGTTTGCAACGATTTTCGGGCCGCAATTTAGGCAGTCATGGGACGGAGATTTAAGCAGTCATGGGATGGAGATTTGAGCCAGGAAAAATTCCGGGACCCAAATTTCGAGACCACTCGAATCGGATTGCTCCAAGAATCATGCGCCACTCAAGCGACTCTCGCAATTGTGCCAATAACCTAGCCAAACTACATCCGCCCCGGTCAAATCTCAACCAGGTAAAATAAAGATAAAACTCATTGAGCTATCTGCATGGATGGCGATCCCTTCTGGGAGGATTCTTAATCCGGACAATTAGATGAACCGTGGGCAATGGGGCAAAGGCACAGGTGCATCTGCCACAAAGCCGGAAAATCTAGCGCTGAGAAAATCCAGCGCTCAAAAATGCTAGGACGGCGGGTAATCAATCCGCTATGCTGCTGGCAATTCCCCCTCCATGCCGAGTCTGACCGTTAGCCTTATCTAACCCCCCCCAAACACATGGAACCCTCCACCATGGGCGATCGCGCCGCCAGCCCCCGCCCGGAACGCGAAAAAGTTGAGCTTTCGATTCGTCTCGATCCGGACTTGCTCGATCGAGTCAATCACCTGACCGACGACCCAAGCAAAATTATCGAAGCCGCCGTGCGCCAATGGTTGCGGGGTGGCCCAGCCCGCGAGGATGACCTCTCGCGGTTGTTGCCGCGCAATCCCGTTGTGCCGCCCCGTGGCGAATGGAACGATTAGCCGATCGGTCTTAGCTTCTGTTCCCTGAGCTTGTGTTCTTAGATTGCGTTGCCAGTTGTGTTGAATCGCGGAAATTGTGGTGAACTGGGCCTCAGGATTGAAGCTCAGAGATGTTACCACTGAGGTTATTGAGCGGTTATGGCCCTGTAAGCGAGCGCGTAATGTCTGGATCCCCTTCGTCTTCGGATTTTTCGCCATCTACGTTGACCTCCCCGGACAACTCCGCCATGGATCCGACTGTCCTCCCGCATCGCCCTGGTGATCATCGGGATCTGACGACATATCCAGCGCCGCTTGGGTCTCTTGGTGTGGGTTCATCTCCGGTTAGCGTTCCCTCAGAATCGATCGCACCGGGATCGATTGCGCCGGGGGCGATCGCCTCGGGATCCGTCGCACCAGGATCCGTCGTGTCCGGTTCTGTGCCATCTGATTCTGTGCCGTCGGGAGGGGTTGCGCCCGAATCTGGTGCGCCTGCATCCAGCCTGCCGGAAGCAATCGCGAAGCCAGGGCGATCGGGCATGACCATTGATGAACCCCTCGCGCTTCAGCACTTGGGGGCCGAGTTGGCCTACATCCAAGACAACGAGGGTCACTATCGAGCTTTCCACTGGCGAGAAGCCGCCGCCGTGGGCCTCGATTCCCAACTCATTTGCGCGGCTCCGCCCGAAGAACCCCTCTTTGGGCCAATCAGCCTGCCTGAGTATTTTGAGATTTTGAACCGGGTCATCTTGCAGGGTGCTCCAGAACGTTTAACTTGTCGCCTGGCCTGGGCGAATCAGTCGCGTACTTTTGATTTAGTGCTCAGTCCGATGCTGGGGGACGATGGGCGAGCCGATCGGGTGTTGGTCATGGGGCGATCGATTTCAACGCGATCGCACGAGCCAATGACTCCGGCGAATCTCCCTTCTGCCCTGGATGCTCATCAAAAGCTCCTGAGCAAAATTGCCACCAGCATTCGGCGCACCCTGCCCCTCAGTTCGGCTCTCTATCAAATTCTCTTGACCAAGATTGCGCGCAACATTCGCAAAACGCTCGATCTCGACACCATTTGGCAACAAACGGTTTGTGGCCTCGTCCAAGCCCTCAGTGTTTGTCGGGCCGTTGTTTGTGCCTACCCGGGCCCCCAGGAGGGGGTGGTGCGAGTCGTGGCGGAACATACCCGCAGCCCCAGTCCCCATCCCATGCTGGGCGCTGATCTCTCCGTGGCCCATGACACACCGATGGGGGAGGCGCTGATTAGCCTGGAACCCGTGGTGATGGATCGGCTAAACCAAGATCCCTTCGGGAATCAGTCGGCAATTATTGTGGCGGCTCGTCACCAGGGCAAGGTGAACGGACTGATTGCGCTCTATCAGTACGATCGCACCCGCCACTGGACGACGGCCGAAGCGGAACTGATGCGAGAGTTGGCCGACCAAGTGGGCACGGCGATCGCCCATGCCACCCTCTTTGCGGAAAGCCAAGCCCTGACCCACGAGCTGCAAGAGAAAAACATTCACCTGATTCAAAAACAGCAGGAATTAGAGGAAGCCCGCGAACAGGCGGAGGAGGTCTCGCGGCTCAAGAGTGAATTCTTGGCCAACACATCCCACGAAATTCGCACGCCCCTGAACGGGGTGATTGGCTTTCTGAAGCTGATTTTGGATGGGATGGTGGATGATCCCGAAGAGCAGCAGGACTTTTTGCAGGAGGCCTACAACAGCGCCGTTCACCTGCTGAATATCCTGAACGACATTTTGGACATTGCCCGCATTGAGGCCGATCGCTTGGAATTGCACCTGGTGCCGGTGAACCTGCGGGAACTCTGTCGCCATGCTTCGGATTTCACCTTGGCCCAAATTCAGCAAAAGGGCTTGCGCTATGACTTGCAGCTCCCGGATACCCATGACGATGTGTTGATGTATGGGGACGATCAACGGTTGCTTCAGGTGTTGCTGAATCTGATTGGCAACGCCATTAAGTTCACCCACGAAGGCGGCATCACCGTCAGTGCTGACCTGATTTGGCAACCGGTGGTGGTGCAGAATCGCGAGCTACCGGGATTGGTGCGAATTCGGGTGGCCGACACGGGCATTGGGGTCTCGCTGGATAAACAAGACCGGCTGTTCCAATCCTTCAGCCAGGTGGATGGGGCCCGCACCCGACGCTATGGGGGCACGGGGTTAGGACTGGTGATTTCCCGGCGGCTGGTGGAGGCGATGGGGGGCGATATGAACTTCTACAGCCTGGGCGAAGGGCTGGGTTCCACGGTGACCTTCACGGTTCCCCTGTATCAGGAGCCGGTGATGCGACTGGTGGAGACCTAGGGGCGATCGCCCGCTAGCGACGACGGATCCGACCGAGGGTGGTGATATACAAAACCGCTTCGGCCGGGGGAATGCCCAACACCTCGTTCACTTGGTTGTCAAAGAATCCGGCGATGCCGCTGGCCCCTAACCCTAGGCGGATGGCCGCCAAGTTCAGCCGCTGGCCCAGGTGGCCGCTGTCTAGATGTAAGTAGCGATAGGCGCGATCGCCATAGCGCTCGATCGCCGCGTCTAGGTCTGCCGTTTGGAACACTACCGCCGCCGCATCTCGCCCCAGTTCCTGGCCCAAGCAGAGGAAGTGCAACTCTTCTCGGAAATTTTTGAAGCGAATTTGCCGTAACTCGTTGGCCTGGGGAGCGTAGTAGTAGCAACCGGCTTCGAGACCCTCCACATCGGACACCGCCACGAAGCTGTTGATCAAATAGGGGTCGAAATAGTCCGGGTCAGGATCGAGACCCTGATCGGCGTAATCGCGGGGATGGTAGGCGAAGGTCAAGATGCTGGATAGGTCACTGAGGCTGAGGCTGTCACCGCTGTAGGCCCGGGTTGAGCGACGGTGCAAGATGGTGCGCTCCAACTCCTGAAGCTGCTGACCCCAATGGATGGGTGGCGCGGCGATCGGGGCTTTGAGACCAAAGGGCAGATTGTACTTGTCGGCGGCGACCAAACGGTTGTCCTGGGTGAGCAAGCTCGGATCGATCGCGGCGGATTGGGACGTGATTCGCGTGGCCTGGTGTAGGTAGCGTAGTAGTTGACCATCGGGCAAATCAGGATAGGCGCGATCGGCCCGGGAGGGCAGGGCGCTGGGGGCGGACAGGTGCGGGCGATCGGGCCCGGTTCCTTCGGTGAGGGCCACCACCGCCGTCACGCCCTCTTGCTCGGGTTCCAGAAACAGCAGCCGTTCCAGTTGCTCATCATCAAAACCACCGATCAGCGTGGCCTGATAGTCCACCAGAGAGCTGGCAAGCGTGGCATTGGCCAACAGATGCCCCGTATCCAGACAGATGCGGCGATAGGCTCGATCGCCATAACGCCAGGCCGAGCGCTGAAAAACCGCCGTGGTGACCAAGGCCAAGGAAGCGTCGGTTAAAGCAGGGTGCTGAAAGCAGGCCGCTTGCAGATCGGGCCAAAGGGCGCTATCCCATACCTGAACCAAACCATGGGTTTTCACTTGGTAGTGATATAGCCCCGCCGCCAAGGGGCCGTTGCCCGGCGACAACAGATAAACTTCCGCCGGATACAGCCCCCCCGCCGAAGGAGCCGAACGGAGCGCCACGCCCATTTGCGGCAGCCGAGCCGTGATCCCATAGGCGCAATAGAGCAACTTGGACAGTCGCCGCCACCAGGTCGCGATCGGGCTGTCTAAAACATCGATCGCGCTGGGCTTGAGATCCAGCACTGTGCCAAATCGATAGTCCTTGTATAGTTCCGGGCGATCGTCCCAATTCAGCGGTCGAGATTGACGCTCGATCGTTTCAGGATCATACTTAGTGCGCTCATGATAGTACTGAGCGATAGACAACTCTACCTCGGGCATGGCTTCCAATTGAACGAGGAACGATCGCGCAATCAATATCCAACAACAACGGGGACAAATCAATCCACTCGCGGTAAACATCATCGCCCAATTACACCCCCGATCGTCCCACCACGGGAGCAAGATCAACCATCAGCGCCGTGAGGTACATCTCCCCATTCCGAGTTAATGGTGTGGCCGCCTGGGAGAATTTTTGAAAATGGCTTAATGATGACTTTTTTAAATCAAATGATAATTATTTTTGATTAATAAATTTGCCCTCTATTCAATGCTGAATTGGCTGCTGATCCCACTTCCATCGCCAGCCCATGCAGACGCTCCTGTCCTTGGGAATGTGGCCTTGGCCGATGGCCCTAGTTCGCAATTTGCACCACTACTGGAGCGCGGATCTCCCAAGAAGCCTAGGAGTCTTCAAAGCGATCGAGGGATCATGATATCTGTAAGATTAATTATTTTTTGGCAATTTTAAATGTGTTTTCCTGGTTTATAATTTTCTCGATTATTTTCTAATGCAACCTCCCGATCGCCGCTGGGATTGCTGGAGAAGCAAATTCACAAACTGACAAAATTGATACCTGATTATGGACTGGAAAGACAGTAACCCCAGAAAATGAATCTAAAAAAAATCTTAGGTCTGCAAAAATATCCGAAAAATTCTGATAGAAAACGGTTGAATTTTAGAAAAATTCTGACTTCTTCCTGAGACCTACAGTCAGCCAATATCCAGCCAATATCCAGCCAATATTAGTTAATTAAGCTTTCGTCGATGGTTTAGGAATGCAGCCCAAAATTTGCCCAGTCAGTAATCACCCCAAGGGTTTACCCCGGCAGTAGAATAAGCTCCCGCCACCACTTTGGGCAGAAATTGAGCAGAAACTGACCTGTCACCGTCGCTCCCGCCGTCGCTCGGGAGCCTGTTGTATCGTCGTCGATGGTATGCAAAAACTGACCGCAGCAGAACTCCAATCTGCATATCAGCAAGGTCAACGCAATTTTCAAAAAAGTGATCTTCAGGGAGTGGATCTGTTTGAAGCCTCGTTACCAGACATTGATCTGCAACAGAGCTGTTTGGTCATGGCCTACCTGCCCTATGCCAACTTGAGCCAAGCGCAACTGGCGAAAGTTCAGGGACAACGAATGGAGTTGGGAAATGCTCAGCTCTATCAGGCCAACTTGGCGGGCGCGAACTTGCAGGAGTCCCAATGTGTGCGCAGCAACTTTCGCTATGCCAACCTGCGATCGGCTGATTTGCGTCATGCCAATCTCTGTGGGGCCGATCTATATAGTGCAGATCTGCGGGAGGCGGATTTGCGAGGGGCCGATTTGACCAGTGCCAACCTGAAGTCAGCGCATTTGGAAGGGGCCAAGCTCCAGCGGGCTAATCTGTTTCGGGCGAAGGATCCGGATCTCTCCCAAGCCTTTTATGACCACACAACCCTGCTCCCCGATGGTTACCGGGCCATGGAAAATGAGCACCAATCGCCAACCGGTCAGCAGTCTTTGGATTAGTCAGATTAGACAGCGCTCCGGATTGACGGGGAAATTCAACTCGACCCTACAATGGCGGTTGATGCTCGGAAAGAGTGGATGGGGCTATGGCACAAGAACAGCGCAATCGCATTGATGAACAAGCAACGGTGATCCCGAAAGAAGGTCGATCGCCCCGAAAGCTGGGATTGCGTTCTGGGGGCTGGCTGTCTTTGGGGGTATTGGGCTTGGGGATGTTCGGGGCTTGGCAAGCGCAGGCCCAAACCCAGTCATCGGGAACTGCGGCGATCGCCCAATATGCCGATGCGGTGTTGGCGATCGAGCCGGTGCGCCAGGCCGCGGCCAGCCAACTGAAAACCGTCATGGGCGATCGGCCCTTACCAGTGGTGATTTGCTCTCAGGGCGATACGGTGAAGTCGCTGTCACGGGAGGCGCGGGAAATTGCCGTTTCTTTCTGCAATCAAACCAAGGGCATCATTGAGGGAACGGGCCTCTCGATCGCCCAGTTTAATCAAATGACTCAAACCCACGCGATCGATCCTGCCCTGCGCCAACGGATTCAAGAGGAGTTGGTGAAGCTACAGGCTCCGTCGCAGCCCTAACTGTTCGCAACAAAAGACATCCTGACACAGCAAAAAGCACCCCGGCGTTAGTGATCGCGGGGTGCTCAATTTGGTATCGGATTGAGAAAACGCTTTTAGTTGAGATTTGGCATCAAGGCAACCCATCCATAGAGACCGATTGCCTTGAACTTCCCGGCCTGTCCGGATTGCAACCACACCTGATCACGCCATCGGCAGGCCTGGCAGTGGCGGCAACGAGGCCAGTTCTAGAACTTGAACTCGGTGCGCAGTACGCCCATCACAGCCGTATCACCGTTGTCGTTGGCATCAAACACAGCCACCACACCCGGAGTCAGGTAGATGTTGTCGTTGAGGGCGAACTTGTACATGGCTTCCACCAGAATCGGCGTGTTGTCGTCTTCATCAACGCCGTCGGCATTCACCACCGTCGGCGGTTGACCCACCGTCAGTGCGCCCATGCTGCCTTCCTTGCCCAGGTCGGGGAAGGTGAAGCCCACACCCCAGGTCAGGATGTCAGCATTTGCATCATCGTTGTTCAGGCTGTCAGCCCAGGTGTAGCCAAAGAAGCCATGCATTCCGAAGTGCTCCGAGAAGCGGTATTGGGTTTGGAAGCCAATGTTGTCGCTGTCGAAGGAGTCACCCTTGAACAAGTTGAAGGTGTTCTTCGTGCCCGAGCCGCCCAGGACGTTGAAGGGGCGATCGACCCGAGAGTAGTAGGAGTGGGCGTAAAGCAGACCGGCCGAGAAGCGATCGTCTGAGCTGGTGTAGTTCAAGCTGACGCTGGCGCTGTAGCTACCGTCAAACAAACCGCGACCCTCATCGGGGCTGGCGGAGTTGCCGGCCGAGTAGAGTGCGGCCACCGTGAAGTTGTCGCTGGGGTTCCAACGAATCCCGGCACCGCCGTAGCTGGGCTGACGGAAGATCGGGTTCAGGTCAGCAAAGCTGGTGATTGCGCCGTTCCCGTTGCCGTAGATCGGGTTATGCACCGGGTGGGCATCTTCCAGGATCAAATCTTGACCCACGATCGCCGTGGCGCGATCGCTCAGGGGGAACTCATAGGCCAAGAAGGTCAGGCGGAAGTTCGTATCGGAACCGTTGCCATAGCTGAGGTTGGTTAGCCCCGTCACATCGTTCAGCGGGCTACGAACGCTGTTGGATTCCAAACGGGTGAACAGCTTGTCCTTGCCGGTGAAGCTCGTGACCAACAGCAACCGCGTCCGTTGGCTGAAGGTGACGTTTTCTGCGCCGCTATCGTCGCTGTCGTCGCCCGTGAGCGTGCCACCCTGCATTCCGAAGATCACCTGACCGGACAGCTTGGTGGTGGTTGAAAACTGGTTGGCTTCCAGTTCCGAGGTGCGTGCTTCCAGGGAATCAACCCGGCCGCGCAGGGCTGCCAACTCAGCGGCAAATTCTTCTTGCAGCTTTTGCAGCTTCCGCAAATCTTCCTTGGTGGCCAGCGGGTCGGTGGCGGCCTTGATCAGGTCATTGATCCGATCGAGGCAAGCATTCAAACCAGCGGCGAACTCGTAGCGGCTGAGGGGGCGGTTGCCCTTGAACGTGCCATCGGGATAACCCGCAATACAGCCGTAGCGCTCCACCAGGGACTGCAATGCCTGGAATGCCCAATCGGTGGGCTGTACATCCGACAGTTGCGAAACGGAAGTGACTTGATCCAGCGCCATTTCCGAGTCGATCGACCCGAGTAGCGTCGCTTCCGTGGAGGCGTTTACCCCAACCGGACTTTCAGCAGCCGCGCGATCGGCCGTGCCCAACATTGCCCCACCCGAAATGGCCAAGGCGGCCATCAGGATTCCATAGCGACTTTTCAACACGATCTATCCTCACACCAAAACTTTAGTAAATCCTCACTCAGCTCATCACCCTTGTAAACAACGGCGAACAAGCTGATCCTGATAGTAAATAATCAGTGAGGATTTGGTTAAGTATCGGTTATAACGTTTTTTTCAAAACAGCACAATATCCAAGTTATCGAATAGCGACAATTAGGGTCTGTGATGATGGCCCCCGTTGAAACTCGCCCCCCTCAGGACTTTCAGAAAAGCAGGAAAAATTTTTTCTGTATCCTCAGATACAACGACCTATATTTCAGCGCCCTAGGATGACGCTAAAATCGGGACAAGCCAGGGCTTTTTTGAGTCCTTTATCCAGGCAATAAGCGGGGTTTGTAACTGATTTTTACGCAAAGCTGAGGAGTGTAAAACAATACAATGTCCGGTCAATTTAATCGCCGTAAATTTCTGTTTTACGGCTCCGCTGCCCTGAGTGCCAGTGTTTTACTCAAGGCCTGTGGCCAAGCCCCGGAAAGCGCTCCATCGCCGGGCAGCCCTAGCCCCGGGGCTAGCCCCGCCGGATCTCCCGCTGCTAGTGGTGACACGATCAAAGTCGGCGTTCTGCATTCCCAGAGCGGCACGATGGCGATCAGTGAAAAGAGCGTGATTGATGCTGAACTGCTGGCGATCGAAGAGATCAACAAGGCCGGCGGTGTCCTGGGCAAGCAAATCGAGCCGGTTGTGGAAGATGGAGCCTCTGATTGGCCCACCTTCGCAGAAAAGGCGAAGAAGCTGATTGACCAAGACAAGGTGGTCACCATTTTTGGTTGCTGGACTTCTGCCAGCCGCAAGGCAGTGCTGCCGGTCTTCGAGGAGAAGAAGCACATGCTTTGGTATCCCGTGCAGTATGAGGGGCAGGAATGTTCCCAAAACATCTTCTACACGGGCGCTGCGCCGAACCAACAGATTGAACCGGCCGTTGAGTGGCTGTTCAAAAACAAAGGTAAAGAATTCTTCCTGGTCGGTTCTGACTACGTTTTCCCGAGAACTGCCAACACGATCATCAAAGCCCAAGTGGAAAAGCTGGGTGGCAAAGTTGTTGGTGAGGATTACATTCCCCTGGGCGGCACGGAAGTTACGCCCATCATCACCAAAATTCGCAGCGCTCTGCCCAACGGTGGCGTAATCTTCAACTCCTTGAATGGTGACAGCAATGTTGCATTCTTCAAGCAGTTGCAAGGGGCTGGTTTGGGCCCTGACAAATATCCTTCGATGTCCGTGAGTATTGCGGAAGAAGAAGTGAAAGCGATCGGGGTGGAATACCTAGAAGGCCACTACGCCGCCTGGAACTATTTCATGTCGGTGGATTCTCCGGCGAACAAGAAGTTCGTGGACGCATTCAAGGCTAAATATGGCCCCGATCGCGTTACGAATGACCCCATGGAAGCGGCCTACATTGCCGTTTATCTGTGGAAGCAAGCCGTCGAAAAGGCGAAGACCGCCGATGACCTGGAAAAAGTGCGGGCGGCTGCCTATGGTCAAACCTTCGATGCCCCAGAAGGCATGGTGACCATGAACGCTAACCATCACCTGTCGAAGGTGGTGCGGATTGGCGAAATTGAAAAGAGCGGTCAATTCAAGGTCGTGTTTTCAACGGATAAGGCGATCGAGCCAGTGCCCTGGAACCAATTTGTGGCTGAAACCAAGGGCTTCGCTTGCGACTGGTCGGATCCGAAGAAGGGCGGCAAGTACAAGATCTAAGCCATTTGATCTTTGTAACCCTGATGATGCTTGGCGGGCAATAGCCACTGCATAGGCATCGGTTCTACAGCAGCCAAGGGGCAGTCGGCCAAGTCGTCACTGCCCCTTTGTTGTTGAAAGACCATGGTAATGAGGTTTATTTCACCCGCACACTCAACCCAGTTCTTGAGATGCTTGATGCCATTTTTAGCGGAATTAGCATTGGCTCCGTGTTGCTCATTGCAGCATTAGGCCTGGCGATTGTGTTTGGGCTAATGGGTGTGATTAATATGGCCCACGGCGAGCTGATGATGCTCGGAGCCTACACAACATTTTTGGTTCAGAATCTGTTCAAATCCTTCGGAGAGGGGGCGTTTGAAATTTATATCTTCCCAGCGCTGATTGCTGCTTTTATTGTGACAGCGATCGCGGGGGTAATTTTGGAACGGGGGGTGGTGCGGTTTCTCTACGGTCGCCCTCTGGAAACCCTGTTGGCCACCTGGGGGGTGAGCCTGATGTTGCAGCAGTTTGTGCGCAGCATTAATTGGGTGATGGCGATCGGGCTGGTGCTGTTTTGTGCACTCTTTTTTGGGGCTTGGGGGCTGTTGGGTAAACGCGCCAATTGGGTGGCCATCAAAACCCAGGCCCTGAGCATTTTGTTGCCGGTTTCAGCGGGGATTTCGATCGCCGTGGGCAGCCTGTTAGCTCAACAATTTAAGTTAACGGTCACCAAGCCCTGGTTCGGGGCCCAAAACGTGGACGTGACGGCTCCCCGGTGGTTGCGGGGCGGGATTCCGATCGGGGATTCGCAATTACCTTCCACCCGATTGTTCATCATTGCCCTAACGATTCTTTGCCTCTTTGGCCTGTATTGGTTCCTGAATCGATCGCTCTGGGGCCTGCGCATCCGTGCCGTTACCCAAAATCGCAGCATGAGTGCCTGCTTGGGCATTGCCACCAACACCGTCGATTCCTTGACCTTTGCCCTCGGTTCCGGGCTGGCGGGAATTGCGGGCAGCGCGATCGCCCTGTTGGGTTCCGTGGGGCCCAACACCGGCCAAAACTACATCGTTGATACCTTCATGGTGGTGGTGGTGGGCGGTGTTGGCAAACTGGTTGGCTCGATCGTCGCCGCGTTGGCCATTGGTACTGCGAGTTTCCTGATTGGTTCCGGAACCCTGGCCGCTGTGTTTGAGAAGATTCCACCCCTTGCGGAGTTCTTCAACTTCTTTGCCACCGCCAGTATGGCTAAGGTGATGGTCTTTGCCGCCATCATCGTCTTTTTGCAAGTGCGTCCAGGCGGTCTTTTCCCCCAAAAGGGACGGACGGTCGAGTCCTAAACAGCAATCTGGGAAATGTTTTGCGGCTTATCCATTTCTCCAGATTGTGCGTTTTGCCAGCTTTGATTCTTTAGTTTCGGTTCTTCAGTTTCGATTCTCAAATTCCAATTCGAGAATTGCAGCAATTGCTAACGACAATCCTCATTGCGGGATGTGAGTATGGGATCTTTACCTTCAACCCGAAAACAGCGATCAATTCCCCTCAGTTCGGAGGATTGGGCAGCCATTGTTCTCCTCATTGTGGCGCTTTTGATCCC
The DNA here is from genome assembly GCF_014698135.1 of Limnothrix sp. FACHB-881. Classification (NCBI taxonomy): domain Bacteria; kingdom Bacillati; phylum Cyanobacteriota; class Cyanophyceae; order Pseudanabaenales; family Pseudanabaenaceae; genus Limnothrix; species Limnothrix sp. FACHB-881. Next base: position 28,707 of record NZ_JACJSN010000008.1, read on the forward strand.
ACTGTTGCTGTCGGATTTTCGCCTGAACCTTCTGGGCCGCTATCTGTCCCTGGCGATCGTGGCCTTGGGTATTGATCTGATCTGGGGCTATACGGGTCTGTTGAGCTTGGGGCATGGGGTGTTTTTTACCCTGGGTGGCTATGCCTTGGCCATGCACCTGAAGCTAGTACAAATTCCGCCCGATGCCACGGTGAAATTGCCGGAGTTTATGTCCCTGTATGGGGTGACGGAACTGCCTTGGTTTTGGCAACCGTTCTATAACTTTCCGGTAACCTTGGTTGGCATGGTTGCCGTTCCCATGGTTGCCGCCAGTATTCTGGGCTATTTGGTGTTTCGGAACCGAATTCGAGGCGTTTATTTTTCCATTCTGACCCAGGCGGCGACCATTGTTTTCTTCAACTTTTTCAATGGTCAGCAAAAGTTAATTAACGGTACCAATGGGCTAACCAATTTTGGGCAATTTCTGGGCTTTGATATTTCATCCCCAGGAACCCAAAAAATCATCTATTTCATCACAGTCGGTGGATTGGTGGTTGCCTATTTGGTTTGTCGTTGGCTCATTTCTGGCCGCTTTGGGCGACTCCTGATCGCCATTCGGGACGATGAACCTCGGGTGCGTTTTTCTGGCTACAACCCCACGGGTTTTAAGGTGGTGGTGTTTGCGGTTTCTGCGGCCCTGGCGGGGTTGGCAGGGGCATTATTTACCCTGCAATCGGGAATTGTGTCGCCCAAAACCATGGATATTCCCTTCTCGATCGAGATGGTGATTTGGGTGGCCGTCGGCGGGCGTGCCACGCTCCTGGGCGCAATTGTGGGAGCGGTGTTGGTGAACTTTGCCAAAAGCCTTTTGAGTGAACAATTCTCAGCAATTTGGCTCTTTTTCCAAGGGGGCTTGTTCCTACTGGTGGTGATGGTGTTGCCCGACGGCATTGTTGGTTGGCTCAAGACCTCTGGCATGGATTTAATCAATCGACTGATCGGTCGATCGCCCCAGCCGGTTGCCACCTATCCCAGCTTGGAAACCGATCCCGAAGTTCAATTTGAGCGCGAAGAATTGCAGGATAAATCATGACCCATTCTTTGGATCTGCCGACGGCGGCGGCTCAGCCAATCCTCGCCATTCAAAACCTGACCGTCAACTTTGATGGATTCAAGGCCCTGAATAACCTAACTTTCAGCATGGCCCCCGGCGAATTGCGGGTGGTGATTGGGCCCAACGGTGCAGGAAAAACCACGTTTTTGGACACAATCACGGGCAAGGTCAAGCCCACCCAAGGAGATGTGTTGTTTAAGGGCCGCAGTCTCAAAGGGCGCAGTGAATATGAAATTGCGCGCTTGGGTATTGGTCGCAAATTCCAAACGCCTCGGGTCTATCAAAATTTGACCGTGGCCCAAAATTTGGAACTGTCGGGCAATCCCCAAAAAGGCGTGCTCCATAGTTTGTTTCGGAAACCTTTGCGATCGGAACGGCAGTCCGTTGCCCAGCTCTTGGAAACCCTAGGACTCACCAGCAAAGCCCAATTACCGGCGGCCCTGCTCTCCCATGGGGAAAAACAACGGCTAGAAATTGGCATGTTGGTTGCTCAATCGCCCGATCTTTTGTTGGTAGATGAACCGGCGGCCGGTTTAACCGACGAAGAAACCTACCAACTGGGAGAATTATTGATTTCTTTGGCGGAAGTTCATTCAATCATTGTGATTGAGCATGATATGGAATTTGTGCGGCAAATTGCCCGTACAGTGACGGTCTTACATGAGGGATCATTGCTGTTTGAAGGCACGATGGATGAAGTTCAAAGCGATGAACGGGTGATTGAAGTCTATTTGGGCAAAGAAGACGAGGACTAGGGATCTGGCAATTGCCCCTAGAAAAGACCCAAGTAATTGAGATGGAGGACTGGGGATGTTGAAGGTTTCGGGCTTGAATGTTTATTACGGTGAAAGTCATATTCTGCGCGATGTGGATATGACCGTTCGCGAAGGGGAAATGACTTGCTTAATTGGTCGGAATGGGGTGGGAAAAACGACGCTTCTGAAAACCATTGTGGGACTGCTGCCGCCTCGGAGCGGCGCGATCGCCCTGGCTGATTCTCCGATCGCCCATTTGTCTCCCGATCGCCGAGCAAAGTTGGGCATTGGCTATGTGCCCCAAGGTCGCGATATCATTCCCCGGCTGACGGTGCGGGAAAACCTGCTGTTGGGTTTGGAAGCTTGCCGAGGAACCGATCGCGCCGGAGCAAATGCCAAAGACTTAACGATTCCTGAAGAAATTTTTGATTTATTTCCGGTGTTGAAAACCATGCTGAATCGGATGGGGGGCGACCTGTCCGGCGGTCAACAACAGCAACTGGCGATCGGGCGGGCTTTGATGGGCAAACCGAAACTTTTGGTGCTGGATGAACCCACGGAAGGGATTCAACCTTCGATCGTGTTGCAGATTGAAGAAGCGGTGCAACATATCATTCGATCGACCGGCATTGCGGTGTTGCTAGTGGAACAGCACTTGCACTTTGTGCGCAAGGCTAATCACTACTACGCCATGCAAAAAGGTTCAATGGTGGCCTCCGGTGACACGAGCGAACTCAGCAACGAAACCATCCAACAATTCCTGGCGGTTTAGGGAATTGGTGTAGGGCGTGAACGTCGGGTTTCGCCAGTCCCATTGCGTTCCCATTGCGCTCGCATCGCGTTTTTATTGCGGGGACTTCCCTCAACTTTCCAAAATCTTGCTCCCGATCGCGATCGCATTCAATTGAAGCGGTAGGATCGGGAGGTTTTGAGTTGAGGAAACCTCCCGTGGCCTTGGTGCGTGTTCGTGAGCATGTCAATCCCCTCAGTCGCCATTATGATCGGGCGATCGAACCCCCCAATTGGTCGCAACTGTTTCGCCAACTCGATCGGCCCCTTCATCTCGACATTGGCTGTGCGAAGGGGCATTTCATCTTAGCCATGGGGGCCCAAGAGCCAACCTGGAACTTTTTGGGCCTCGAAATTCGCGAACCCTTAGTGCATCAAGCCAACCGCTGGGCCGAAGAACGCGGCCTCGAAAATGTGCGGTATTTGCCTTGTAATGCCAATCGCTCAATCCGTCCTCTGTTGGCATCCTTGCCCCCAGGAATTGTGCAGCGGGTAACGATTCAATTTCCCGATCCTTGGTTCAAAAAACGCCACCAAAAGCGCCGGGTCGTGCAACCCAGCCTGGTCAAGGATTTGGCGGAGTTTTTACCCTTGGGGGCACAGGTTTTTGTGCAATCAGACATCGAAGACGTGGCGATTGAAATGCGCGATCGCTTCTGTGAACATGCGGCTTTTCGGCTCACCCATTCCCTTCCTTGGTTGACGCAAAATCCGTTACCGATTCCCACCGAACGGGAAAAATCGGTTTTGGATCAAGGCTTACCGGTTTATCGGGCCTTGTTCGATCGCATTTGATGGCGAAATCTAGTAATTCACCGAATCGATCGAATTAATTTCACCGAATTAATTTCACTGAATTGATTCTACCTAATCAATAGGGGCAGGTTCCTAGAACCTACCCCTACGGATTGCACCGAATTCAGCGCCAACCTGCGTTTGAACTCCCTTGCATTCCAGTCGATCGCGATGCTGGGAAAAATCCTAGCCGCGATATTTACGGAAGGCGAGCGTCACGTTGTGACCACCAAAGCCAAAGGAATTTGACAGGGCCACTTCCACCGGCATTTCCCTTGCTTGATTGGGCACATAGTCCAAATCGCAAGCGGGGTCAGGATCATCCAGGTTAATGGTTGGCGGAACCTTGTTATGGACGATCGCCATAACCGTCGCCACTGCTTCAATTCCACCGGAGCCACCCAGGAGGTGGCCAGTCATGGACTTGGTAGAGCTAATGGCCACCTTGGAAGCCACGTCTTCACCCAAAGCTGCTTTGATGGCCGCTGTTTCCGTGGAATCGTTGGCGGGGGTGCTGGTTCCGTGGGCGTTGATGTAGTTCACTTGGTTGGGAGTGATGCCTGCATCCTTCATGGCCAAGCGAATGGCTCGGGCTGCGCCTTCCCCGCCGGGAACTGGAGCCGTCATGTGGTATGCATCGCAGGTCATCCCGTAGCCGATGATTTCCGCGTAAATTTTGGCTCCCCGGCTGAGGGCGTGATCCAGTTCTTCAAGCAACAGAATCCCGGCTCCTTCGCCCATGACGAAGCCGTCGCGTCCTTGGTCAAAGGGACGGCTGGCGCGGGTGGGATCATCGTTGCGGGTGGACATGGCCTTCATGGCTGCGAAGCCGGCCATCCCCAGCGGTGTGATGGCTGCTTCTGAGCCGCCGCACACGATCGCCTGGGCATAGCCTCGCTGCACGAGCCGGAACGCATCCCCGATCGAGTTGGATCCCGCCGCGCAAGCTGTCACCGTGCAAGAGTTTGGCCCCTTGGCCCCCAGTTGGATTGCCGTCAGACCAGCGGCCATATTGGCAATCATGGTGGGAATCATGAAGGGGCTGCATCGATCGGGCCCACGATGGAGTAGCACTTCCACCTGGTCTTCGAGAACCTTCAGTCCCCCAATGCCGGTTCCGATTAACACCCCAACCTGCTCAGCGTTCAGGTCGTTGATCACGAACTGGGCATCTGCAACGGCTTGCTTACTGGCACAAACCGCGATTTGCGTGAACCGATCCATCCGCTTGGCATCTTTGCGATCGATGTATTGCAGCGGATCAAAGTCCTTCAGTTCGCCGGCAATTCGGCAGTCGTGGCGTGAGGCATCAAACAGCGTAACCGGCCCAATGCCGTTACGCCCCGCCATTAGCCCATCCCAATATTCACTGAGGGTGTTGCCAATGGGGGTAATTGCGCCCAGACCGGTGACGACAACGCGCCGACGGGGTTCGTCAGCGGGGGCCGCACCGGCAGCGCTTGCCACAGGGGTGTCAACGCGGTTGGAACTGGTCATGGTGATAACAGTCTGGAGGTCTGCAAACCCAGCACGAGAGGTCTACGAGCCGTCAGTGGGCGATCGGGCTGCAATAACTAAGATTGTTGAGCGAGGATATAGTCAACCGCTTCTTGCACGGTGGTGATTTTCTCAGCCGCTTCGTCAGGAATTTCGATATCAAATTCTTCTTCGAGGGCCATGACTAACTCAACGGTGTCCAGGGAGTCTGCACCCAGGTCGTTGCTAAAGCTAGCTTCCGGTACGACCTTTTCATCCTCAACGCTGAGCTGATCGGCTACGATTTTTTTAACTTTTTCGAAAATTAGAGCTGACATGATGACTCCTATTGGACAGCCCCCCAAGCCGCCCAGGTTCTAGTCTGACGGGGTGAGGGTTATCGTCGCACAACGGGGGTGCAATGATCGATCCGACAACAGATCTGAGCCGTTGAAAACTCTGAAAATGCTGCGATCGAGAAGGTGAGCGGGCGGGCCTTGCATCCGGCTCAGTCGGCTTGCGTCTGAATAGACCGCAGCGAGGCAGTCGGCTGGCTCGAAGATGACGATAACCAGGCCGCGACCAAGGGGCATCGAGACGGGTCACCGATGAGGGCGCATCTAAGCATTCCTTCATCTTATCGGAAAGCGGCCGTTGCGGGTGAGATTCTACGGGCGATTGCTCCCCGCAGCCCAATGCGAAGCGGTGGGCGGTTTGGGTTGACTTGGCGGGGCAGAAATTCTGGGGTGGGATCAAGGCACAGATACTGAAACCAAGCAACTGGCTCAGAATGGAACAGAATCCAAAAGATTTGCCCTAAACCCCAGTCGCGCCCTTTAAACTCAGAACCATCAACGCCATGACAGCGCCATGACTGAGTTGCCACGATTCGGCTGCCACGATTCGGTTGTCATGTGTTGTCACGTAATCGATGGCTCATGATTCGGCAGTGGCCACGATCGGCAATGACGTGATTGGCAATGAAGTGAATGGGCGTTTGATTAACCCTTGGGAGTAATTTAACGATGGTTGTTGCCCAAAGTGGAACACCGACGACATCGCGATCGACCGGTTCTTTTCCCGATCGCCAGCCGCTACAGGGTCGATCGGGCAAGCTGAAATATGCCTACTACCCGGGCTGTGTGGCCAAGGGGGCCTGTGGCGAGTTGCACCAATCCACCACCGCGATCGCCCGTGTTTTAGGCATTGAACTGGTGGAATTGACGGCGGCCGCCTGTTGTGGGTCAGGCACGTTCAAGGAAGAATCCCAACTGCTTGAAGATACGGTCAATGCTCGCAACATTGCCCTGGCCGAGGCCTTGGATTTACCGATGCTGACCCATTGCAGCACCTGCCAAGGGGTGATTGGCCATGTGGATGAGCGACTCAAAACCGCCCGCGATCGACAACCGGACTATTTTCAACAGGTTAATGGCCTGCTGTCGGATCAGGGTTGCTTGCCCTATCGGGGTTCCACGGAGGTGAAGCATTTGCTCTGGGCCCTGGTGGCCGACTATGGCATTGAAGCGATCGCCCAGCGGGTGACTCGCCAACTGGCCGGCCTCAACTGCGCCGCCTTTTATGGTTGCTATTTACTGCGGGCCCAGTCGTTCAATCGTTACGACAACGCCGACAACCCCCGATCGATGGAGCAAATTTTTGCGGCCTTGGGCGCTGGGGCGATCGACTACCGTGGGCGCACCCAATGCTGCGGTTGGCCCCTGGCCAGCTATGCCACTGAGGCCTCCTTCCAGTTGGCGGGAACCCACCTTGCAGAGGCGATCGCAGCGGGGGCCGACTGCCTGGTCACGCCCTGTCCCCTTTGTCATCTCAACCTCGATTCCCGACAACCGGAAGTGGCAAAAGTGACCGGGCGATCGCTCAACATCCCGGTGCTGCATCTGCCGCAACTGATTGGCCTAGCATTGGGCCTGGCCCCGCGCGATTTGGGCCTCGATCGCCACATTGTTTCCACGCGCCCAGTGCTCCAAAAGCTGGGTCTGGCTTAGGCATCAGCCCCCGGCGACGGGCGATCGACCCCGGCGGGAATCGGCCCCCAAACGACCCACAATGACTGGCCCCCGCCGTCAAGCTTGGTTTACCAACTTTAAATTTTTGCAACCTTCAAGGAAGCCACCAAAACTCGCAAGATACACTGAACGGTGATTTCAACGGATTCTCGGCACGATCGCCGTTTACTTCAAACCAAGGAATCGAAGGGAGTATTGCTTCAATGTCTCATTCGGTAAAAATTTACGACACCTGCATTGGCTGCACCCAATGCGTGCGCGCTTGCCCCACCGACGTGCTGGAGATGGTTCCCTGGGATGGCTGCAAGGCCGCTCAGATTGCTTCCTCGCCCCGCACCGAGGATTGCGTGGGTTGCAAGCGTTGCGAAACCGCTTGCCCCACCGACTTCTTGAGCATCCGTGTTTATCTGGGCGGCGAAACCACCCGCAGCATGGGCTTGGGTTACTAAGCCACGGCTTTTGATGTTGGTTGAAGTTGGCTTGGCTGAATTAGCGCATCTTTGCTGGTTGGCTAAGTTGTCTTGCCGGGAGTCTCGATCGCATCCCCCGCTGGGGTGGTGAACTTGGGACAACGTTGCAGGAATTTTTTAGATGATTTTAAGAGTACGCACCCTTTGCGTACTCTTTACTTTGCTGAACTTTGCTGAAGTTGGGTGGTTTTAGAATTTTGGCAATTTCCAATTAAACCGTTTTAAACCGTTGTGGCGGCCATGTCGTAGTGAATCCCAGCGGCAGCCAGGCGATCGAGCGCTTCACCCAATCGGGGCAAGTCGCAAATCAAGCTGACCCGCACATAGCCTTCGCCCCCCGGGCCAAAAGCATTCCCCGGCGTGAAAACAACGCCCGTTTGCTCCAGCACCGAAAGGGCAAAATCCGTAGAAGTCAGACCCGGCGGGCAGGGAACCCACAGGTACATGGTGGCGCGGGTGGGCTTCAGAGACCAACCCAATTGGTTAAACCGCTCCACTAGGAAATCCCGGCGCGATCGATAGCGTGTTTGCACCTCCGTCAGGTAGGTATCAGGCATCGAAAGGGCTGTTTCCGCCGCCTTTTGCAGGGCTGAAAAGATGCCGTAGTCCAAATTGGTTTTCAGGGTGCGCAACCCCTGGACAATCTCCGTGTTCCCCACCACAAAACCAACCCGCCAGCCGGCCATGTTGTAGGTTTTCGAGAGGGTGTGGAATTCCACGCCAATCTCCTTCGCGCCCGGAATTTCCAGCAAGCTGGTGGGTTGATAGCCATCAAAGGCCAGCTCGGCATAGCAGAGATCGTGAACCAACAGAATCTCGTGCTTGCGGGCAAAGGCCACGGCTTCCTCGTAAAACTCGCGGGGGGCGGTGGCGGCGGTGGGGTTGCTGGGGTAGTTGAAGTAGAGAATTTTGGCGCGATCGGCCACGTCGTCCGGGATGGAACCAAAATCAATCAGCCAATCCTGTTCTGCCTTGAGCATGATCGTGTACAGATCAGCGCCGGCCAGCAGGGGCCCCCGGAAGTGGGGAGGATAGGCAGGGCTAGGAACAAGAATGGTATCGCCCGGATTGATGTAGGCCAGCGCCAGGTGGGTTAGACCCTCCTTGGAACCCAACAGGGGCAATGCTTCGCTGTCGGAATTGAGCTTTACGCCATAGCGCCGCTCATACCAATCGGTGATGGCGCGTCGAAAGCTGGCGTTGCCCTCAAAGGGGGGGTAACCGTGGCCGTTGGGATTGTCGAGGGCTTCTTTGGCGGCGGCAATGACCGGGGCGGGCGCGGGGCCGTCGGGGTTGCCCATGCCCAAATCAATCAAATCTAGGCCCTGTTCCCGGGCGCGGGCTTTCAGTTCGTCAAGGCGAGCAAAAACGTATTGTGGTAGGACGCGCAGGCGATCGGCTGGTTGAATTTTCATGGCTGAGTGACCTCCTCTCCGGTGTAGATGGGGGCCGCGGCGATCGGCCCGCCATCGGGGCTGAAGCTGCTGCGGCAGGGGGCGAGGGTTGACACCAGGGCCGCCATCACTTGGTCGGCACTCACGGGGAAGGGGAGGTGATGAATATCCGATCGCTCATGGCAGGCCAACTCTGCGGCCTGTTTCAAATCCTGAAGTGTCATTTGCCCAAGGCCCAGATCTTCCAGGCAGCGCGGCAACCCGATCGCCTCGTAAAAACTCAGCAATTGGGCCCGGGCAGCGGCAGCCAACTGACTGCCTTGGATCATTTCTTCGAGCCGCAGTTGGGCCAAAATTCCGAGGGCCACCTTTTCGCCATGCAGCGTGCCGTGGCTGGCGCTGATGTGGGTGAGACCGTTGTGGATCGCGTGGGCGGCCACGGTGCGACATTGGGCCCCGCCCAAACCGCCAATCACCCCGGCCATCAGCACGGAAGCATCAACCACTTCTTGCCACAGGGGGCCGCCGGGTTGGGCGATCGCCTCGGCGGATTTTTGCAATAGCAAATCTCGCAACACTCGGGCCGATTGAACGGCGGCAACGATCGTGGTTTGCTCAGAGCGCCCGCTGCTGATGGCGGCTTCGTACCATTTGGCGATTGCGTCACCGATGCCCGCCACCAGGGTGCGAGTGGGGGCCGTCAGCACCAGTTGATAATCCAAAATCAGCAAATCGGGGCAGCGATCGAGCGTCACATCATACAAAAACGCTCCCGATTCGGAATAAACATTTGAGAGGGCTGTCCAGGCGGCGCAAGTGGCCCCGGAACTGGGAATCGTGGCGATCGGGACTTTTAGTTGATGGGCCACCAGTTTGGCCGCATCCAGGGCCTTGCCGCCGCCGGTGCCGATGATGTAGTCCGCTCGATGGGTCTTGGCCGCCACGCGCAGGCGTTCCAGGCTGCTTTCACAGCAATCGGGCAAATAATTGGCGGCGGTGCTTTTAGCCCCGATTTGCTCCAGGATCGGTTGCAAAGGAGGTAATAGGGCCGCCAGGGAGCGATCGCCCCCGATGATCAAGGGTCGCTTGCCCAACCGGGCCAGTTCTGCTCCTGCCTGGGCAATCGCACCCCAACCGCGTGTCACCCTGGCCGGGGCGATCGTTAAGGCTGGAATTGGCACGGTCACGGCAATAGGAGCAGTCGGCATGGCAGTCACCCACTACGATTAGGAATTGACCAGAAAGTACACTTTACTCTATGGCGGGAATAGACAGCGCACGATCATTTTTTGGCTGTCGTTGGCTGTTGTTGGCTGTCGCCAATGGTGACCTTATCGAATGTTGTTGCGATCCAATTTTCAACTCTGGCGGTGGCGGGCGATCGCGGCGCGCTGCTCAAGCCTTGGCCTGCTCTCTCTACTCTTAGGTTGCGTCAGTGACTTGCCCAAGGCACAGTTACCGAGCGTTACAGAACTGCCCAACGATCGGGACACCCTGATCGTGACCACGGACATTAACAATCAAGGCCCCGACCCATCACGGTTGGCATTTTATACGGCCGACTTACAAACGGGCTTGGTGGCTCGCTGGCTGCTGCAAAACGACGTGGAAATTGAGCAGCCCAACAAAAATCAAGCCCTAATTGAAAATGGCCCGCCCGTTTTGTTGCGCGATGGCAGCGGGTTGATCTATCAAGGCGTATTTTCCGGGCGATCGAGTCCCTTTTTGATTACGCCCCAAGGGGGAGTGCGATCGCTCGCCGTTCCCCCCGCCGCCCAAAGCTCCAATGGCCGGCGGGCCTGGAGTGCCGATGGCCGTTGGTTGGCCTATGAACGAATTGAGTCGCGTGGTGAAGCCACTTTTTCGGAAATTTACTTACTCGATCGGCAAACAGGCCAACAACGCCTTTGGCTCGCGAACGATGATGCCGATCGGGAAATTCGCTGGATGAGCTGGTCTCCCGATAGTCAGCGCCTGGCCGTTGCCCGCTATCAACTGGGGCAAGAGGCGGTGGATCTGACCCTGCTGGATTTGCAAAAGCCGCCCCAAGTGCTGATTCGGGAAGGGGAAACCACGCCTTTTCAAGTGCCCGAAGTCGCCATGTACGACTTCCAGTGGTTACCGGATAGTCAGCGGCTGAGCTTTTTAAATCACCGCAACCCGGCCGTGCGCGGCAACGACGATCCGCTTGATGAATTTTTGAGTTTTCAGTGGCTGTTTCCCCAATCGTCCGGGGTGAAATCCCAGTCCTCAATTTGGATTTTAGATACTCGATCACGCCAATTTCAGGAATTGCCGCTGGTGACCCAAGGGGAGCGCTTGGGGGATTTATCGGCCTATACCTGGTCACCGGATGGCCAACAACTAGCTTTGGTGGCCGGCTTTGCGGGCCCCTGTCGGCGGCTGGTGACCGCTGGTCAGGTCACCTGTAGTGACCATATCTATGTGGCGAGTGCGGATGGTCGGCGACTGCGGCAGTTAACCCAGGTGGAGCAGTGGCCGAGCTATCGGGTGTTGTGGTTTTCTCCCCAACGTCCTGCGAGGCCATCATTCTAATGGCAACTGATTTAAGCCTGAGTTCTGCCTGATTTAAGCCTGATTTAAGCCTGATTTGAACTTGATTTGAGCCTGATTTGTATCTCAGTGGCCTCAAATTCCGTGGAAGTGAACGAGCCAGCGAAAGAGCGACGGGAGAATGGCCTTTAAATTGGAGAAAGTATACATACACTGAGCCTAGCTTCCCGTGACTCCGCAGAATTCTGAGCCTTGGCAGTTCTCGATTGATCGGCTGCGTTCCCTCACTCGATATCGCTGCCAAACCGCTTGGCAGGGGTGGCGAGGGGAATTGCGTCTAGATTGGGCCTTGGATCCCGATCGGTGGTCGCGTTGGCCGCAGATGGCGGTGAATGACAAGGGCCACATCCCCGTGGCGGCGGGGCGATCGACCCTGTGGTTGGCCCAACGGATTGTGATTCCGGAATATTTGGCAGAACCCTACCCGATCGCGGGGCTGACGTTGCGACTGGCCTTGGGCTGGTGGGCGGAAGTGGCGGAAATTTATCTGAATGGGCAATTTGTCCAAGCGGGCGATCTCTTCGATCCGGCCTGTCGGCGGTTGCTGAGCGCGGCGGCGGAACCGGGCATGGCGTTTGATTTGGCGATTCGATTGGTGTCACCTGGCCATGATCAAGGGGCGCTGGTGAAGGCAGAACTGATTTTTGAGACGGCTTCTTTGGTCGATCGCCTGGATCCGGGAACGCTGGCCGATGAGTTGGCGGTGGTGGCTCAGTTTGCCACTTTGGAATCGCCCGATCGCCCCGACCGCGCCAGTTTGGATCAGGCGATCGGGCAAATTCACTGGGTGGCCTTAGCCGATCGGGTGGCCTTTGAAGCCTCCCTGCAACGGGCCCGCCAAACCCTGGTGGCCGCTGGTTGGGCCGACTGGCTCAAGCAGCGACAAATTCACGCCGTGGGCCATGCTCACCTGGACATGGCTTGGCTCTGGCCCGTGGCGGATACCTGGGATGCGGCCGATCGCACCTTTCGATCGGTCTTGCAGTTGCAAACGGAATTTCCTGACCTCACCTTCACCCATTCCAGCCCGGCCCTGTTTGAGTGGTTGGCGGCCGATCGCCCGGCCCTGATGGCTCAAGTGCGCGATCGGGTTGGGGAAGGGCGGTGGGAACTGGCGGCGGGCCTGTGGATTGAGCCGGACTTGAACTGCATCAGCGGCGAATCTATCGCCCGCCAAATTCTTTACGGTCAACAATTTGCCCTGAACCATCAAGGCCAGTGGGTGGCGGATCAACCGGCCCGGATTGCCTGGTTGCCCGACACCTTTGGGTTCTGCTGGCAATTGCCGCAACTGTTGCGGTTGGGGGGCATTGATATTTTTGCCACCCAAAAACTGCGCTGGAACGACACCACCCGCTTTCCCCACGAGGCCATCACCTGGGAAAGCCCCGATGGGTCGCAAGTGTTGGGCTGGATGTTGCCGCCCATTGGTACCGACGCGGATCCCCTGGCGATCGCTCGGTATGCCGTCGATTGGGAACAGGCCACCGGCCAAACCACCAGCCTTTGGTTACCGGGGCTGGGCGATCGAGGAGGCGGTCCCACCCGGGAAATGCTGGAGCAGTGGCAGCGCTGGTCTGCTTCTCCCCTGTTCCCGCAGCTAGGGTTTGGACGGGTGACCGACTTGGGTGCAAAACTCGCCGCGATCGACACCTGGCCCCGCTGGCGCGATGAATTGTACCTGGAGTTTCATCGTGGTTGCTACACCACCCACTTGGATCAAAAGCTGGCCAACCGTCGCTGTGAAGGACTGCTGTATGAAGCGGAACTTTGGTGGTCTTTGGCGGAAATGGCAGGGCTGGTGACTTCCGAGTTGGCCACCGCTGCTTTTGCAGACTTAGAGCAGGCCTGGAAACGGGTGCTGTTTAACCAATTCCATGACATTTTGCCCGGTACTTCGATCCCCGAAGTCTATGAAACGGTGAATGGGGATTGGCAGGTGGCGGAAGCCGGAGCCTTGGCCGGGCGCGATCGCGCATTAAGTCACTGGTGCGCGGCGATCGACCTGACCCAACCGCCCGTGGCCGGAGCTTCCCCAGTGGTAATTTTTAACAGCCTCAGTTGGGAGCGATCGGGCGTGGTGGAACTGGCGTTGCCCCCGGGATCTTGGCGAGCGGTGAGTGGCGATGGGCAACCGTTGTTAACTCAGCGATCGGGGCCCCGGGGCGATCAGTTGTTGGTGCAGGTGAATGACTGTCCCGGCGTGGGTTATCAATGCCTGTGGTTAGTGCCCGATGCCGAACCCACGATGGTGGATTTGCAACATTTACCCAACGAGCCGCCGATTCTGCAAAATCCCTGGTTACGGGTCACGATCGATCCGATTACCGGCAACATCAGCAGTTTGTTTGACATCATCCAAAATTGCGAAATCTTGTCCGGCCCCGGCAACGAGCTGCAAGCCTTTCGGGACGCGGGGCAATATTGGGACGCTTGGAATATTGATCCCGCCTACGAAACCAACGCGCTGCCTCCGGCTCAACTGTTGGATTGGCGATGGGAAGAGTCCGGCCCCGTGCGCCAAGTTCTGCGAGTGCGACGACAGGTGGGGCAATCGGTGATCACTCAAGATTACGTTCTGGAGTCCCGATCGCCCCTGTTGCAAATTCGCACTACCGCCCAATGGCAAGAAACCCAAGTGCTTTTAAAAGCCGCCTTTCCCCTCAGTGACGAACCGGATCTCGCCACCTACGAAATTCCTTGCGGGGCAATTGTTCGCCCCACCCGACCCAGCACCGCCGCCGAACAAGCGAAGTGGGAAGTGCCCGCCCTGCGCTGGGCTGACCTGGCCGCCCGCTTAATTGCGGATCATCCTGCTGTGCCTGGGCGATCGACCCCCGATGCGACCCCCGATGTGGCCACCGATGCGCCCCCCGATCGGACTCCCCAAATTGCGGATCCCACGCCGCAGGATGTGGCGGCCTGGGGGGTGAGTTTATTAACCACGGGGCCCCATGGGTTTGATGCCAAGCCGGGACACCTGCGCCTGAGTTTGTTGCGATCGCCCTGTTGGCCCGATCCCCACAGCGATCGAGGTACCTGGGAATTCACCTACGCAATCTATCCCCACTTGGGCGGCTGGCAAGGGGCCCAGACGGTGCAGCGATCGGCCGAGTTGCAATCACCGCTCTTGGCCTGTTGGGTTCCTGTGCCCGCCACTGAGGATCCGCAATTAGCCGAAGCTGCGGCCGATCCGGCGATCGCGCCCCAGTTGCCCACCCAAGCCACCTTGCTCAACTTGGGCTGTGACTATGCCCAACTGATGGCCCTCACCCGCCATCCCCAACGGGCCGATCGCTGGGTGTTGCGGCTTTATGAAAGTGTCGGCCGATCGGGTCAGTTGCACTTGACTAGTGATTTGCCCTTGACCTGGGGCGATCGGGTCAATTTGTTGGGCGATCCCCTGTCGGACTCCACCCCAACGCCCACAGCAACAACCCCAGCAGACCCCGCCAGCACAAAGGCGATCAAGCCCTGGCAAATTTGTTGCCTGGAACTCGATCGCCTCAACTAATCGCTCCCAATTGAACTTATTTCCCAGACTGGCTGGGAACCACGGTCTCCGTTAGCCGCCTAGGATTCCCTTGAAGATTCGTGAGCCTCGCCCTCCGGAGCCGCGCTGCGTGGCCGCGGTTTCGATGGCTTTTGGTCTCCGCTCCGTTGGGGCCGTGGTGTGGCGGGCCGAGTCCCTTCGGGCCGATCCCCCGGCGGGCGATCGTTCCGATTAAACCGGCGACCTCCGCCGCCCCGAGGCTTGTGGTTACCCGTCGGCTTGCGGGGTTTGCGGGGGGGCATTCGTCGGATGGATGTGCCCTGCACGATCGTCAGCACATCCCCTTCCCGCTTCACCTCCACATCCCAGAAATGACCCACGGCTCGCTCACCCAGCACGCCCTTCAAGTGGATCTTGAACGCCTTCGCCTTGTCATCGGGGCGACGCGGCGCTTGCTGGATGCGCATGGTTACCGCCTCTTGGTCGGCCCGATGGAACATCACCTCGCCTCGGATCGAGAAAAATTCTTGATCCACCACGGCTGGTTCTAAAACCGGCTCATCGGATCCTTCCGGCGGCTTGCGGTGCAAGGTTTCCGGCTCCCAAACGCCCACCACTTGCAAATGCAGGTGATTTTCACGGGTGCGCGGATAAACCACCCACAGGTGTTCCTTATCGAGGTCGATGTGGTTTTTGACAAGGCTCATGACCCGGCCCAGCAACACCGCATCGATCTGGATATCGTTTTCCACCACCAAAGCACCCTTGGTTAGGCGCTCTTCGGAAGGCAGGTAGCGACCTCGCACCAGCCCGATCGCCCGGTATTGCATGGGGTCACTGGGGGGTGGAATGGGATGCAGTCGCAACCCAAGGGTACTGTCCTCTTCCGAGATGGGAGCGGCTTCCTCCGGTTCCACGGGTTCCGGCGTGGCGGCCGGTTCGGGGGTGGCGGTTGGGTCTCGCCGCACGGGCTTGGAAATACTAACGATTTTGGCGGACTCTTTTTCCGATTTAGCGGCTTCCTTGCGAGGGGCTTCTTCGGCTTGAGCGGCGGGTGGATTGGGACGGACGGGGGGCGGGTTTGGCCGCTTGGGCCCGTTGTTCGGTGTGGATGACTCGGCCGCAGGCGGCTCAGACGGGGGACACATAAGACCTCCTTGCAGGGGACGGAGACAGGAGCGAGGAACAGAGATCAGTTCGGTGATCGGTCAGCGATCGGTCAGCCCGGCGATCGGTGCATCACGGTGCGCATGGCGATGTGTATGACACTGGATCAGCGCGAATCAGAAATGCAAATCAAAAATGCAAATCAGGGCGATCGCGCCACAGCCATTGAAGATCATTTGGCAAAAATCATTTGGCAAAGATCCTTCAGGGCCGGGCCTCAGCGAGCTTCCCGAGATGAGCCGAGAAACGAGCCAAGAGACCTCAGACGAAACCGATTCGGAACTGATGTTGACGGGGCAAACCCAGGACTCACCCAAACCCCTGGAATGGCATTTTCCAGAGACCAATCACCCCATGGGTTCATGGGGAAACTGAAGGTGACGGCTCAAGGGCCAAGACCCGGGGGCTGTCAATCTGCCTATTCTACTGAATGCATGGATAGCCCAAGGGAGTCAGAAGATTTTTCTGGTTTTTTGGGAGTTCGGGGAAGCGTTGCCGATTTGGACTTGACCTAAAACCCTGATGCCATCATCATTTGAGCGAAATTAGGGATCGATCGCCGCATGGGGTTTGCTCGGTTGCCGAAGGGATCGGATCCAAGAATTCCTGTCGGTTTAGAGCGTGTGGATGTCAAAATGTCGGGTTACGGCCCCCCAAGAGACTCCCCAGCCCGGGGCGGCTCTTCCGTCAGGCAAACGAGGCAAAAACTGTGACGAATCAAAAGCAAAACCGTTGGCTCACGAGCGCTGTGCTGTTTTTGGCGCTACTCGCTTTTGTTGGACTGTCGGTGCTGCCCTTGTTGGGAGGCCTACGCCAAACCCCCAATTCTGCCGCCAGCCCGGGAACTAGCCCGGCCAGCTCGGAGCGCGATCGACTCATGAATGAGGCCAAGGGCTATGAGTTGGTGCTGCAACGGGAGCCGGACAATCAAACGGCCCTGCGGGGGCTGTTGGAAGCCAAGCTGAAAATGGGCGATCGCAAGGGGGCGATCGCGCCGTTGGCCAAGCTAGCGGAGCTGAACCCTTCCGAACCGGACTACGGCATTCTGTTAGCCCAAGCCCAGAAAGAGGCGGGGGACTTGGAAGCGGCGGCAGCCACCTACCGCACCCTGCTCGATCGCCAGCCCAATAGCCTCAAGGCCCTGCAAGGATTGGCCACCCTGCTGGTGGAACAGCAGCGCCCCCAAGCGGCCGTGGGTTTGGTTCAGGAGTCGTTGGATCAGGCGATCGCGGCCAATAAAAGCAAGCCCAACAGCGCCGATGTGGTATCAATTCGGCTGCTCTTGGGCGAGGTTTACGTCAAGTTGGAGCGGTATGACGACGCGATCGCTGCGTTTGACAAGGCCCTAGAGGGTAATCCCAAGGATTTTCGACCGGTTTTGGCCAAGGCGATCGTGCTGCGCAACCAAGGCAAGACTCAACAGGCTGAGGAATTGTTTGCAACGGCTGCGGGGTTAGCACCCGATCGATTTAAAGATCAAATCCGCAAGCTGGCGGCCACGGAACCCGGTGCTGAGCCAACCCCCGCCGCCAGCCCCAGTCCGTCGCCCGCACAGCCCTAGGCTCTGGTTGTCATTGCCTGCAATCCAGTGAAAGCGGTCGATCGATGCGTAGCCTAACGGCCCCAGACAAGGGGCTTAAGCCCCTTGCCCCAACGATCCGCGCCAACCAACCGGCCTAAGCGCCGCCCGGGCCATCCAAGTCTGCGAAGTCAACCTTGCCATGTACATGGTTGTGGCGAGCGGGGACTGATTCCTCGCTTTCCATGATGCCGTTGACAGTTTCCGTGAGGGCTTTGGGATCCATGAAGATCACCTTAGAGTTGGGGCTTTCGCTAATTCGCTGGCTAGCGTCCACATAGCGCTGAGCCACCAGGAATTTCACCATTTGCTCCAAAACCCCCTTGTTTTGGGGACGATCCTGCATGGCGGCCGAAATGAGCTGCACCGCTTGCACAATCCCTTCGGCCTCGGAAACGGCGGCCCGCTTGCGCCCTTCCGCTTCGGCAATGGCCGCATCGCGCTTTCCTTCGGCTTCAGAAACGGCAGCTTGGCGTTCCCGCTCGGCAATCCGAGTTCGCTCCATGGCGCGATCGATCTCTTCAGGGCGCTTGATGTTTTGGATGGCTACCCGCAGCACCTTAATGCCCCACTCAGTGGTAATGGTATCGAGGCGCTCCAGGAGGTAATTATTCAATTCTTCAATTTTGGAGAAGGTTTCCTCTAGATCAATTTGGCCGAATCGGGCGCGTAATTCCGTCAAAACCAGGTTTCTGAGAGAATCATCTAGATTATCAACGTTGTAGTAGGCGGCTTTTAAGTTAACGATGCGCCAAGAAACGAGGGCATCTACCTCGATCGCCAAGCCGTCTTTGGTGATGACTTGCTGGGGGGCGATATCCAGGTCGCGTTCCCGCACGGTTTCGACAATCAGCGAATCCACGAACGGAATCACAAAGTTCAATCCCGGATCGAGCGTTCGTTGATAGCGACCGAGGCGCTCAACCAATGCTTTATTTCCCTGTTCAATCACCCGAGCGGAGCTGGCAAAATAGCCCAAGCCCACGGCGAGAGAAACGAGTAGCCCCAACACTGCATCCACTTTGATTCACTCCATGCTTAGGTGCGACCGTTGGTTGACGCTGCAACCAATGCCGATATTTGGTCTTGCCACTTTGGTTTTGCCACTCTTAGGGGCATTTGACAAGCGGCCGGGCCCCCTGTGTGGTTGGGGGATGACAGCGATCGCCCCAGAAATCTCCTGGAAGGATCAAAAAATGAATTCAAGATAACCCAAAAAAGATAGTCAAAAAATAATCGAAATTGCTGATTGCGGGGCTTTTCGTGACTCTTGCTGGCTGCTCCAGGAATGGCTGCCTCAGGAATAGCAGCTTCAGGAATTATGGTCGCCGCCCAGAGCAACATCCTCCAGAAGGGGGGTGGCCGCTGGCCAAATATGCGCTTCAGCCCGCTCGGCTCGCAATCGATCGAGGGTTTCCACAAAATCCCGAATGCCCTGAAATTGCTGATATACCGAGGCAAAGCGCACGTAGGCCACTTCGCTGAGCAATCGCAACCGATCGAGCACCAGTTCGCCTAATTCATTGGTTTTCACTTCCCGAATCGATCGCTGTTGCACTTCCGCTTCAATTTCGTCCACGATCGATTCCAACTGTTCTACGCCAATGCCAGTTTTTTCACAGGCGCGGATTAACCCCCGCAGCAGCTTTGAGCGATCGAACGACTCCCGCCGCCCGTCTCGCTTGACCACGGCGATCGGCACAAATTCCACCCGTTCGTAGGTTGTGAAGCGCCGTAAACAAGCCAAACACTCGCGCCGCCGCCGAATGCTTTGTCCGCCTTCCGCCGCCCGCGATTCAAGCACCCGACTATCCGTGTGATGGCAGAACGGACACCGCACAGGCATCACCCCTCATAACAGAACCCGAGTGACAAACCGTGCGATCGAGTTGCCCCACAGACCCTCCATCCAAACGATTCATCACTCGGGTTGAACGGTGATCATGGTCGATCGAGCCACCGAAGGGCTACCTCCCAACCCTAGATTGGGCGATCGGGCCAACGATCCAAATATCAATACAGCCGATATGGCCAATACAGCCCCTGGCGCTAATGTCGCCAAGCCGAATGTCGGGAAGCTCAATATCGTGAGGCTCCGTGCAATCAAGCTCAACGCAGCCCATGCGGCCAAGCCTTGCCTACTTGCCAATCCGAGGAGGCTCGCGGAAGGCAATTGCAAAAAACAACGTCCCGATCGCCAACGCCAAAATCAAAATGTAGGCAACGCTTTCCATCGTTCATTTCCTAACAACTTTTCCTCAGTCTATCAAGCAAGGGTCGAAAACGTTCAGTTTCCAAAATCCCGTCAAATCAGGATTTACAACCTGCAACAATCTTCTGAAAAGGAACTTCCGAAAAAGAACTTTCGAAAAAACCTGGGGCTGGCACTGAAGACAAGCTGCCCAGGGCGATCGGCCCCACCGCCCAACACCCCCAAAACACAGCGAGAGAGCCTGGAATTCCAGACTCTCCCGTTAATTTTTGGGCTACTAAGGAGTCAGAGTCTGACCCCTAGCACCCCAAAGCTAGAGTGACCAAAGCCAAGCCCTAGACCGACTCCTTACGGGTGGTCAAGTCGCCCAGTTTTTGGAACGCACCAAACTCGATTTGTTCGCCCAGGTCGGCTTCAATCCCAGCAAACACGTCGCGGAACAGCGTCCGAGCACCGTGCCAGATGTGACCAAAGAAGAACAGCAGCGCAAACGAAGCATGGGCGAAGGTGAACCAACCGCGAGGGCTGGTGCGGAACACGCCATCTGCATCGGTGGTGTCGAACTCAAACGGTTCGCCCAACTGCGAACGGCGAGCCAACCGCTTCACATCCGCCGGGTTGGTGAAGGTTTGGCCGCCCAGCGCACCGCCGTAGACCTTAGCCGTGACACCGCTTTGCTCAACACTCAGCCTCGATTCTGCACGACGGAACGGAATGTCCGCACGCACCACACCATCCGCATCGGTCATCACAACCGGGAAGGTTTCGAAGAAGTTCGGCAGACGGCGCACGTTCAGTTCGCGACCTTCAGCATCGGTGAACACCGCGTGACCCAGCCACTTCTTGGCCGTGCCGTCGCCGCTGTTCATCTTGCCGACGCGGAACAGACCGCCCTTGGCGGGGCTGTTGCCCACGTAGTCATAGAAAGCCAGCTTTTCGGGAATTGCCGACCAAGCTTCATCCAAGCTCTTGCCAGCCGCCACATCGGTTTGAACGCGACGTTGGATTTCCTGTTGGAAGTAGCCGCTATCCCACTGATAACGGGTGGGGCCAAACAGTTCGATCGGGGTGGTGGCGTTGCCGTACCACATGGTGCCCGCAACCACGAAGGCCGAGAAGAACACCGCAGCGATGCTGCTCGACAGCACGGTTTCGATGTTCCCCATTCGCAGGGCCTTGTAGAGGCGCTCGGGCGGGCGGACGCTCAGGTGGAACAGACCGGCAATAATCCCGACAATCCCCGCAGCGATGTGGTGGGCCACAATCCCGCCGGGGTTAAAGGGGTTAAAGCCATCGGGCCCCCATTCGGGCGCAACGGGCTGGACATGGCCAGTGATGCCATAGGGGTCAGACACCCACATCCCTGGCCCAAACAGACCCGTGAGGTGGAATGCACCGAAACCAAAGCAGAGAAGACCAGACAAGAACAGGTGGATGCCGAACATCTTCGGCAAGTCGAGGGCGGGTTCGCCCGTGCGGGGATCGGTGAACAGTTCCAAATCCCAGAACACCCAGTGCCAAACGGCTGCCAAGAACAGCAGACCCGAAAGGACGATGTGGGCAGTTGCTACGCCTTCAAAGCTCCAGAAGCCGACGTTGGTGGCAGTTTCACCCGTGACGCTCCAGCCGCCCCACGATTCGGTCACGCCCAAACGCGCCATGAAGGGCAGCACGAACATGCCTTGCCGCCACATGGGGTTCAGAACGGGATCGCTCGGATCGAAGTTGGATAGCTCAAACAGCGCCATGGAACCGGCCCAGCCGGCCACAAGCGCTGTGTGCATTAGGTGTACGGCAATCAGTCGGCCTGGGTCATTCAGGACGACTGTATGCACTCGATACCAGGGTAGTCCCATTGACTACGGCCTCCTCAATCGTTGGTGATACAGCAGTGCAGTAAATCGATCGCCTGTTATGGAAGTCGCGATGCAGTTTCTCGAAAGAATCCGTTAAGGCAGTTATCTAAAAAAGTGTATAGAGTCCACATACCGATCGCAAGCAAACGGGGAGGCCGATCGCCCTGTGATGGCGGCAATGGGTGATTGGCAGGGGAATGCGCCAGCCGTTGTTGACGGTTGGGGATCGAGACCGTGGCGATCGGGGAAACCCTAGAACTGGCCGGCTTTTTGGGTTTGAAAGTGGGCTTGGGCCAGGCTCAGACGTTCGATTACCTGGTCGGCGCTGATTAAACGGGTGAGCAGCACTTGCCCGATCGGCTGATTAAAGTTGCCGTCGCCCGTGGTGGTCGGTTCGGGCTTGACCTCGATGGTGACGATGCTGGACTCGGCCCGATACAGCCAGAGCACTTCGTCCTGCTGGGTGATGGAGAGGTGGGTGCGTTCAATGCGGGGCCCGCGTCGCCAAGCGATGGTGCTCCAGGGGCCATCGGTGCTCCAAACGCGCCCAACAACCCACCCGTCCGCAAGAAAGAAATATTTCCAAGATTCAGTGCTGTTCATGGCTGTCCCCGGGGAGGCGATCGCAAGTCCGCGCTCAACTTATCACCAATTCACGGCGGGTTGTTGACAGCATCGGGAGTGATTGTCGAGGCTTGGCAGCCGTTGGGCAGGGGGAGGGGAGCGGCGGCCACAACGCGATCGCCCAAGTCCGCTTGGCGGGCCCAAAGAGTTGCGCCGCTGGCAAGAGAACTGTTGGGATTGCTGCGGCCCAGGGTACAGATTTTGAGTTCCACCCAGGTCAGTCCCGGTGGCGGCCCAGAGGGGCGATCACCGGTTGGCGGGTTGGCGATCGGGGTGGCCGTTGGGGTGGCGGGGGCGATCGGCAAGGAAATGCGCAGAATTTGAATGGTGCTGTTGGGGGGTAACCAACCAACCAGGGTGGTTCGATCGGGCCCGTATAACCCCAGGGCGGCAGCTTGGGGCTTGATTTGCAGCACCTCGCCCACGTTCAGAGCCATCGGGCTGGGTACGGGGCTGGGTGTGGTGTTGATTCCACTGGGCGAGGCGATCGGGGTGGGGCTAGGAGCCGGGGTATTGGGGGCATTGGCATCGACCAGTTGCCGCACCAGGGGCATGATCACCAGGGCCAACAGCCCACCGCCGAAAATGACTAGGGCCAACAGGCTGAACCAGCGGCCAACCCAGGGCGATCGAACCAGGGGCGATCGGCCCTCAGGGGGAATTGACGAGGGTTCCGCCGAAGGGGTCACCAGTTCCGTTTGGGGCATTTTGGCCACCACCGAGGGCAACAGGTCATCCCCTTGAAAACTATTGGGGTTATTGGGGTTGGCGGCGGGCGAAACCTCCAATTCTCGATCGAGCGGTGGACTAGGAACCATCACGGGGCGGCGCAGGCGGGCTGGATCCGGCACGATCTGGCGCGTGGCTCCAATTTGCACCAGGCTGATGGTGGCGTTGTCGTGGCCATTGTGCTGATTGGCAAGGGAAATCATTTGGGCCACGGTTTGACCGGGATCCCCTTGGCCCCAACGCGCCGGGAACTGGTCACGCCACGATCGCTCGATCAGGTCAAAATCGCTCACCCCATCGGAGCAGAGGACGATCGCGCAATCCTCGTCCAGCACCATGCGGCGCACGCTGGGATAAAGTTGCTCAGAATTGCCCATGCCTAAGGCCTGTACCAGGGCCCCGGCGGCACTGATTTGCAACAAATCTCGATAGAATCCGAGACCCAAACGGGTTTCGCGGGTAGCCAGGTCATCATCCAAGGTCAAGGCATGGCAGCCCGTGGGCGTGATTTGATAAGCACGGCTATCGCCCACATGGGCAATGTACAGCCATCGATCGATCACCAGGGCCAAAACCACCGTGGTGCCCATCCGTTGTCGCTCGGCTCGCCCCTCCTGCACATTACGCTGGGTAATGACGGCATTGGCCATCCCGATCGCCCGCAGCAGGGTGGCATTCACCAACTCAGGGCTAGGGGGGGCCTGGGCGGCGGCCTCCACAAAGGGCACTAACTCGGTGGTGAGCTGCTCGATCGCCCAACGGGAAGCCACGTCCCCGCCCTCATGGCCCCCTAGCCCATCGCAGACGATCGCCAAGCCCAATCGTTGCCCTCGGGTCTGATCTTGGCTGAAGGGATAGCAAGCATCTTCATTGCGCGATCGGCTCGGCCCCGGGTCGCTCAGGCTGGCCACGGCCAGCTCCACGGGCGCATCCTGGGCCGCCACTTGGGTGATGAGCTGCTCCAAATTCGCCACCAGAGTCGGCGGATCGCAATTACCCAACGCCACCTGTTGCAACAGGGGCGACACCAAAGATTCCAAAGCCGGATGGGGCCGCAGCCGTTGCACCCACCAGCGCCCCCACTCGGCCCAACTGGGCGATCGCCCCGCATTGTCCTTCAGGGCCAGCAACCGCACCCAGCCGCTCCCCACCCGCAGCCGCTCCGGCTCCAACAGGGTGGCAGTGACCCCTGCGTCTTGCAAGGGTTCCCAGAGCCGCGCCACTTGCCAAAGCCAATTCAGTTGGCGCAGGGGTGTGGCCTTGGCCCATTGGTCAACCAACTTTGGCAGCAGGGATCCGTCGGGGCCGATCGGGGCCCCTTCAAGCAACAAAATGGCTTCCCGGCTAAAGTTCGACTGTTTGACAACGCCGTAAATTTGGGGCACTGGGGGCCGATGCTCCACCAGCCGCAAATAGCTGAGAAGCAGGCGCGTCACCTCCCCAGGCACTTCGGGCACTTGGCCTGGCTTGCCGTCCAAAAAGCGCCGATCGCCCAAGTAGTAGTAGCGATTGGCGAGCCAAGTGCCGGGAGCCAGCGACCGCAGGTCGGATCCAATCCCGTAGAGGTATAGATGCAGCAGCGGAGCACCACAGGCAGCACAGACCTTGGCCGAGGCGGGATTCCCGTGACCGCAGTGGGAATTACTGCATTCGATCGACCCGATCGGCACCGTCATAGCTCCTCAATTGCCGCTCCCTAACGGGCCGTTAAGGGCGCAAACTCCGTCAGAATGCCATACATTGCCCAAATCGCCATCGGTCGCAGGTAGGTACTGGCCCGGAAGGTGTTTTGAGCCGTAATAGCCTCCGGCGTTCGGAATTGCAAGCCCCCGCTATAGATTTGGTTCACAACGGCGGCGGCCACTTCCATGGCTTCCTGCTGGTAGCCCATTTGCAACCAAAAGGCCGCTAGCCCAAAGTTAATTCCTGTCCAGACTTCTAGGGGGTGGGTGGCCTTCGGGTTTTCGGGGGAACCATCGGGCAACACACCGTTGGCCACCCCCAGGTTAGGCAGGTCGTGGGGAATGTCCCACCCCAGTTCCCGGGCCCGATCGCTCCGACAGAAGGCGTTGAACTTGACGAAACAGGAGTCATAAACCGTCTCGATCGTCCTGCGAACGGCGGCGCTGTCCACCACATCCGGCAGCCCCAGCAATCGGGCATAGAACTGACCACAAAGCTGATCCGCCATCACCACGTCGGAACCGCTGCCGGTGTCGAGACGATAGGACTGCCCGTTCCAGAGGGCCGAGTGATAAACCGATCGGGCTTGGGTGAGCCAGTCTTGGTAGGTGGCCAGGGTGGCCGCCAAGCGGGGGCGATCGAGGGCGGCGCGGGCCCGGTCTGATTCATAGGTTAAATCATCCAAATCCGCTTCCAGCAGCACTTGCCCGATCGCGATCGCCGCTTCCAAGGCCGCAATCCACAGGCCGCCGCAGTAGGCACTCACGCCCACCAGTCGCCAATCATCAAAGGTTTGGTCGGGTGCGCCGGAGTTTTCGGGAATGCCGTCGCCGTCTTGGTCAAAGGTTTTTAGGTAAGCGAGCGATCGCTCCACCGAATCCCAGCAGTCCACCAAGAATTGCCGATCGCTGGCCCCCGTGAGTTGATAGTCCCGGTAGACCTGCAACACGAAATCGCAGGGTAAATCCTTCCACAGGTTGCAATCCTGATAGCTGGTGTAGTTGGTGGCTTCCCAGGGATGTTCGTTCGGTGCGCCCAAATCATGGGGGGTGGCATCGGCAATCTTCCGAACCGCCGCCGCCCGGTTATAGCCAATGATTCGAGGGGTGGCATCGGCCGTGGGGATTGCCCGCGCAAAGGCTCGCATCACGGCCTTTTCCAGCTCGGGCCACAGCAACAGCAGCCCAAAGGAACCATAGAGCCGCACATCTAAACTTTCATACCAGCGGTAATCCAGACATTCGGCCACGGCGAATTGGCCCTTGGGATCTCGCTCATCGGCGGCACTCCAAACGGTGGCCCCAGCCGTCAGGTCGTATAGCTCATTGAGAAGGCCCATTTTGAACCAATCGGGCCAGTCGGGGCGATCGAGTACGGGTTTTTGCCAGGCAATGATTCCTTCGCGCCAGGCATCGTAATGCTTCAGGGCGGTGCGGGCGATCGACCAGGCCCCTTGACCATTGCGCCCGAAAAAGTCCGTGTAGCGCCGATAGTAGGTCACGCCGGCCTTGAATTCCGTGGTGGGAAAGTCCCAAGCCAAAATGAAGGGAATTTTGCGAGTTTTGCCGGGTCGGAGCGTGAAGCGAACGGCGATCGCCGCGCCAATCCGTTCACCGGCCTTGGCGGGCCGATCATCGCTTTCGTCGGACAGGTCACCCGATCGGGAAAAATCGCGCCACAGATCCGAACCATCGCCGGCCGGATTCCAGCGGGTGTGGTGAAACACCTCCACCGCCGGGTTTTGCACCGTCATCAGGGCCCATTGGCCCATCCCTTCGGCCAAGGGGCGATCGCCCGGATCAATCAAGCCTTCCAAGTTCAGGAGCGTGCAGCCCACCCGCGAGAAATCTTCAATCCAGCGGTTAAAGTTCCCCTCGCTCTCGCCCCAACGGGGTTGATATTCATACTCGGGGCTGCCGTCGTCCCGCACCGTAATTTCGGGATTCTTGAGGGCATTGGTGAACCAACCCACCGTGTTTTCCCAACTGAGCAAAATACTGACCGTAATGGGGCGATCGGTGGGGTTGTGGGCCGTCCACTCAAACACCGCCACGGGATAGCTGGTTTCTTGGTAGTTGCCCGCCAAAATCGGTGAAAACTGTTCGCAGGTGAGGTGGGTCTGCAACACGTTTTCGTAGGTGAACCAACTGCGCGGGTAGAGCGCCGAGTAAGTGCCCGTTGAGCGCTCGGCCGTGGAAGCGGGATACCAAGCCCAATCCCCCAGACTGCCATCGGCGGGTGGTTCGCTGCTGAGGGCATAGGTTCGGGGTAAGTCGCCCTCTGCTTGCTCAAAAACCGCAAACTGACAGCCGGGCAGGTTGGCAAACACATGCTCCCCGCCGTCCATGTGCCAAAAGTTAAATTCACCCCGGGGCGATCGACCCAAGGAGCCGGCCCCAAATCCACCCAAGGGCGCACCATGCCAGGGGCCATCGTCCAAATTGCTGGCATAGCGGACGGTGTAAGGACGTTCCCAACCAAGGCCGATCGGGCGGCTCCAAGCGCATGGGGGGATTGACCCGGCGGAGGGGTGACCGGTGGGGGGCGCGATCGGGGTCGCGGGGGAATTGTTTGTGGGATTTGCCTGAACCATGCCCAGAATTCTAAGGTCTTTTGTTCGATCGCGCCTAGGACTTTGGTTGAAGATTCGACGGTTAATCAGCGTCTGACGCGAAGATCACCTGACGAGAAGATCACCCCGATCCCCACCCCCATGCCCGATCGCCCGGTGGCTCCCACCTTGTGTCTGAGGTCTGTTCTCCAGTACAACGGGAATGGATGATTCTGCAACCAACGTTCACCCATTCCCGATCGCCGTTCAACCAATCGCTGTTCAATCGATCGCGGTTGAATGAAAAAAATTTGAGTCGCTTAGCACTCCAGTCAGAGTCAAGAATTCAGTTTAAGAACTCAATCCACTTTTGATGAGCTTGCTATGGAAAGCTGGGCCTATTTGCACTATGCCCTGGCGTTAGAGGCGCTGGATGCCCCGGAACACCTGGAAGACCAAAATCAGGGAGCTGATCAGGTCATCGATCGGGCCACGGGGCAGCTCAATCGAATCACCTCGGGCCGAATGCTTCTGGGGGCGATCGCCCTTGGGGTGTTGTCTTGGCCATTTCTGGCCGAAGGGGCCCAGGCCTATAACAGCCTGCGATTTGGCGATCGGGGCTTGGCGGTTCAAAATCTTCAGCAACTGCTCAAGGGGGCTGGGCTGGAAGTGCCGATCACCGCTGAGTTTGACAGCGCCACGGAACTGGCCCTGCGCAATTACCAACGGCGCACCGGCAAGCTCACCCCCACGGGCGTGCTCGATCGCACCAGCACCATGATGTTGATGGCGGCCAATGGTGCGCCCGCCCGCCAAACGCCCGCCCCCTACTTGGTGCGCGGCGACCAGGGCCCTTCGGTGCAAGTTCTGCAATGGCGACTGCGACAGGCCAGCACCTTTAACCTGCCCCTGTTGGTGACTGGAACCTTTGACGAAGCCACCCGCACCGCCCTGTTGACCTATCAGGCCCAGCACCGATTGCCAGGAACCGGCGTATTGGATTTAGAAACCCAAGCCAAGCTTGATGCGGAAACGGTGGAGCCGCGCAACCCTTGGCGATCGGACGGCCGCGGCGACACGGGCAACACGAACGATCGGGGGAATCAGCCGGGTGGTTGGCAGCCGGTGATTAACCGTCCGCGCCCCGTGGCTCCGGTGGTGCTGCCCCCGAGCGCTCGCCCCAGCTCCGAGGTCAACACAGGAAGTTATGGAACCCTGACCGCGCCAATCTATGGGGGCGAAACGAGCGATCGCGTGGCCACCCTCCAAGGCAAGCTGCGCACCCTGGGCTTCCAAAAATCGCGCACCAATACGGGTCATTTTGGCAAAGTCACCCAAACGGCCCTGGTTGCCTTCCAGCGATCGCGTCGCATTCCCGCCACCGGCTACGTGGATGCAACCACGGTCAATGCCCTGGCCACCGTGCCCGTTTCCGGCCGCCGAGGCTCTCCCTATTTGCCCGTGAAGCGCCATGTGCGCCGGGCCCGAAACTGGGTGCGACCCGCGACCGATTCCAGTTGGCAGCCTGTTTATAATCCCTGTTGCGTGCGAATCTGTGGCTCTGGCTATGGCGGCTGGCAGTGATTCAGTAGTGATTCTAATTGCAGTTGAGTCTGTGCCCCCGGTTGCGGACGCTTCGGATTGCTTAGGTTCGGATTCTTTGGATTCTTAGGTTTGGCAAATTATCTATGGAAAGTCTTGGCTATCCCCACTTGGCAGCGGCCTACCGGTCTGATTTCCTGGAACTCCCGTCCCTAGAAGCGGCCCTCAGTCGGGTGATCGCCTGGGAGCGGCTGTCGTCCCAAGGTTGGTTGCGCTTTTTGTCGCTGCTGTTGACCGTCAGCATTCTGGGTGCGGCGATCGGCCCAGCCCTGGCCGCTGAGCGTGCGGGTGAAACCCTCCGCAGTGGTGGCGGTGGCGGCGGCGTGGGCGACGGCCCCGCCTTCGTCAATCCCGATCGCCCCGTCACCAAGCCCCTGCCACCCATCACCGTTCGCCCTTGCCCCACCTTCAAAACCATCAGCAGCTACGTTTACCGCCCCCCTTATCTTCGCAATAGCGGCGGATGGGGCGCGGGAGCCGGCCCCTGCTATAGCTGTGTGGGCGGTCGCAACGTCAACACCAGTCGTTTGCAACAGCGGCTGAAAGACTTGGGCTATTTCCGCTTCCGGGTCACGGGGTATTACGGCCCGATCACCGAAGCGGCGGTCAAGCGATTCCAACGGGACTCTGGCTTAGTTCCTGACGGGGTAGCCGGGCCGCGCACCAAGGCGGCTCTGGGTCTGCTGGGCTAGGTTTGACGCGATCGCCCTAACCCAAATCCCGTTCCAGGGCGATCGCCCATTGGGCCGCGATATCAATTTGGGTGAAGGGAATCTTCATGGCTGGGCCGCTGTCCTTGCGCACCAGCTCCAAAATCACCTGCTTGGCTTGAGTGGGATATTTCTCGGGGTTGATCGCCTGGCCATCGGCCATGAGCACCACGCCCTGCACTTGCTCCAGGGAAAGCCGTTGCACCTCGATCGGCCCCTTGCGGTTGGGAATGCCCCAAACCAATTCACGACCCTTTTGGCCCAAGACGGCGTAAATGTCGTATTTGGCGCGATCGAACCCTTTTGCCCAAATTTTGTAAGCCTCTAGCCGTTGGTATTCATTCCAACCGGCATAGGCGAGACCAATAAACAGCCCCAGGAGGGGCAGCCACATCAAACCATGTTCCATAGGGCCGTTACGGGGGTGCGAATTGGATAATTTGGGAGATGATCTTGCTGATTTTACGGGTCTTGTGGATGTTGTGGATCGCCTAGGGTCGAGCACCTGATCATTGTGATCCAAGATTGCAACTCAAAATCCCGATCAAAATTTCAATTTACGCTTCCAAATTTCACTTGAATTAATTAATTGATTGATTATTAATTACAGCCTCTAACTTGCTTCAGATAAAGACTATCAATTGAGCGGTGCGGGGGACAGTAATGCTCGCATGACTCTAATTGCAATAAAAATCCCTTGAATGGTATTGCTATTGTGCAAATGTGAAAGAGCACCCAAAAACTAAGAGTAGACTACATTTTTTTGATAAAACTCTGCTCAAGAAAGTTGTCCCTTGCTCGAAGTGAAATATATAGTTACGCTGCCGATCAATAGGGCATCAGCCGAAAGTTACTGGTGCTTATTAACTAATTCCAAACTCGACAGATGGTGTTTTGTTGCGGAAAGCTGTGCAATCATTTCCGCGCGCGATGAAACTTTTAGCTTACGAAACATTCTCTTCAAAGCCTGCTTGACAGAATTTTCTGTAATCCAAAGTTCACTCCCAATCTGTGCATTGGTTCGTCCTAAAGCTACCAAATTGGCAATCTGCAACTCACGCGGCGTTAGTCGATTGCTACTGAATGATTGATGTTGAGGTTGCAAAGTTGTACTTCGTATGATTCGTACCCTTGCAGTCCAAGCAGATAAGTGCAAACAAATGGCACTCATATCAGCTAAGTCTTGAGTATCAAAAGCAGACATTGATCTTTCACGAGTACATCCCACGGAGCCGACTACTTGACCACGATCAATAATTGGTCCCGCCATCACATGCCAGTGATCTGACCGCGGACAGATTAATTTCCAAGTCTTAGGTATGGTTACTAACCCTTCATGAACGGGTGTATGACGTTCCGCGATGTAACGCGCCACAGGATTATGTTCAAGAGATAGGGCGACGTTCAGAATAGCTTGAAACTTTTGATCGGCTAAAAGCTGATCGAAGAAAAATATCCCAGAGCGCTTAGCAGCAAAATAATTCCCAATTTTTGGAGCAAGTTGTGATTGTAAGCTATCTTCATCCTTTGCTTTGTGAATCTCTTCAAATAAAAGCTTTAAGGAAATGGTCATGATGGTGAAAAGAGTACTCGATCGGGGACTATCCCAGTTTGGTTGCTGACTCTAGTATAGGAGAAAATTCAAGTGCAACCAAAGGAAATGAATTCATGACCGACCCACAAAAATGCATTATTGGTTTGGCATTTTATCCTGGCATGACATCGCTGGATATTCTTGGGCCACAACAAGTTCTTAGTGGGCTTCCTAATGTACAAATTCATCGAATATGGAAGACACTCGATCCCGTTGAAACTGATGACGGGATGATGGTTTTACCCGATACTACTTTTGAGAATTGTCCGCGCCTAGATGTTATTTGCATCGGTGGTGGTTTGGGAATGGCGGCGATAGAAGACGATCCAGAGATACTGGCGTTTTTACGAGCACAAGGCTGTACTGCCAAATTCATTACCTCTGTCTGCGGCGGATCGATACTTTTGGCGAAGGCAGGGTTGCTCGAAGGCTATCGGGCAGCAACTCACTGGGCAGCACGCGAACAACTCGCCCAGTTAGGTGTTGAGGTCAGTACTGAGCGGGTTGAGATTGATCGCAATCGCATTACGGGTGGAGGCGTGACGGCTGGAATCGATTTTGGCTTAATGATCGCTAGCATCCTTTATGGTGAGGAAATCGCCAAAATTATCCAACTATTGCTAGAGTACAATCCCGCTCCACCATTTAATACTGGTTCGCCTGAAAAAGCAGGGGCTGAGTTGGTCGATAAAGCACAGTTGTTTATGCAGGAGTTGTCGAATTTGGCACTGGCAAAATCAGTAACTCGTCACTCAACGAATTTGAGCTTTACCACCAATGTGACTGAATTACAGTAACCCGTTGCTCAACGAATTTGGGTCTCATCATCAATGTGACTGAATTACAGCCTTTACCTCAAATGATAGGTACGTCATGAGCCTGGGTGATGCAAGCACTGCAAGCCCTCACCGTACTTGTTAAGCGAGGCAAAGGCTTAACTCAATCATCAATCAATTGAATCCGACGCGAGCGTTAACCGATCGCCCACTTGCAACATCCTAGATTCTTTGTTGACAGAGGCAGAATTGGGGTCGATCGCCGGAACTTGGGTATTGATGGCCAAGCGGTAGAAGTGATTAAAACGCGATCGCTCGGCCCAAGGTGGCAGGGTGATTTGGCGCTGGGCCATGAAGGTTTTTTGAAATTGAGCCGTGGGTTCGCCGGTTTGGCTGTTTCGGGTGGGGACAATGCAGCGTTGACAGGGATTCGTGCCCAGAAATGGCACTGCGCCAATTTGAAACGGGATCCCGTTGCCAGCGGTGCTGTAGAGCTGTTCTTCCCAAAAAGGCTCCACCTCGTCAATTTCCAGGTTGGTTCGCAGCCGATCGCGCAGTTCCGCGACGGTCAAATCTGGAAACCAACTGGCCACCGTTGCGATCGATCCTGTGCTAATCAAGGTGGGGCCCCAAGCGGCCGGATCATCGGGAAAGCCGGCCTCGTGGTTGTGGGCAATGGTGACCGGTTGCTGAAAGTAGTCGCTGAACCAGGTGGCTAATGCTTCCCGATCGCGATCTAAATGGAAGGTGGCGGCGGCTTGAGAGCCTGCTTGTAAGCGCAGGGTGACGAGACGTTGGGCTAGGTCAAAGGTCGATCGAATGTGGTGAATGGCGGCGTTGCGCTTGCCGTTAATGAACTTGCCTTGGGCATCGAGCAGGGCAAATTCCCGATCGCCCACTAAGGATCCAGCCACCGTCAGGGCGACCCGATCGACCGCGACACCATCCAGGGACTTGATCGGAAACAGGGTGATGCGGGCCAGCCTCGGGTGGGTGGACATGGGGGAGTAGAGGGGTGATCGATGGGTCAACTGGCACTAGCTGGCCTGGGCAGACTGCTGATCGTAGCCGTAAAAATCGATCCGATAGTCAGCGATCTTGACCCCCGTTTGGGCCTCGATTTGGGCAATCAGCTCCGGTGGCAGGGTCACATGCACGTCAACAATTCGGCCGCTGTCTAGGCAGTTGATGTGGCTGTGGGGGTCGCTAATGTTGCCGTACAGACGACCATCAGCCCGATCGATACATTCCACAATGCCGTTACGGGCCAAGGCTTCCAGGTTTTGGTAAACCGAGGTGTGGCCAATGTCTTTGCCCCGCCGATTCAGTCGGTCATAAATTTCCCGTGCCGATAGGTGCTCCTGATCGTCCCATAGCAGTTCCAAGATGAAGCGGCGCTGGCGACTGACGCGCATTCCCAGGGTTTGGCAGCGTTCTAGGGCATCATCAAGCGATCGAATGGGTTTCACGGGCGGCTTCTCAGCAGAACGGGTTAGACAACTGGGTTTGAGGGCAGGTTCAGGGACGGGCGAGAGCGCGGACGGTCTCTTGACAGCGGCGGGCCGTTCGATGCCGGGGGTGGCTGTCAGGGGTGTAAACCGCTGGGAGATGGGCGATCGGGGCTGGCGTTGTTGCGAGCCTTTACCACATCAGGGGGCTATCTCATACCCGGACTGATTTGATTTTAGCGCACCTCTTGGAAACAAGGGTTTGGTGCGAATGGAATGCTCCCATGGACTGTCTGGGCGGTTCAGTTGATCGCGCTGCTGATTAAACCGCCCATTGAGCCAAATCACTGGTGGTTAAGACTCCAGGGCACTGCCTGCGGGGCCGATCGCCGCCACGGCCGTTTCCAGGGCGATCGCCGCGTGAGTCCAGTGGGTTCCCCCTTGGAAATAGGCCACATAGGGCGCGCGCAAGGGCCCATCGGCCGACAGCTCTGAGGTGCTGCCTTCAATGAAGGTGCCCCCAGCCATCACCACTTGATCTTCATAACCGGGCATCACGGCCGGCACGGGATCCACGTAGGAATCGATCGGGGAGGCCTGTTGCACTGCCCGGCAAAAGGCAATTACCTTTTCGGCACTGCCCAGCTTCAGGGCCTGGATGATGTCGCTTTGGGCTGCGTCCGGAGCTGGATTCACCGGATAGCCCAGGTTGGCAAACACCCGCGCTGCCAGGTAATTGCACTTGAGCGCTTCTCCCACCATTTGGGGAGCCAAGAACAAACCCTGATAGAGCAGTCGGTGTTGGTCGAAGGCCGCCCCGCCCTCGGAACCAATGCCGGGAGCCGTTAACCGACAGGCCGCTTGCTCCACAAGATCAGCCCGGCCGGCCACATAGCCGCCAGCGGTGACGATCGTGCCGCCGGGGTTTTTGATCAAGGAGCCGGCCATCAGGTCTGCGCCCACGGCGGTCGGTTCGTTGTCTTCCACAAATTCGCCGTAGCAGTTGTCCACAAAGCAAATCGTGTTCGGATTCTGGGCCTTCACGATCGCCACGATCCGGCCAATGTCAGCAACGGAGAGGCTGGGTCGCCAGTCATAGCCACAGGATCGCTGGATCGTGACCATCTTTGTTTCTGGACGGATTGCTTGGGCCAGGGCTTCCCAATCGATCGTCCCGGCCGGAGTCAAATCCAATTCCCGGTAGGTGATCCCAAAATCCATCAGGGATCCCTGACCGCTGCCCCGCTTGCCAATCACCTCTTCGAGGGTGTCGTAGGGTTTGCCGGCCACGGACAGCAGCTCATCGCCGGGCCGCAGCACTCCAAAGAGGGCACAGGCGATCGCGTGGGTTCCCGACACAATTTGCACTCGCACGATCGCGGCTTCGGCCTGGAGGGCCCGGGCCATGACTCGATCGAGCGTGTCCCGACCCAAATCATCGTGGCCATAGCCCGAAACCCCCGCAAAATGGTGGGCCCCCACTCGTTCCGCCCGAAACGCATCCAACACACGCTTCAGCTTGGCCTGCACCGCGCGATCGATTTGCCCGAATCGGGGCCCCAACTCCTCCACCGCTTGTTGCACCACCGCGGCCGCATCCACCGTGACACCGCCCTTGGTGGCCTGATCCATCTGAATCCCCATGACCGAACTAACCCCAAATGGCTTGAATTTTCGTAATTGCGCCCAAAAAATTGCCAAAATTAGGCAAGCTTTCCAAAATACCGCTCCGGTGCTCAATCGAGATCACCAACAACCCAAAATTGAGGGGCAAAGATGCACTGATCAAGGTCAAAACACGACCAATCTGAGCAGGTTGATCGCCCGTGATCCCCAATGTTTTCAGGGATTCCTGACTTAGACTGGCGTTGATCCCCGGCTCGATCGCGATCGAAAGGTTTCGCGATCCCAAAAATTCCCTAAACCCCCGATCGCGATCAAGCCGCCCCTCTGCGGCTGCTGCCGATTCCTAGATTTCGCAGCGCCAACCCACACCACCGCTGAATTTCGGTCAAAGCTGAATTTCGGTCAAACTGGATGCTCAGTCCATTGTGAAGAAATTCAAATAGGAAATGATACGCTGATTTAGCGCATCGATGACATAGGTAATTGAATGACTGCCGCAACGTCCGCACAGAACTTGCGCCCAGACTGGGGCGTAATTATCTTTATGACGGCGATGCACATCGCAGCCGTCGTGGCATTTCTGCCGCAAAACTTTAGCTGGGCAGCCGTTGGCCTGATGATCTTCCTCCACTGGGTGACGGGCGGCCTCGGAATTACCCTTGGGTGGCATCGCCTCGTCACCCACCGCAGTTTCGAGGTTCCCAAGTGGTTGGAGTACTTCTTCGTGTTCTGTGGAACGCTCTCCTGCCAAGGTGGCCCCATTTGGTGGGTTGGTTTGCACCGCCACCACCACCTGCATTCGGACACGGATCCGGATCATCATGATTCGACCAAGGGTTTCCTCTGGAGCCACATCGGTTGGATGATGTACGAAGTGCCCGCCGAAAGCGAAATTCCCCGCTTTACCAAGGATATCGGCGACGATCCTTTCTATAAATTTCTCGATCGTTACTTCCTGCTGCTGCAAATTCCCCTCGCCGCCATTCTGTACCTGATGGGTGGATGGTCGTTTGTGCTCTGGGGCATCTGCGTGCGGATGGTTTCCCTGTGGCATTGCACTTGGCTGGTGAACAGCGCCACCCACAAGTTTGGCTATCGCACCTTTGAAGACTCAGGCGATCGCTCCACCAACTGCTGGTGGGTTGCGCTCCTGACCTACGGCGAAGGCTGGCACAACAACCACCATGCCCATCAATACTCCGCTCGCCATGGTTTGGCTTGGTGGGAAATTGATGCCACTTGGATGACGATCCAACTGTTGCAGTTCTTAGGCTTGGCGAAGAACGTCAAGTTGGTGAAGGCGGAATCGTAACTTGGGGTGAGCGGCCGTTCAGCCCCGATCGCTTGACAACGGTTTGAGGAAAATTCTGATTCAATCCCAGCTTGGCCCCAAAAGCTTCAAAGCTTGATTCAAGAATTGTCTTTAGTCGTTTCAACTCAACGATCTTTAAAACCAGTTGATTAGCCCTCTTTCGCTGTACGGTTGAAAATCCCTACCATTCAATTGCAAATTGATCGACGGGTTGGTTTATTTCTGTCGAACTCAACCCGCGATTAAGCTTTCAGTCTTAAAGCAGTACCCATGGGAGTGCTGCTTTTTTGTTGCCCATGAATTGGGTTGACATGAATTGGGTTGATGGGTTGTTTTGTTCATGAGGCCACCCTCAAAGGAACTCAACCAGCCGCCATGAGATCGCCGGAGATTAATAGCCGCTGCCGGGCGCACCCGTGCCCCTATTTGATCCGCCTGTTCGCCAATTG
This sequence comes from Limnothrix sp. FACHB-881, assembly GCF_014698135.1. NCBI lineage: Bacteria > Bacillati > Cyanobacteriota > Cyanophyceae > Pseudanabaenales > Pseudanabaenaceae > Limnothrix > Limnothrix sp. FACHB-881. The sequence continues at coordinate 65,494 of NZ_JACJSN010000008.1, forward strand.
GCAAAAAAATCCCGCCTCAAGGGCGGGATCTAATCTTTTGCGGATCTAATTTTGAGCGAAGATTAGATCCAGGTTTGAATGCGCGGCTACAACGATTCCCTGAACCATGCCCAGGACAAGGGTTGTGGGCGAGACTTAGTAGTCGAAGTCGCCGCCGCCCATGCCAGCGCCAGCGCCAGCCGCTTCCTTCGGTTCGGGCTTGTCAACCACAATGCACTCGGTGGTCAGCACCATCGCCGCGATCGAGGCAGCGTTTTGCAGGGCCGAGCGGGTCACCTTGGCGGGGTCAACGATCCCGGCTTCAAACATGTCTACGTATTCGCCGCTCGAAGCGTTGTAGCCCACGTTGAAGTCTTTTTCCATCACGCGCTCAGCGATCACCGCGCCGTTTTGACCGGCGTTTTCAGCAATCCGCTTCAGGGGAGCCGTCAGGGCACGAGCCACGATCAGTGCGCCGGTCAGCTCTTCATCCTTCAGATTGGCGTTTGCCCAATCGGTCAGACTAGGAGCCAAGTGTGCCAGGGTTGTACCACCACCGGGCACGATGCCTTCTTCAACGGCCGCTTTGGTGGCGTTGATCGCATCTTCCAGACGCAGCTTGCGATCCTTCATTTCGGTTTCGGTGGCCGCGCCAACCTTCACCACTGCCACACCGCCAGCCAGCTTGGCCAGACGCTCTTGCAGTTTTTCCTTGTCGTAGGAAGATTCAGTTTCTTCCATTTGACGGCGGATTTGCTCGCAACGGGCCTTCACTTCGGCTTCGTTGCCATCGGCCACGATCGTGGTGGTGTCCTTGGTGATCGTGATCCGGCGGGCTTGACCCAGTTGCTCCAGCTTGGTGCTGTCGATCTTCAAGCCAGCATCTTCGGTGATTAGTTGACCGCCGGTGAGGATGGCGATGTCTTCCAGCATGGCCTTGCGGCGATCGCCAAAGCCAGGAGCCTTCACAGCGGCCACGTTCAGCACGCCGCGCAGACGGTTCACCACCAAGGTGGCCAGGGCTTCCTTCTCGATGTCTTCAGCGATGATCAGCAGGGGCTTGCCAGCGCGAGCGGCTTGCTCCAGGATCGGCACCAGGTCTTGCACCAGGGTGATCTTCTTGTCGGTCAGCAGGATGAAGGGGTTATCCAGCACTGCTTCCATCCGCTCGGTGTCGGTGGCAAAGTAGGGCGAGATATAACCCTTGTCGAAGCGCATCCCTTCGGTGACTTCCAGCTCAGTCGTCATCGACTTGCCTTCTTCCAGGGAGATCACGCCTTCTTTGCCCACTTTGCTCATGGCATCGGCGATCATTTGGCCAACTTCTTCGTCGTTGCCGGCGGAGATGGCTGCCACTTGCGAGATGGCTTTGGAGTCGTTTTCGGGGACTTGGCGAGCGTGGGCCTTGATTTGATCCACCAGGTAAGCGACGGCCTTTTCAGTACCGCGCTTCAGGGTGATGGCGTTGGCACCAGCGGCCACGTTGCGCAGACCTTCTTTAACGATCGCGTGGGCCAACACGGTGGCGGTGGTGGTTCCGTCGCCCGCTGCGTCGTTGGTTTTGGAAGCGGCTTGGCGAATCAGGGCCACGCCGGTGTTTTCCACGTGATCTTCCAGTTCAATTTCTTTGGCGATCGTCACACCATCGTTGATGATTTGGGGTGCGCCAAATTTCTTTTCGAGCACGACGTTGCGGCCCTTGGGACCCAAGGTGACGGCCACGGCTTCCGCCAGGATGTCCATACCGCGCTCAAGGGCACGACGGGCGTTTTCGTTGTAGATAATCTTCTTAGCCATGATCTGCCTGTTGGAGATTAATGATGAGGAGTTTTGCGAAACCCAGGATTGGGCTGGTTAACCCGGTTGGGTCATTGATTTAACCGGGCGATCGAGCCGAGGAACCGTCAACCCTTGAAGAGCAGCCCTTAAAGAGCAGCGGTCGATCGGGACGGCTCGGGCCGTGGCTCAATTAGCCAACAACCGCCAGGATGTCTTTTTCAGAGAGCAGGACGTAATCTTCGCCGCCCAGCTTGATGTCCGTGCCAGCGTACTTGGAGTAGAGAACTTTGTTACCAGTGCTGACTTCGGGAGCTTGGCGGCTACCATCATCGTTGCGCTTGCCAGGGCCCACAGCGACGACTTCGCCAACTTGGGGCTTTTCTTTGGCGTTATCGGGCAGGAGAATACCGCCAGCGGTCTTTTCTTCAGCGGCGGCGACTTTGACCAATACGCGATCGCCCAAAGGAGTCACGGTCGATACGCTCAACGATACGGCTGCCATACAGAATCTGTCTCCAGAGGTTTGAAGTGAAAAGCTAGACCAATGGTGAAGCGGATAGGCGAAAGGCTGAAAACCCGTTGTTGTGCAGTGCTGACTGCGCGGTGCTGACAGGGTGTCTGTCGCAGCCTGACCAACGACTTTTAGCACTCTCTCCATCCGAGTGCTAATTTACTGGAGACCATGGGGCCTGACAACAGACCCCTCTGTACGGGTTCCCGAACTGGCAACCAGGGCGTAACTTGGAAAGATCCCGATCGCCCCGCCCGGCACGCCTCGCCAACCACCCTCAGCCCCACCGCATTGCCCCATGGCAACCCCATTGCATTCTTCCCTTGCGAACCCAGAGGCCGATCGACCCGATCCCGATCCCGATGCCTTAACCCCTTGCCCCGTCGAGGCCCAAACCAATTCCCCAACCGAGGAGGCTCGATCGCTCCTGCCCGTGGTGCGGACATTGGGAATCGATCGCATCGAACGCCACGTTTTCATTTGTGCCGACCAAACCAAACCCCTTTGCTGCCCCAAGGATGCCAGTTTGGAATCCTGGGACTATCTGAAGCGGCGATTGCGAGAATTGGGTCTTGACGGAACCGGCCCAGGCAACCCCTCCGGTTCAGAATTTTCCCCGTCCTCCGTGGTTTTTCGGACAAAAGCGAACTGTTTGCGGGTTTGCACGGAAGGGCCGATCCTGCTGGTTTATCCCGAAGGTGTGTGGTATCGACGCGCCACCCCAGCAGCGATTGAGCAGATCATTCAGGAACATCTCATGGGTGGACGTGTTGTACAGTCCTTGGCTTTCTTTGAGCGATCTTTGCCCCAAATGGCTCCCTGAGCGGCGGAACTGGGCAGCCGTTGCACTCGGGAATCAGGACTGCCTAGCGAAATTACTGGTAGCACTCAACACCAGCATTGCCCTAAACTAGGAGGCAGGTTAAAAAAATACCCATCAATCCTGTCCGTAGCTGGTTAACTTGCCCAGCCGTGGTTGGTTTTTCGGATTTCCTGCCCGTGGCCCAGCGACCACGACCCTAAGTTCATCCTAGTCGTATGATTGCGGCGCATTTCTGCGGCGGGTTGCGACAAAGTTTTGGTGAAATGTTGGTGAAATGGCAGTGAAGTGGTTGTGAACAATTGCGGTGAATTTAATTTCCCCCTTAAATTCCCGAACCGTAGGCTATGCAGTTCCTTGGGCTATGCAGCTCCTTGAGCAGCTCATTCCACGGGACTGAAATTAACCTGAGTGATTAAAAAGGTAGGCGATCGCACTCGATCGTGCTAACTTCCGCTCTTCCTAAAGATCTTTTCGCTTCCTATGAGAAGAAGCAATCTTGGTATTCAAAAACGAATCTTACTCATCGATGACGATCCAAATCTGATTTTGCTCGTCAAAGATTATTTGGAATTTCACGGATATGTGGTGATTCCGGCGAGCAACGGTCGCGAGGCCCTGGAACAGCTTGAGCAAGATTTGCCAGATATGATCATCTGTGATGTGATGATGCCGGAAATGGATGGCTACAGCCTGGTGAAATCCGTGCGTCAAGACCCACGAACAAACTGGATTCCGGTGCTGTTGCTGTCAGCAAAGGGCCAAAGCCAGGATCGAATTAAGGGGCTGACTACGGGGGCCGATATCTACATGACCAAGCCCTTTGAGCCGGAAGAATTGGTGGCCCAAGTCGAGTCTTCTTTGAAACAGGCTTCTCGGTTAATTCGTTACCAAGCGAAGGGAGATCGATCGCCCAAATTCAAAGTGCCAAAAGATGTGGAACTGACCCCCACGGAGTCGCGGGTGGTGCAGTTGGTGGCGCGGGGCATGGCGAATCGGGAAATTGCTGAATTGATGAGCGTCAGCCAACGCACGATCGAAAGTCACGTTAGCAATATGTTGGGCAAAACGGGACTCAGCAACCGCACAGAACTGGCACGCTGGGCGATCGAAACTCGAATGGCGTTATAACCAAAAACTTAAGGAAAACACTAAGCAAAAAAATAGATCAGCGATAGACAAAATGCTTAAGCAAAAACTAAGTGAACAGCTTAAGCAAACAACTCAAAAGCAAAACCTCAAACGAAAAATCAAACGAAACCTTAATAAAAAAGATGAGCGATCGCCTGAATTGGCTAATATCGCTCATCGCAATTGATATTGATTGAGTGGTGAGTGATGGTCTAGCTACAGCAATCTTGATTGATGGCGTTAGGCGGGCGATCAATCTGCAATGATCGAATAGTCGCCAGCCCGTTGGCCACCCGAAAAATCCTAGACCGCAGCCAGCTCGCGAGTGGCGGGGTTCTTGCTGTTGCGGATCCCTTCGATCGCGGTGGCATAATCCGGCGCGTTGAACACTGCCGAACCGGCCACGATCGCGTTTGCACCCGCTTCGAGCACTTGCCAGGTGTTGTCCACCTTCAGGCCGCCATCCACCTCAATCCAAGGATCGAGACCGCGCTCATCGCACATTTGACGCAGCTTGCGAATCTTCGGCAACACACCGGGGATGAACTTCTGGCCGCCAAAACCGGGGTTGACGCTCATGATCAACACCAGGTCGCACAGTTCCAGCGTGTATTCAATCAATTCCAGCGGGGTCGAAGGATTCAACACCACACCAGCCTTGGCACCGGCTTCCTTGATTTGGGCGAGGGTGCGGTGCAGGTGGGGCGAGGCGTTGTGCTCCGCGTGAACCGTGATGTGGTCAGCGCCGGCCTTGGCGAACGCATCCACATATTTTTCCGGCTCGACGATCATCAGGTGGACATCGAGGGGCTTTTGGGTGTGAGGACGCACGGCTTCAACGATCAGCGGGCCGATCGTGATGTTCGGCACGAAGCGACCATCCATGACATCAACGTGGATCCAATCAGCACCGGCAGCATCTACGGCCCGAATTTCTTCACCCAGGCGGCTGAAATCGGCGGATAGAATGGAAGGGGCGACGACGATGGGCTTTTGGCTCATGGTGGGTGCGTCCTCTGGGGGCGGGCAAGGGTAGAAATTGTATTTGTTTTAACAGAATATGAACAATATTTGTTAAAACTTGCAGGTTTTTCAGGGTTTCTTGACGAGCGATCGCGCTACAACCCAAACAGCATCCCCGATCTATCCACGATCAAGACAGGATCAGGATCTGTTCGCCCAAGATTCGTCCAAAATTCGCCCAAAATCTGTTCGTCGCCTTAATTGAGCCAGCAATTTGGTCAGCTTTCATCAGCTATCAGTGAGGAGTTATGGGTCGATCGCGCCATTTGTTTTCCCTCCGATTCGATCGCCTCGGCCAAGCCCTGATTCGGACTGGGCGCTTGGTGTTGTTAGGGGCGATCGGCTGCTCGATCGCCACGACCGCCAGCGCCACTTTGCCCGCCGTGCTGTTGCCGCTGTCCACGGGGCCCGATGGCATCGATTCCGATCGACTGCACCAATCGCCCTACAACATCACCGGCCGCAAAATTGGCATTGGCCAAGTGGAAATTGGTCGGCCCGGTCGTTTTGGCTACGACAAAGCGGTGGGGAACGCGGATGACTTTCGAACTGCGGGCCTGTTGGTTTTGGAGGAGCGGCCAGGGCCCGATGAATATGTGGACGGCCATGCCCACAGTGTGGCGGGGGTGATGATTGGGCGATCGGGGAAATTGGCGCGGGGCGTGGCTCCTGGGGCCATGCTCTATTCCGCAGCCACGGGCCCATCCGAAGGCAATGGCCAAATTGGGGAATGTTTAGCTAGCCAGTCCGTGGCCCTGCAAAACCATGGCGATGTGCGAGCCATTAACTTCAGCTTTGGCGAACCTCTCAGTCAGGATCAGCGACTGAACGCCATGTTGGATGGCAATTCCCTGCTCACCCTTTGTGTGGATTGGTCGGCGCGGGCCCATGACGTGCTGTATCTCATTGCGGGCAATCAGGGCGATGGGGGCATTTCAATTCCCACGGACACCTTTAACGGCATCAATGTGGCCTTTACCCGGCGGTTTCGGGGGCAGTTTTCCAAGTTGGATTTTGCCAACCTGGGGAACGTGGTCACGGGGGTTGGTCGGCATTTGGTGGGCTTCGAAAGCAATGCGGGGTTGCGGCGGTCGATCGGGCTGGTGGCTCCGGGGGCCGATGTGGGGCTGTATGAACTGAGCGGCCAGGTGATCTATGCCAGCGGCACGAGTTTTGCCACCCCCCATGTCACCGCCACCGTGGCCCTGCTTCAGGAATGGGCCGAGCGGCAAATTGCCGGAAAGCAAGCCCGTTGGAGCAAAGATGCCCGTCGCCACCAGGTGATGAAAGCGGTGCTGATGAATTCCGCAGACAAGGCCAAGGACGCGGGAGATGGCAACCGGTTGGGCATGACCCGGGATGTGTGGCGCGAAGACGAGAAAACCTGGCTCGATTCCGATGCCGCCAGCGATCCGACGATTCCGCTCGATGAACAAATTGGTGCGGGTCAACTGAACGCCTACCGGGCCTATCAACAGTTTGCACCGGGTCAATGGCAGCCGGGCGAGGCTGTGCCCTTGGTGGGCTGGGCGTTCCAGTCCTTGGCCCTGAAGGATGACCAACCGGCCGTTCACGACTACCCGATCGCCCAACCGCTCCAGGGCGGCAGCTTTGCGGCCTTGACCCTCACTTGGAGCCGCCATGTGGAATTGCTCGATCGCAACAACAACGGCCGGTTCGATCGGGGTGAAGGTTTTGTGAACAAAGGTCTGAGCGATTTTGATCTGTACCTGATTCCGGAAGGAGAAACCGTGGCCATCACCACTAACCCCTGTCGATCGATCAGCTCCGTGGACAGCGTGGAGCATGTGTTTTGTGAAGTGCCCAAAACCGGCCGCTACCGGGTGCGCGTGGCCCTGAAGGAGGCGGCTGTGGGTCAAAGTGATGAGTATGCCCTCGCTTGGTGGACGAAGGGAGCCAACTAGATGCACCAGCCGCCCGAGGATGTGCCGCCCCTGATCGATCGCACCAAGTTGGGGGTGCGCGATCGGGATCTCGACCCGATCGGCTCCCGGCTGCGGCTGTATCTCTACTACGCGCCGATCGCCGGTTGGTTGCCGGCCTTGCTGGCCCTGCGGCGATCGGGTTTGGATGAGCGGGAATTTGTGGCGGCCAAGCGATCGGTGCAGTTGGCGATCGGCTGGGCGATCGGCCTGGCCGTGGGCAGCACGGTCAGCGAACAGCTCGCTAACCCCAGCCTCAGTTTTTTGTTGCTGCAAAGCGCCTGGACAAGCACCTATTGCCTAATTTGTGTGGGGCTGATGGTGTCCGTGTGGCGGCGGCGCTCCTGGGCGATCGGGCCGGGCCGCGGGCGATCGGGCGATCGGCCGGATTCTGACTGAGATCGATTGGGTTGATGTGCAAAAAACGGTAGCCCAACTTCTGCCAACTTGACGATTTTTCGTACCTCTCAACCTGATGCAGCCACTTAAAGTTTAGGATGTTAATTAAGGTTCACAAAAACCGTATTGTGCGACCCCATAATGGGATAAGTATTGTTTTGCGCTATCCTAATCTCAGCCACTTGTAAGAACAAAGGCTCACTCAAGCAGCAGCCTTTGTTCTCGCCAGTATTCTCTGAATCTTTAAACCGATCTCAATTGGTTGGAAATCCCATGGCTCAACTGGATAGCAATCAGATCGCAGCTTGTCAGAATCTCCAGGAATCCGTTGAAGCCATTGTGCATCTGGTTGAGCAGGAGTCCACACTCCAAAATCAAGATATTACGTCAGTTCATACGTCTCTGCGTAAGGCGATCGCCCCGACCTTTGAAGTGGCCTTTGTGGGGGCTTTCAGCGCTGGCAAATCAATGCTAATTAATGCCCTATTGGGTCGGGAATTGCTCTATAGCGCTGAAGGCCATGCCACCGGAATTGAATGCTACATCGCCTATGCACCGAGCGATCGGGAACGGGTTGTATTGACCTTTGCTAGTGCGGCTGAAGTTCACGAAGAAGTGCAGGTCTTGTTGGAGCGGCTGGGGGTTTCTTCGGCAATTGATTTGAGCCGAGAAGAGACCGTTTCAACGATTCTCACCGCCTGCGAAAAAATGATCGAAAAAGAAGGCGGTGAGTCCAAATCTGAACGGGCTAAACAAGCAAAAGCCCTCAAGTTGCTCATCGAAGGCTGGTGGACTAATCGCGATCGCATCCATCCCACCAGTAATGCTACCTACTCAATGGAGCAATTTAATTTTACCAACCTCAAAGATGCAGCAGCCTATGCTCGCCGGGGCAGCAACAGCGCTGTGCTCAAACGGGTGGAATATTATTGCTGTCATCCGTTGTTGGAAGATGGCAACGTTCTGGTTGATTTGCCAGGAATTGATGCCCCGATCAAAAAGGATGCTGCCCTCACCTATAGCAAAATTAGCAATGAAGACACATCGGCTGTGGTGGCAGTGCTGAAACCAGCCGCAGCGGGTGACATGACGAAAGAGGAAACCGAACTCCTGGAAGCGATGCGCAGCAATTCGGGAATTCGCGATCGGGTCTTTTTCGTCTTCAATCGTATTGATGAAACTTGGTACAACGTTCAACTGCGGCAACGCCTAGAGTCCCTGATTGCCAGTCAGTTTCGAGATGGACAGCGACTCTATAAAACCAGTGGGCTGCTGGGGTTCTATGGCAGCCAGCTCCGAGAAACCAGCGCGGGCGATCGCTTCGGCCTCGACAGCATTTTTGCCAGCAGCATCAAAAGTGCAGAAATTGCCGAAGAAACACCGCAGTTTGTCTATGAATTCAATCGCTATTGCTCCAGTTCTGGCAAATTACCGGCCAATCGTTTTCGGATTTCGGTCAATAACTACGAAAGCCAAAACGAAAACTATGTTCGGATTTTGGGTGAATATGGTTCACCCCTGGTGGATCAACTGATTCATGACAGCGGTATTGAAGTGTTTCGAGAGGGCATCACGCGCTATTTAACGGAAGAAAAGCGGCCGCAACTTTTCTCGACTTTGGCCAATGATTTACAGCCCCTTTGCGTGGCCCTGCGTCGGTTGTATAGCGATCGCTACCGAGAACTCGATAGCCAGCCCACGGAACTCGAAGGCATTAAAAGCAATCGGCTCGATCGACTCAACACCGATCTGAAGCGCCTAGCCGAAAATTTTGCAGATCATTTAAAGCGTGAAGTTAACGAGATTGTCACCAATCAATGTGTCAGCTTTGAAGACGATTTCCGCAATTTACAAGTGCGAATGCAAGGACGGATGGGCGAGCTGCTGAATGGATTTTCCGTTAAGCAAGCTTACCAGCGAGCTACGTTGGCTCATCCACGCAATTCCACCGCTCCTTTGTTGGCAATTTTGGTTGAGGCATTCTATTACTTAGCCAATGAATTGGAAGAAGTGCTAACTGCGGAAATTGAGCGGGTGATTCGGCGGCTCTTTTCATTGTTGATGGATCGAATTCGCCATCAAGATTATTATCGGGAGCTATGCCGGTTAGTGGGAGATGATGCGGGGCTAGAAGATCGATTGAAGGCGATCGAACAATCCGTGCAATTAGCCCTCCGCAGCGAGGCGAGCACTGAGTGCGATCGCTACGTGCGTGAAAGTCCCGATTTCTATCAAGAAGGCTCGGTTTCGCTCTATCAGTTTCGGGAAGTGTTGCGCCAAACTTCTGTGGGCTATGACTTTTTGCCGATGGTGGAAGCAGAACCCGCCATTCGCCAATTGTTAGAACTCGACTTCTCCCCCAAGGTCAAACGCACCGTGACAAGCACCTTTCGCCAAGCGGTGAGCCAAACTCTGAAGTCGCAACTGTTGCCCGTGGCGGTGGAATACGAAGAAGTGATTTTGCAGCAATACACGATCGCCCGTAACCATTTGGAGAAAACGATCGAGAAGGAAGCCCAAGAACAACTGGAGCAACTGGCTGAACAAAAGTCTGCTTTGCAGGAGCAAATTGCGACTTATAACCAGGCAGTGGAGGCGATCGATGCTTGTTTGCAATCTATGGGGTGCGATCGCTACCAACTCCCGATCGTTGAGCTAGTGACCTAACCCCAACCGTGTTTGGCAGCAAGGGGCTTGAGCATCTTGTCTAGGGACAGAAACCAAGATTTTTGAGGCATTTGCGAATGACTGAGCCAATTGTTTATCGTCTTGATGCTGAGGATGTCATTCGATCGGATGATGGAAACTTGCCCTTTGTGGAAATTTCGACTTGCTTGGCTACGGATATGACTGCCAACTTGGAAGAAACCTACGATGAGGACTTAGAAAAGGCTGCTTTTTCGGATGGTTTTCCCTGTAGGGTTTTGCGTCCTGGTCAAAAACAATGGCTGTCAGGGAAGGTGCGTTTCTTTCTGGAAATTGAGCTTGATCCAGATCAAGAAGAAGAGATTACTAACCCCGAAGGATCCAACTCGACGTTGGATGAGCTACGTAAGCTGGCTGGGGAATAGGGTAGAAGTAGCCTGTAGGGTGGGCATTGCCCACCTATAGACCGTGCCGAAGAAATCTGGTCATGTTTTGGGAACAAGCAATTATTGAGGATAAATGTTGTCTTTGTTAAATAATAGTGGTGGGCATTGCCCACCCTACCAGCTACTTGACGTTGGCTGAGCTACGTAAGCTGGCTGGGGAATAGGGTAGAAGTAGAACTGTAATCTTCAAGAGGTTATTCATCATGGATTTTTCTAAAATGCAAGAACTTTTGCCCAACGAAGTGGTCACGATGGAGTATGGCTACTATATCAATAATCGTCCCACTAGCCAGATCTCAGAAATTCAAAAAATTATCAATGATCGCCTTGGTGGGGATCTTAGAGTTTTGTTCTCAGAAGAAGGACTGAAATGCCAAGTTTTAAGACTAGGCGCACCAAAATGGAAATCTGGACGACTGCGGCTAACATTGCTTTTTGAGCCAGATGAACCAGACGAAGTAGAGTCCTTGACTGGCAACCCTGATCAGCCCCTAGATGAAATTCGTAGATTGGCTGATGGATAAAGTTGATCTGGAGTCTTATCCTTAGTCAGGTCTTTTTAAAACCATGCCCCAGGAATTTACATCTCTCAAACCACATGAAGTGATCTCATGCGAAATGAAATATCAGATTGGCTTAAAAACTCCAACTTCCACGGTTGAAGAATTTCTACAGGCTATTGCCAATGCGCTGCAACACTATTCCGGCTATAACATATCCACCATTGAGTGGAATTCAAACCGTCGTTTATGGTTTTCTATAGAAGGGATTAAGGGAGAAGCTTTAAGGTTTGGAGCAAAGGGTTGGCAGTCGGGGCGGTTGAGATTGTCGATCGAGTTTTGTCCTGATGAACCGGAGCCAGAACCAGAACCAGAAACGCCAGAATTGCCCTTATTAGAAGCCAGCATTGAACCGGCTGATTCTCCGTTAGATGAAATTCGGCGATTGGCAGAGGAATAGCAATGGCCAAAACACCTCGCACTAAAATTGACTCGTAGTGTGACAGTTACGAATTTGATTAATCTGTAAGTTGAGTCGTGGTGCAAAATTCAGCACCAAAAAGATTCGCAAGAGCCTAATTTCTTTGCCACTATATTTGGAGGTAGTCAAAGTGGAGAATCATCAATTAATGAAGCTAGGTGAGGTGATCTCTATCTCTACCGCTCAACACATCAATATAACCAATGAAACCTGCACAGTTAAAGAGTTCATGAGAGGACTCTCTAGTGTGGTTGAGAATTATGTAAGGGGTTATGGCAACTATCGTTGGACTGAAGCGCGAGGTCAGTGGTTCACTGAAGAAGGCGTTGAAGGACAAGTGTTGAGGTTTGGGCAAAATGAGTGGGAGTCAGGAACTTTGCGATTAAGGATCGAGTTTTGTCCTGATGAACCGGAGCCAGAACCAAAACCAGAAACGCCAGAATTGCCCTTATTAGAAGCCAGCATTGAACCGGCTGATTCTCCATTAGATGAAATTCGGCGATTGGCAGAGGAATAGGAAATGGCTAAAACTCCCCGCATCAAAATCGATCCAGCCGTTCGACAATTTGTACTCGATCGCGACAATCATCAATGCCAAAGTTGTGGCAGCCGCGATCGCCTAGAAATTGACCACATCAAATCCCTCGCCGCTGGTGGCTCCAACGACATTAGTAACTTGCAAACCCTTTGTCGCAGTTGCAATGCCCGCAAGCGCGATCGCTTCGATTCGCGGTTCGATCGCCGGTTTAATTGGTAATCATCGCCCTATTGCAATCACGGCGATCGGGCCCAGAGGATTGATCACAGGTCATGCGGATTTTGCTTGTGGAGGATGACGATCGGATCTTGCAGCCCCTGGCCGAAGCCCTGCGCGATCGCCACTACACCGTAGACCTGGCCAGCGATGGGCGATCGGGGCTGGAGTTGGCCCAATCCCTGGACTACGACTTGCTGATTTTGGATTGGATGTTGCCCCAACTCAGCGGGGTGGAACTCTGTCGGCAACTGCGAGCCGCTGGGCAAACCGTGCCGATCGTGTTGCTGACCGGGCGAGATACCAGCCGCGACAAGGTGGATGGTCTCGATGCGGGGGCCGATGATTATGTGGTGAAGCCCTTTGACTTGTCGGAATTTTTGGCGCGGGTGCGGGCCCTGTTGCGGCGGGGAACCGTGGCTACTAATCCGGTGCTGAGTTGGGGGGCGTTGGCGCTGGATCCGCGATCGTGCGAAGTCACCTACCGCCACCAGCCGATCTCCCTGTCACCGAAGGAATACGCCCTGTTGGAATTGTTCTTGCGCCATCCTGGCCGCACGTTCGATCGCGCCAGCATTCTCGATAACCTGTGGAATTTTGACGAGCCACCCACCGAAGAAGCGATCACCGCCCACATCCGCCGCCTGCGCCAAAAACTGACCGAAGCAGGCGCACCCAAAACAGCAATCGAAACGCGCTATGGCATGGGCTACCGACTTCATCCACAACTGCCGGAACTGGACGCGGGTTCTTAAGCGATCGCGCCCTGGAACTGCCCTGGCGGCCACCGAAGCCGCCCAGTTTCGGGCCCTGCGGCGGCGGTTGTTGCTGTCGTTTTTGGCGGTGATGACGACGGTGGTGGGGCTGGGGTCGATCGTGGCGATCGAGTTTTTGATCTATAGCCTCTATCAGCAGGTCGATCGACAGCTTTTGGTGTTGGCTCAGGCAGCCGGCCACAGTTTGGAGGCGATCGAGGAAGCCCACGAAGAGCAATTTGACGACGACAGCGACGAGGACGATCGGCAGCAAGCAAAAGAGCGAGCAAAGCAGGAAAGAAAAGCCAAAAAAGAGCAAGCAAAGCAAGCGAAAAAAGAGCGAGCAAGGGAACAAGAATCAGACGATGAGGACGACGATCAAGATGAGTATGAGGATGAAGATCAGGACAAAAATCAAGCGAATCAAAATCAGGCAAGAACCCTTAATACCGATCGCCCCAATGCTGCCAACTTTTTAGACGATCGCTTTTTTGAAGAACGGGAAGAACTGCGGCCGCGCCTGGATAACGATGGGGATTTGGATATTCCCTGGCAAAGTTTGCAGCAACCGGATCAGGGGGTGGAGTGGTTTAATGCGCGGGGCAAGTTGTTGGCTCGCCAAGGTCGGATCTTTCCCGCCTGGCCCCTGGCCCCGATCGCCCAACCCCAGGGGGCGATCGCCCAAGATCAACAACTCCGCACCCTGACCACGCCGCTCTATGACAGAGAACAGCAGCCCCCCAAACTCCGGGGCTATGTGCGGGTGACGGAATCGATCGACCCGATCAACAACGCTATCCAGCAACTGGGAACCGGCCTGGCGATCGGCTCGGGCCTGGCGATCGGGCTGAGTACGATCGGGGGGCTGTGGCTGACCAGGCAATCTTTGCGGCCGATCGAAGCCAGCTTTCGGAAACTGCGGCAGTTCACCGCCGATGCCTCCCATGAGTTGCGCGGGCCGCTGACGGCCATTCGCACCTCCGTGGAAGTGATGCAATCGCACCCTGAGCGGATTGACCCGGCCGATGTGGCCAAGCTGTCGGCCATCCACAACGCCACCGGTCAAATGACCCAACTGGTGGAAGACCTGTTGCTGTTGGCGCGTCAGGACACACCCGGAGCCGCCGCCCACCCGCGCCAATCGATCGACCTGCCCGAATTGCTGGAATCTTTGATCGAAACCTACGCGGATCGGGCCGCCGTGCAGCAACTGGAACTGACCGGTGAGCTGGCCCCCGCCGTTGTGTTGGGCGAGCCGCTGTTGCTGTGGCGGCTGTTTGGCAACCTACTGGATAACGCCCTGAAATACACGCCAGCGGGCGGCCGGGTGCGGGTGGTGATTCTCCCGATCGGGCGCGATCGACAAGTGCGGGTCGAAATTCACGACACGGGCATCGGCATCGCCCCGGCGGATTTGCCCCAAGTGTTCGATCGACTCTGGCGGGCCGATCGGGTGCGATCGCACCGAGAAGGTGGCTCGGGGCTGGGCCTGTCGATCGCCCAGGCGATCGCCCGATCGCACCAGGGCCAAATCACTGTCCGCAGCCAACTGAACCAAGGCAGTTGCTTCACTGTCACCTTGCCGGTTGTTACACCAAGCAGCAAAGTCTCCACCTCATAAGTGAATGTCTGAAAAGGGTTTCCCGCAAAAAGTTAATCGCCGTTGTGTGCCCCCAGTGGACAGATTTTCAAGCGGTCGCTGGATGGTTGATCGTCATTTTTTTGTCATTTTTTCTACCTAGCCTGAAAGGGGCAATGCTTCAGCAACTTCCGCCCCCTAATCAGGTTGGTTGTCCTTGAAATTTCTTGAGCATGGTGATGAATAACCTCAAACAACTACAGTTTTTTGCCGTTGGTGCGCTCACAACCTTGATGGTTTTGCCAGAAGCGGCCCTGGCTCGATCGCTGGCGGAATCTTCCCTGGAGCAACGGCAATCTTTCCAGAATTCAGCTATGGGGCAACGGCCGGCTGAGCGCTTGATTAGTGGAATCGATCGAGCCAAAGATGATGACGATGACGACTGGGATGATGACGATGATGATGACCCCATCATTCGCATTTCGGGCCGGGTGATTCGCTTTGGCGAGCGGGACGAAAACGAGTGGATTGTGGAAGCCAATGGCCGGCGATATCGCGTGGATGCGGGGCCGCGTTGGTGGCGCGATTTACCCGTTTCTGTGGGCGATCAGCTCACCGTTGAAGGCGAGTTGGATGATGGCGAATTGGATGCATTTTGGGTGCAATTGGCCAACGGAGAAACGGTGCAATTGCGAGGGCGATCGGGGCCGCCGCCTTGGTCGGGGGGTCGCCGTCGATCGCGCTAATAACCTTCTTCAAGAGAGACCCACAATCCCAACTCTGTGGCTGTCATGAGTTTGTCGTTTTTGTTGGTTACGGTTTAGGTAATCGCTGAAAACGCGAGTTTTGCAATCCCGATCGCCCAGCCGCTACCTCTCTTGGAGAATGTTCATGTCCTTGCTTCCCTTGGCTCGCTCATCTTCTGCACCGGCAAGAGTTCTGACCCGGGGGCGTTTGACCCTGGCCTTGGTCGCCGCCCTCAGCATTGTGACCAGCGCCGGTTGCAGTTCCCAAACCGCTGCCAACCCTGCGGCCAGCCCCGCCGAGTCGGCCGCCGCTAGCCCCGTTGCCAGCCCCGTTGAACCGACCGCCAGCCCTGCCCCTAGTCCGGCGGCCGGCGGTGACCTCAGCGCATTGACCGCCGTGGTAACCAAAACCCGGGCGGCGGTGGAAGCGGGAGACGCAGCCAAGGCCAAAACGGAATTTGAGCAATTTGAAACCGCTTGGAAACCCGTTGAAGATGGGATTAAGGAAAAAAATCCCAAGGCCTATGAGGCGATCGAGGAAGCCATGGACGGTGTGAGCGGGCAACTGGGCGGTAATTTGGATAAAGCCAAAGCCCTGACGGCTCTGAGCAGTTTGGAAGGGGCGATCGGGCAGGCGAAATAGGGCCAAATCAGGCAATTTCCTTGATTCTGATTGCTGGTGTTGTTGCTTGCGGATCAGGCCTGAACCGATCGCGTGATTTGCCAGGTTCAGGCAACTTGTTTCTAGAGGCTCGATCGCCCATGTTCAAAAATTTCCAAACATTCCAGAAATACCAACGAAAATATCATCGATTTCTGGCTCCGATTTTGCTGTTGCCCCTGATCTTGACGGTGATTACGGGCATGTTGGCCACCTTGGTGGAAGAATGGCATCTGCCCGGAATTAAACGCAGCCTTTTGATGGATATTCATACGGGTGAAATTTTCCATCTGGAAGCGATTTATCCTCTCTTGGATGGGTTGGGTTTGTTGGCTTTAATCCTGACGGGTATCTCGATGTTGGGATGGTTTAAACCAAAGCGCAGCCCAAAGCCGTTGGAATAGGCTAAGGGATCGTCGGGTTGCTTCTTGATGTCAGCACCCATCACCCGAAATTTATGACCGATCGCTCTCCTCAACAGCTTCCTAGCCTCAATCTAGATCACCTGCTGAATCGTCGATTTCACGGCACACCCTGGCAAGCTTTCTGGCAGGAATTTTTGGGCAACAGTGGCCATTTCCTGATTCTGAAAATTTTGTCTGATATCGCCAAAGATGGCTGGTATGCCTCCATCAATGACATTGCAGATTGGTCTTTGATTGGGGCTTTTACTCTGCAATCTTGGTTTCTCAGCCAACGCAAGATTCATCCATTTTGGGGCAACTTAATTGGCCCTAGTTGCTACACGCTGGTTGATTTGCCGTTGGATGGTTGGGAATTTTTTGAAAACCCCAGTCATTGGATGCTTTGGGGGTTTTGCTCGTTGGTGGCCATTGCCCAGGGACTCAGGTTGGCCTGGAAGCCTGCTATCGCTCGATATCTATTGCCCCTGGAAAGCATTGCCCGCACGGTGATGGTGTGGGTTGCCTATTTGATTACGACGGCGGCGTTGCACCAAGAGCCGGTGACGTTGACCTATATTCAAATCTTTTTTACGGGCGCAAGCCACGAATTTCTATTTTCAGCGCTGGTGTTTTTGGGGGTGTTGTTGGGGTTGCAATCGCTGCAACTGGCTCAGCAACAGCAACAAACCCAAGAAACTGCGGCCATTTTGCGCAATTTGGCCCAATGGGGCATGGGCAATCATGTGGTGACTTCAGCGATCGCCAATCCGTCGGCGCTGACCTTTCAGCGGGTGGAACGGGCGATCGTGTTTATGGATATTCGGGGGTTCACGACTTGGTGTGAGGCGGCGCGGCCGGAGCGGGTGGCGCAGGTGCTGAATTGTTACTACCAAGTGGTGGAACCGGTGGCGACGGTGCATCGGCCGCTGCGGGTCACGTTCACGGCGGATGAGGTGATGGTGATTTATGCGGATTTGCCCCAGGCGATGCGAGCGGCGGTGGCGATGCAGCGGGCGGCGCGATCGGTGCTGTCGGCGGAAGGGTTGGGGGCGGGCTGCGGATTACACTACGGCCCGGTGGTGGAAGGGTTGTTTGGTAGCGACGGGGTGCGTACCTACACGGCGATCGGGGACACGGTGAACACGGCCAAGCGGATTGAAGGAGCCACGCCTGCCCACCAACTCTACCTATCGGATGCGGCCTATCAACAACTCCCGATCGAACTACAAATTCACTGCCAAGCATTGCCGTCGATTCAGGCGAAGGGTAAGCGTGTTTCTGTGGCGTTGTGGCACTGGCAGGGCCGCTTGGCTGATTTTGAGGGTTAATTAGGCGGGGCGATGGGCATTCGGGGCGGTGCTGTTTTCCACATCAATTCGATTTCTTCGGGAGTGAGTTGATAGGCTTGGTTCACCAAGTCCGAAAGCCGCTGTTCTCGTCGCAAAATTTCTGCATTGCGCTGTTGAATTGGGGTTGCATAATCGCTATAGGCAAGGTCAATTGATTTAACTTGTTTGGGGCCGATCGCGGTTCCTTTGGGGCAGCGTTTTTTCAGTTCGGCGCGAAATTCATCGAGGCTAAGTTGGGCAAAGTCGGCTAATTTCTGGCCGGGTTTTTCGATGTTGAATTCAAAGGCAAGCCAGCCCATTACGTCGCGGGTTGCTTCTTGGTTGGCTTGGGTGAGTTCGATCAATTCGCTGACCAAATCTTCGGCTTCTCGGCGGATCGGTTCGGTGGGCGGGGCGATCGGTAATTGCTCAAATAAATAGCCCATTGGACTAATTGCATTGGATAGCATCCGTGTAAAATTGCGATGGCTGTAAGACCAAATCAAAGGAGAACCTAAAGCTCCAAGTAAATATCGATCTTCAGAAGGAAGAAAAAACGTTTTGTCATTTCCAAAAATTCCAGAACTATCTAAGGCATAATTTGGCAAAGTTTGAATGACTTGATAGATGATCTTAGTGGAATCAAATAGATGATAATAGTTTGCCCCATATCTACTTAAGCAATACCAAGGAAATCGATTTTGCTGAACTTCTGGTCGCTGTTTTAATGACTTTTCATATTGTCTCAGCCAATTGAGCAATGATGGATATTCATTAATTGGAAAATCCCAGCTAATGAATAATAAATGCCTCTCTGATCCGGGTGAATGCCATCGTTTAATGTCTTGACCGCGCAAGTAAGGCTTAATGAATTCAGCGCACTTAGGATCTGTACTGATCAGGCTTTGGCGCGTTTGATTGTCAATTAAAAAAGCTTGATTTAAACCCGTTACAATCCCGCGATAGGGTTTGGTTCCTGCAAAGTCAACGAGGGGAACGCCGACGCTACGGATTTTTTGCATTAGCGCATCGACCTGCGGATTTTCCAGACTCCAGGCCGCTTCAGACAGGCGCGATCGGGGGATTTCATAGCCCTCCCGCTCCACAAATTGCGCCAAATTGAGGCCCTCTAGCTGCTCCCGAGGAACCGCACAAACCAGCACTTGATTTGCCGAGTCAGACAATCCACCCCCAAGCCCATCAGACAAGGGGCTTAAGCCCCTTGCCCCAGGATTGAGAGCAGCTTTTTGCAACACGATAATGCAAGGAAACGTGTCCGCATCGCGAAAAATCGGTGCATGGCCAAAATCGATAATTTGTTCAAAAATGGTTTGTTCTGCAAAGAACTTGCGTAACGGTTCGCCATAGCCCGATCGCAACCATTTGTTGGTGACAATGTAAGACAACATCCCGCCCGGTTTCAGCAGCTTTACCCCACGTTCATAGAAATAAACATAGAGATCTGCCACCCCGTCATAACAGGCATAATGGGTTTGCAAATAGGGCTTAAAGGGCGATAGCAACTCCTGGCGCACATAGGGCGGATTGCCCAACACCACATCAAAGCCCCCATCGGCCATCACTTCTGGAAATGCCCTTTCCCAATCAAACGCTCTGGGATCAACTGCCCGATCGGCAACAATTGAATTGCCTGCTTTGATGTTGTCATCCAAATTGGTGAGCGCTTGCCCCTTTTCAGCCGTTTGTAACCATAGGGAAAGCTTTGTAATTTCGACCGACTCGGAAGACAAATCAACCCCATAAAGGTTTTGATTGAGAATTGCTTTGTTCAGGTCAAAAATTTCCCGAATGCCGCCTTGCAAGTTAGCAATTTCCGTGTTGATTTTTTCGTATTGCCGCGCCAAAAAGTTAAAGGCCGCAATTAAAAAAGCGCCCGATCCACAGGCCGGATCCAAAACGCGAATGGTTTTGAGTTCTTCGCGCCAAGCTTTCAAATAAGCCAGTTCGGCTGCTTGTCGTTGCTTGGTGTTCCGTTCAGGAATGGCATCTAACTGAAGCCGATCGCGCAGCAACGCCGATCGCTTGGATAAATAGCCGCCTAAGGCTGTTTCCACCATGTATTGCGTCACCCAAGTTGGGGTGTAAAAAACACCTTGGGTTTTGCGTTTTCCTTGCTTGACGTTGTAGGTTTCACCGGCCGCCAGCGATCGCAATTCCTCTAGATCCGTGACCGATTGCTCAAAAATTCGCCCCAGAACATCAACTGAAACTTCTGTGTCAAAGTCATAGGCCGTCAGGTTTTTGAGCCTGGTGCAAAGCCAATCGGGAACCTCAATCTCTTGATCAACGATCGGATCAAGCTTAAAAAGACCGCCGTTGTAGCCCGAAATGGGGGGCTGATCGTTGCCTTGGTCAACCCACCGAAAAATGGCTTTGAATCGCTGCCAAATGCTCGATCGGTTGTAAGGGTTATGAAAATCATGGGCCTCTTTGAGGCATTTGGCTGGCAATAGCTTTCGATCTTCGCAAAAGGCAATGAACAGGATTCGATCGAGAACTTTTTGGGCCGCTTCAATAAACTCCGCCTGTCGATCGCTCCAATCTTTGCTATACCGACCCTTAAAAAACTGCACCAACTGTTGGCGCACATCTTTGTAATCTTGGTAGAGCTTTTCGGTGATCGCTTCTTCGGCTTCGTTGGACTCTGCCAACAACTCATCCAGCCGCGAGCGATCACCTTCATGGGCGCTGGCGGGCAAAAAGTTTTCCCTACAAAGCAGAAAATAAAAGCGCTTGAATGCTTCCAAATCTGCTAAATCTTCTAAGAAAAATTGCTCACAGCAAGCAGGCGTTTTGTTGGTGTGATAAAGCCGCAATTCGCGATAGTTGGAAACAATCACCCAGCGACAACCCATGGTGTAGTTGGCATAGCGCCAGCCCTGTTCCACCGGGGATTCTTGTCCTTTGTGGCGTGTGTCGAGATCGGTTTTGGTTCCTTTCAGCTCAATGGGGGCCACCACACGGCCGGTGAGCTTTTGTTTGCCGCCGGAACCCGTAACCGCAGAAAACAGCCCGATCGCCCCATCCGCAAAGCCGCCACCGCCATCGATATGCTTTTCGGCGTGCAATTCCCAATGTTGTCCTTGGCCACCCACAATGCTGCGATAGCCCAAGGCATCCCGGAAAATATCGCCCAGGAAATCGCCATGCAAAGAGGTTTCTTTGACGGCTTTTAAAGAGTTGCTTTTGAGCACTGTTGCCCAATTTTTAACGGGAGCATGACGCGCCTCCAAATCTGCTGGAAATTCAAACGCTTTGAGGGCAGTTTGTAGGGTTTTGCCATGAAACAAAGCGGGAAAGGTGACGCGCACAACTCAAACTCCTAACTCCAACGGGCCAGAACAACCCTTTGTTCTAACCTATGACTAACTTTAGCTCACTTGAACGAAAGAACTGAAGCGAAAAACCTGAGCTGAGTTGCACTACAGCCTTTACTGAAAATAATTGGCACGCCATATCGCAGATGCCATGGAGCAATGATTCGGTGGGCACTGCCCACCCTACAGGCTAAGTTGAGTTGCCCGAAGTTGAATGGCTAGGCCTTGGGGCGAAACAGGGCAAAAACGGAGGTGTAACCGTGAATAAAGGTTGTGCCACCCACGGGGCCAATTTCACCGTTGCAGAAAAAGCCCGCCACGGGCATCAGACCCAAATATTTTTGCAACAGGCAGGAATCAAAATTGGCTTTGTTATAAAGCCCTTGGCCACGGCCCACACAGGCAAACATCAAGGCCCCGATCGGGTCGGGCTGTTCCGATGGGCGATCGCGCAAATACCGTTCCAACAGGGCGCGTAGGTCTTCGGCGGAGGTGTCCGCATCTCGCAAATGAAACTGAATCCGTTGGCCCCGGCGGATTCGATCGCCGATCGCGATCGCGCCGCCGCTGGGATCCACCCCCAACAGGTTGCGAATCAGGAAATCGCCGGGTTCCAGGGTTTGGCGAAAGGCATCGCGGGCCAGACCCACAAAAAGGGAATATTGCGCCAGTTCGCGATCCTTGTCGCTGAGTTCTTCAATTAGTTGCCGCAGGGCCTTGAGGGGGGCTTGGGGTTTGTCGGCGATCGTGTCTTTGTCCATCTGAATCGACACTTGCATCACGATGTTGCGCTCGCATTCCGTGACCCACAGGGGCTGACCGATCGGGCGGCAACCTTGGGCCACAATCGGCTCAATCACCACATCGCCGCTGAGGGCCACCCCCACCGCGCCCGATCGATAGGCCTGATAGTCCGCAAAGAGTTGCTTGGTTTCCCGAAAGGAGTCCCCGCTGGCCAAGCCGCCCACGGTCACGGAGCCGGGATAGGCATAGTCCAGCCCTTGCAGCAGGTCGTTCATTTGCACCAACCCCGGATCCGCAAAGACCAAAAAGTTAGGGTTCGTGGCGGGATCTGCCCCGATCGCCTCAATCCAGGGTTGGGGCGGCCCATCCAAATCGGGCAGGGCCTCGCGATCGATGTGAAAGGTTTGGATGGTGACGTTGGGTAACCGAGCGGCCATCACGCAGAGGGCCGGATCATCTTCCACCTCTTCCACCTGTTGCGGATCCAGGTTGCCCACAACGCCGCTGCCCCCACAGCCCGCCATGGCCCGAGCGGGCAGGCGATCGCGCAGCAGGGGCATCAGCCGCGCATATTCGCTGCTAAAGGCCGATGAAATGAAGACCAGCAACAAATCTGGCGGTTGCCCCAAGGTGGCCAAAACACGCTGGCTGACCTCATCAATGGCCGCTTCTAGGGATGGTTGCTTGGAAACGGCGCTGACCCATTTCATTTGGTCACTCATGGGGGTTGTCCTCCTGCGGGCGCGGGTCGATCGCTCGGATCGAGTCGGATCAAGATCCTAACCCGGGAGCCTCTGGCCAAGGGCGATCGTGCAGCGAACTGTTGCAAATGAAGTGAGGAGCCGTTTGGATTTACACGGAGGTGGTTTCCCGGACTAATTTGTCCCAACCCAACTCCTTCAGTGCGCCGTTACGACGCAAGGGGCGCGTCACCAATTCCAAAATGTCGCGGGTGCTGCCGAAGCCGTGAATTTGGGCAAAGGTAAACTCCACCGACCACTTGGTATTAATGCCGCGTGCTTCCAAGGGATTGGCGTGGGCCATGCCGGTAATCACCAAATCCGGCTGCAAATCATAGATGCGCTGAATTTGATTGTAGTTGTCCGGCTTTTCAACAATCCGGGGCAATTCCACCCCCATTTCCTGACAGGTTTTGGTCAACAAATCCAGCTCGGCCCCTTGGTAGCGCTTGTCCATGTAGGGAATGCCAATTTCCGGCACAGTTGCCCCACAACGAATCAGGAACCGCGCCATGGAAACTTCGAGCAAATTGTCACCCATGAAGAAAATAGACTTGCCCCGAATCAGTTGCACATAGTCTTCCACGCTCTGCCAAATTTGTGCTTCCCGCTCGGCCAGTCCTTGGGGTTCAATGCCCAACACAGCACAGATTTTTTCGATCCAAGCGCGAGTGCCATCGGGCCCGATCGGGAAGGGTGCGCCAATCAATTTGCACTTGCGCCGCCGCATGAAGGCCGTGGCCGTGCGCGAGAGGAATGGATTCACCCCGGATGCGTAGTAGCCTTCGGCCAAAGCGGGCAATTCTGTGTAGCGTTTGGCGGGTAACCAGCCGGCTAATTTAATCCCTTGGCGCTTCAGTTCGAGGGTCAATTGTGTGACGATCGGGTCAGGCACTGAGCCAAACAACACCAGCGGTTGATGGTTCACATAGCCCGCTTCGTCTTCTTGGATTTCTTCTTTCTTTTTGCCAAAGTTCAGCAATTTTTGAATGGCGTTGCGATCGTCTGCGGCGGCGGGGGTTTGTTGGGTGGCATCGGGGCAGCGCTGCACCATGGCCGCCAGCACCGTATCTTCCCCTTGGGTAAAGGCATAATCCAGCCCATTGGCGCGGGCCACCACGATCGGGATGCCGATTTCTGCTTCTAGTTTGGGGGCAATTCCTTCCAGATCCATCTTGATGATTTCGGTGGTGCAAGTGCCGATCCAAACAATCACCGACGGGTTGCGATCGCGCTTGATATCTTCACAGAGTCGTTTCAGTTCTGCATAGTCATTCAACTGAGCAGAAATATCCCCTTCCTCGAGTTCCGCCATGGCATAGCGTGGCTCGGCAAAAATCATCACACCCATGGCATTTTGCAAGAAATAGCCACAGGTTTTCGTGCCAATCACTAAGAAGAAACTATCTTCGATTTTTTGATAGAGCCAAGCGACGCAACTGATCGGGCAAAAGGTGTGATAATTGCCCGTTTCGCAGTCGAATTGGAGGGCGGGGGTGTTGGGTTCGATCGTGGCAGTCATCGGCTGTTCCTCACAGGTAAAACGGTTGAGTGTTGGGGGATGAATCGGAGGGGCGTATGGCTGTACGTCCTGATCCAGAAGTTTGACTGCAACCCGCTACCCTGACCGCGATCGAACCCTGAATTTCGCTGAATTTAAAAGGTCGATCGCTCCCAAATGGGAATCAGCTCAGCATCGCGGGTGCGGCCATTGCAGTCGGTTTCCTCAAGCTGTTCGATCGGGGGTTGGGCAAACTCGATCGGCGCAGGATCGCTGGCGGGTAACAGGATGGCGGGACGGTTGCGGCGTTCGCGGGCGGCGGCCTTGGCGGCTAGCTCCAATTCCCGATCGGGGTCAAAGTCCAGCCCCAGCGCTTCGATCACCCGATCGGGATCGCTGCTGAGATCCACCAACAGCGGCATCAACTCCGTCACTCGTGGTTCCAGCACCGTCGCCGTCGCCAACAAAAAACTCGACAGGGGGCGGCGGTGGCCCAACTCGCTTTCTGTCCAAATGGCCATGCGGGCTAACCAGGAACGGTTATCGCGGTAATAGTCCAGCCACTTTTGACGGAGCGATCGGCGCAACTGTTCAACGTTCATAGGGCGGAAGATCGGTGGACTTTGGAGATATCAAACCTCGATCGAGCCTACCTGATTAATCCCTATCCGGGCGCAGCAGTTGCAGGGGAGTTGTGGGGCCTTGGGCGGAGGGCGCACAGCGGTGCGCCCCTACGTTTTGCCTTGGTTTTGTCGATCGCCCAACCGATCGCCCGTCGTTGGGGGGCAAAGGGCTTAAGCCCCTGGTCTGGACTGGGGTTCCGCCCTTACACCATCATCAATTCGGGTTCGGGTTCCGTCGTCTTTGGTTCTTGCGGGTTCAGATAGAAGTCCGACAGCATCGAGAACAACTCCCGATCGGGTGATCCGTCAGGAACCACGCCCTCCGGCATCGCCAACAGTTGGTCGGCAATGTTCAAGTAATAGTCACAAACCGGCAGCAACGACGGGTCAGACTCCGCCATCTCAAACAGCGTTTTGCCCTTCACCCGCGACACGCGAATATCTTCAATCAGCGGCAAAATTTCCAGCACCGGCATCGGCACGGCGCTGACATATTTATCAATCAGATCCCGCTTGGAAGTTCGGTTGCCAATCAAGCCCGCCAGCCGCAGCTTGTGCGTCCGCGCCTTTTCGCGCA
Organism: Limnothrix sp. FACHB-881; assembly: GCF_014698135.1. Lineage (NCBI taxonomy): Bacteria > Bacillati > Cyanobacteriota > Cyanophyceae > Pseudanabaenales > Pseudanabaenaceae > Limnothrix > Limnothrix sp. FACHB-881. Next base: position 90,902 of record NZ_JACJSN010000008.1, read on the forward strand.
CCGAAGCCGCAATCCGATTGGCCGCAAACAGCGCATCAAAGCCGTTGTCCGTGACGATCACGCAGTAGTCCGCATAGTTCAAAGGAGCCGCAAAGCCGCCGCAAACCACATCGCCCAGCACGTCAAACAAAATCACGTCGTACTCATCAAAGGCGTTCAGCTCCCGCAGCAGCTTCACCGTTTCGCCCACCACGTAGCCCCCGCAGCCCGCGCCGGCCGGCGGCCCGCCCGCTTCCACGCAATGCACGCCGCCATAGCCCTTGTGGATCACGTCATCGGGCCAAACGTCTTCGTAGTGATAGCTCTTGGCTTGCAGGGTGTCGATGATCGTGGGGATCAGGTAGCCCGTGAGCGTGAAGGTGCTGTCGTGTTTCGGATCGCAGCCAATTTGCAGCACTTTTTTGCCACGACGGGCGAGGGCCACGGAGATGTTGCAACTGGTGGTGGATTTGCCGATGCCACCTTTGCCATAGACAGCGAGTTTCACGGGGGAGTCCTCTGGGGAAATCTGGTTGGAACAGGACTGGAGCAGGAATGCAACGGGGATTTAGTCTCGGTCAAGCTCAATCAATCTCGGTCAAGCTCGATCAAGCTCAGTCAGGCGGGGTCAATCTCGCTTGGTCTTCGCCAATCTCGGTGAGCTGCCCGAGTCCTGAACCGGCAGACCGAGCGCGATCGAAATGAGCGAGATGGCAAAAATCAGAACCGGAGCATTGAAGCCTGAGCAGAGGGGCCGATCGGGAATGGGATTAATCGCGAATGAAGCTCAGCGGTAACGAAAATCGGGAATGCAGCCAAAAAACTGAGTTGGGGGTGGGCAGCCCTGGAGCGATCGCGGTTGGTTGCCCCACCGATGGCATTATCAGCAGATTTTTCCCGAAAGGAAAGCAAGGCTAATTTTGTCCGGCCGCGCCAGAAGCCTAAGGGCTGACCCTAAATTCAAAAAATGGTTTTAAAGCTGATCAAAATCAAAAAAATGCGTTTTTAAGCCAGATTAATTAAATTTAGGTTTTTATTTATATAAAAATAAAACCAAAACCAAAACATAACTTCCTAGACCAGCCCAGCCCTTAATTCAGAGCCTGCTCGACTCCCTCATCAGTTTGGGCTTTCCCAAAGGCGGATCCGAGGGCGATCGCACCCCAAAACAGCCGGGCGATCGAGAAATTTGGCGCTGTTTGTTAAGAATTCAATCAAAGCGGGGAGGGTTGGCAGAAAACCAGGCGGCGGGATCGATCGATCAGCTCACCCTTGGCAGCGATCCCCGATCGGGAGTTGCGCCCACTCGTCAAGGAAGCCAGAATCGATCGGCCGCTGGCGAGTGGTTTGTGGCAAATTGGTGGCAGCATCGAGCCAGTTGTGTTACGCCATCTGGTGTTGCCCAATGGTGCAACGGCCCAAAACGCCTGCTGTTTTTGAAATCTCTCCGAGTCCTGTTGTTGCCGAGGGTTGCCCGTTATGTCTTTTGAGGTGTTGTTGATCCTGATCCTGGCGCTGATTTTTCTGTTGCAGTGGCTTGATGGACTCGATCGCGATCGACGCAAGGCAATTGAAGTGCGCCAAAAGGCTGAAGCGGATCTCCTCAATATGTTGATGTTGCGTAAATCCTTGGCAGATTTGTTGAAAAAATTGGCGGCGAACCCTGGCGACATGAGCTTGCAACAACAGGTTTTAGCCTCGATGCGAGTGCAGGAGGATGCCAAAGGAACCGGCCTGGGTTATGGCTCCCTGTTGGCGCTTTTTGAGGCGAATTCCGGTGATAAAACCCTGCGCAAAACGGTGCTAGAGGCGGGCCGGATTCACTACGGCAAGATTGCGGGCGGGGTGGCTTCGTTGGATGATGAACGCCGAGTCATGAACGATATTGCCGTTCGATCGTAGGAATAATCGCACGGGTGCTGAAGGTTGCTCCTCCGGGCGATCGCGGGGTGAGTTTTCCCCTTGGAGGTCAAGGCTTTTGGCAGTAATGTTTTTAAAGCTAGTAGGGTGGGCATCGCCCACCACCCTCTAGCCCAAGTAGTATCCAGCCCCAAAGTCACAACTCCCCTCTCCCCAGTAGTGACCGGATTCATTGGGCGATGCGTCGTAGGTGGGCACTGCCCACCCTACAGGCTGAACTCATTCTTGGAACTGCCTCGGGCATCAGCCTCGAAAGTTTTGTTTGGGAAACTGTTTCTTCGATTCGCAAGCCGGGAAACCTGGTCTGAGCTGTTTATGGTTTTGTCAAACCCTGCCCTTAAATTGCCCGCTGCGATCGCCCTTGTCTGCGTCTTGACCGGTTGCGCCCAAAGCAAAGTGGCCCAATGCAAACAATTGGTGACCATTGCCAACTTGGCCAACGAAACGGCCCGGGAAGCCGCCACCGGTAAACCGGAGGCCATGCGCCGTGCCGCTGAATCGTTCGATCGAGCTGCCCAGGATTTGGGCAAGTTGCCGCTCAGTGATACGCAATTAAAAGACCATCGATCGCGCTTGGCGGATATTTACACCGACACCAGCCGCAGCACCCGTGAATTTTTGAACGCCATTCAGCAAAAGGATCGCAACCTGGCTGAAATTGCGGTGCAATCGCTGGAGCAGTCCGCCAACAATGAGCGCAACCTGATCCAAACCATTAATCAAACCTGTCAGGTGGCTGAATCTGCCGCCAGCAATCCGACCCAGCCGAATCCCCCAGCGCCGTGAGATCTATTTACCGCTGATCACCGCTAATTCCCGCTGAGACAACCCACAGAGCGCGGTTTTCTGGAGGCCGATCGCGGGGCCATCAGTCTCGCGATCGACCCTTGCATTAGAACCAGTCGTCCTCATCGTCCCAATTGTCGTTGTAGGTCGATCGCCGATCGCGCGGTTGGTTGCTGCCGCCCATGTTGTTGTTGCGGGCTTCCCGTCGATCGCCCGATCGCCCTGACCCATCCCGAGGGGCGGGCCGGCTGGGGCGATCGGCTGGATTCCCATAGCCGCCGCCATAGCCCAAATCGTAGGGATCGCGCGATGCCGGGCGGCTCGGTTCCCGGCGGCGATCGCCCTGGCCGTTCGGTTCATTCCAACCCCGATCGCCTCGGCCCGGGTCGCCGCCTCGGCCCAAGTCGCCGCCTCGGCCGTAATCGTTGCGGCCATAGTCGTTGCGCCCGTAATCATTCCGACCGTAGTTGTAGTCACGATCGTAGCGGTCGCCGCCACCCAACACCGCGTCGCGTCCATCCTGGAAGGTGCGCCGAATGGAACCAAAGAAGTTGTCGTCATCTTCCTCGGCATAGCGATCGCGCACGTCCCGATTCAGGTTGTAGATCGCGTCTTGCAAGTCAGCCTGGGTGCGATCGATCTCGATGTCGTCACTGGCGGCGATCGCCTCGCGCAGGGCCTTAACGGTTTTCTCGATCGCCCGCCGATGCACCTCCACAAACTGCATCCCAAAATCGAGGGTCGCTTCCCGCAATTGCCGCTCGGCCTGGAAGGTGAGCGCTTCGGCCCGGTTGCGCTTGTCCACCCGATCGCGCTGCGATCGATCCTGGTCGGCAAACTGCTGGGCCTCCTCGATCGCCTGGCGCACATCCGCCTCGTTCAGGGTCGAAGCATCCTGGATAATCACGCTTTGCTCGCGGCCCGTGGTCATGTCCAGGGCCGTCACCTGCAAAATGCCATTCGCATCGATGTCAAAGGCCACGCGCACTTGGGGCACACCACGCGGCGCGGGCGGCAAGCCCTTGAGGATAAATTTTCCGAGGGATTTGTTGTTGGCCGCCATTTCCCGCTCCCCTTGCAGGATATGGATTTCCACCTGGGTTTGGTTGTTTTCGCTGGTGGAAAACATGTCCGATCGCCGCACGGGAATTGTCGTGTTGCGCGGAATCAGCTTTTTCATCACGCCGCCGGAGGTTTCCAGCCCCAAGGACAGGGGTGTCACGTCCAGCAGCAAAATATCTTTCACTTCGCCGCCCAGGATGCCCGCCTGGATCGCCGCGCCCACGGCTACCACCTCATCGGGGTTGACGTTTTGGCTCGGTTCCTTGCCCACGAGCGATCGCACCACGTCCTGCACAAAGGGAATTCGTGTGGAGCCGCCCACCAACACCACTTCATCGATTTGTGACGGCCGCAACCCCGCATCCATAAAAGCCCGCTTCAGGGGTGCGCGAATCCGTTCGATCAAGTCTGTGCAAAGGCCCTCAAACTGCGATCGGGTCAGGCGGGTTTCCAAATGCTTCGGCCCGTCCTCCGTGGCGGTGATGAAGGGCAAATTAATTTCCGTCGCGCCCACGCCGGACAGCTCGATTTTGGCCTTTTCCGCCGCTTCCGTCAGCCGTTGCAGGGATTGGCGATCGCGCCGCAGATCCAGTCCCTCGGTTTCCAGGAACTGCTCCGCCAGCCAATCCACAATTTTGCGATCGAAATCATTCCCGCCCAATTGCGTATCGCCGCTGGTGGCCTTCACCTCAAAGACCCCATCGCCCACCTCCAGCAGGGACACATCAAACGTGCCGCCCCCGAGGTCAAACACCAACACCGTTTGGCTACTGGCGCGATCGAGACCATAGGCCAAGGCCGCCGCCGTCGGTTCATTAATAATCCGCTTCACATCCAGTCCGGCAATCCGCCCCGCATCGCGCGTGGCCTGCCGCTGGGAATCGTTGAAATAGGCCGGAACCGTAATCACCGCGCCGGTCACGGGCTGGCCCAAATAGCGTTCGGCTTCGTCGGCCAGCTTCCGCAAAATCATCGCTGACAGTTCTTCCGCCGGAAAGTCGCGCTGCAACTTGGGGCACACCACCCGCACATTGCCCTCCTCATTGCGCCGAATCGTGTAGGGCACGCGCTTTGAAGAAGGCGACAGCTCATCGTATTTGCGGCCAATGAACCGCTTCAGCCCATAAAAAGTGTTTTGCGGATTCAACACCGTTTGGCGGCGAGCCAGTTGCCCCACCACCTTTTCGCCATCTTTGTTGAACCCAACGACGGACGGGGTGGTTCTCATCCCTTCGGCATTGGCAATGACGACGGGTTTCCCGCCTTCCATGACGGCCACGACGGAGTTGGTCGTACCGAGATCGATGCCAACGACTTTTCCCATTGCTTGGTTGCTTGTCTCTTGTTGCGGCTGCGAGTGGCTGAGGGGGCGATCGGGAGGGCCGTTCAGCCGAGTTGGATGAATGAACCAGCCCAATGACTGGCGCTTGAGATTGAGGGGCCCAGACAAGGGGCTTAAGCCCCTTGCCCCCCGAATCTCAAGGAATTTGCGGGGGACAGACTCAGCGCCCGATCGCGCGTTAAGAATCTTGTCGGCTTCATTCTATCCTGTGGCTTCCCATCCACCGAACCGAGGCGCGATCGAAACCGGAATCAGCCTCGGCCAAAATCCTTTGCCAGAATGGAGACTGTTAGGCCGCAATGCCAGGAGCGTCGCCCCATGCTGCCATCCTTCCTAGAATCATTGCCCAACGCTGACGAACTCCCCGATTCTTGCGATATTCCCGTGGATAACGAAGACCAGAATTTTATTCCCAACGTCCTCTTATTCTTGCTGGAATACATTTGGAAGCATCGGGAAGACTGGTTTTTTGCGGTTGATATGGGGGTTTACCACGCCACGGGGCCTCATCCGAAAGTGCCTGTGATTCCCGATGGCTTTTTGAGCCTGGGGGTCGATCGCCGCAAGAATGGTAAACCACGCCGCAGCTATATCACCTGGACGGAAAACAACATTCCACCGATTTTGACCCTGGAGGTAGTTTCCTACACACCGGGTGAAGAGTATGACGAAAAAATGGCAATTTACGCCCGACTGGGGGTGTTGTATTACGTGATCTACAATCCCGAATTTTGGCGGCGGGATGGTCACTTGCCCTTAGAGGTTTACAAGCTGGTGGAGGGAACCTATCAACTTCAGGTGGGTGAACCCTGCTGGATGCCGGAAATTGGCTTAGGGATTGGGCGCGATCGGCTGGTGGATGACCCGTTCGATCGGGAAGTCCTGACTTGGTGCGACGCTCAGGGCCGACGCTATCGCAGCGAGGCAGAGGTGGAGCGCGATCGGGCGGCCGCCGAACGCCAACGGGCCGCAACCGAGGCCCAGCGAGCGGACGAGGCCCAGCAACGGGCTGACGAGGCCCAGCAACGAGCCGATCGCCTGGCGGAGCGGTTGCGGGAGTTGGGCATTGATCCGGAGGCGATCGAGTCGGATTGATGGGGTTATGGCGGGTCTGGGGTGATCCAATCCGTGAGCGATCGCCCCAGGTAGGCTTCCAAAAAGGCTCGGGCGGCGGCGGGTTCGATCGCCTCTAGGGCTGCCACGATGGCTGGAATTGCGTCGGCTTGGGGATCTTGGGTTTCGTTGAACCAATAATGCACGGTCGATCGGGCAATGCCCATGGTGACGGCGAGCCGGTTTTGGCTGATGCCGTAGTCTTGCAAGGTTTGTTTGAGTGCTTTTCCTGCTCGCGCCATGCCCCCAATGGTCTCAAAGGGGGGCTGATGGGCGCAATGATGAGGGCAATCGGGTAGGGTGCATGGGAGCAATTTGTAATCGTTACGAAACGGTTGATTTGTTCTCCCATGCACCGTGGATTGATCGCCACCCAACCGATCGTCGTTCCATGCGTGGCGGGTGGCGGTGCATGGGAGATGAATGGTGATTGGTATTGCCTTCCGGGCGTTCTCCCATGCACCCTACGGTTCTTGGATTAGGGCTTGGAAGCGGGGATCTTGGCGGATGGGGTCGAAGGCGCTGTTGGTTTTGGCCCAGTCCCGAGCTTGGGAGTTTAGCTTGATTGCTTGTCGTAGGTGGTCGATCGCTTTATCCACTTGACCTTGTTTGACATAACAGACAGCTTTGCCATACCAAGGGTAGTGGTCGTCGGGTTTGAATTGGATGGCTTTGTCGTAGCTGGCGATCGCCTCTTCATACCGCCCGAGATTCTTCAGCGCACGGCCTCGGCTGCTCCAGGCATAGTGGTAGTCGGGTTTGAGTTGGATTGCTCTGTCAAAGATAGAGATCGCCTCTTCATGCCGTTCGAGAAAAAGTAGCGTCAAGCCTCGGCCGTCCCAGGCATAGTGGTAGTCGGGTTTGAATTGGATTGCTTTGTCAAAGCTGGCGATGGCCTCTTCGTACCGTTTGAGATTAATCAGCGCACAGCCTCGTCTAAACCAGGCCTCGTAGAAGTCGGGACTGAGTTGGAGGGCTTTGTCAAAGCTGGCGATCGCCTCTTCATACCGTTTGCGACAATCCTGCCCAATGCCTTGACGATAAGAAAACCAACGACCAAGCCGCTTTCGCAATCCGGTGCGGGGTTGCGGGGGATGAATTACCAACTCGGTTGGGGCTTCTCGCCAAGGCTGTTTGACCGGTTCTTGGGGACTGGGCGGGGGTGGTGGAACCGATCCCACCCGCACGGTGGGCGCTTGGGAACTCAGGAACATTTGCTGAATCGTCTCCCAAGCAGCCGCTGCATCGCTGTAACGTTCTCGCCAATCGGGAGCCGTCAGCTTGCCCAACACCGATTGCAGCCGATCGCTCACCTGCACCAATGATTGATAGATAAACCTGCCCTGCCCGTCGCGCGGCAGCTTGAGAGCCGGTAATCCCGTCAAGGCTTGCAGCGCAATAATCCCTACCGCGTAGAGATCGCTTTGCAATCGGGCCTCTCCAATGGACTGCTCCGGGGCAATATAACCCTTTGAACCCAAAAACAAAGTGCGGGGATCTTGAATCAGTTGTGCTTGGCTATATTCCCCCGTTGCGACCTCTTTCACACCCCCAAAATCAATCAACACCAACTGGTCATCCGATCGCCGTCGAAGGATGTTATCGGGCTTGATATCTCGGTGAATCAAGGGATGCTGATGGACTACGGCTAATACCGACAGCAGATCAACCAAAAGTTGCACCACCGCCATTTCATCCCAGCGTTCTCCCTGGCCAATCTCCAAGCTGAGGGGTCGCCCATTGATGTGTTCCATCACAATAAAAAATTCGCCCCCTTCCTCAAACTTGGCAAACAAGGAGGGAATTCGATCATGGTGACCCAGGATCATCAGCTTGTCCGCTTCGCGATCAAAGTATTGTTTGGCAATCAATAAATCGTCGGGCAGAATTTGGGAACCATCGCGATCGAACTTGGGTTTGAAATGCTTCACCACACAATCGGGATGGCCGGGTAATTGCAAATCCTGGGCAATGTAGGTGTCACTAAAACCACCTTGCTTGCTCAGGAGTCGGTTAATCAGATAGCGATTTTGGAGGGTGCGGCCAATCATGAGGGGCAGTGAGCAGCGCTGGGAAAATGGTGGTCAGCCGCCTCTAATTTAGCCCCTAGTGTCAATGAAGCACCGATCGCCCCCGACGGCCACCAGGGCTTGGCTACAATCCGATCGAGCTGATCGATCGCCCTGCTGATTGCTGCCTCATTTCTCTGCTGTGATCACCTGTAAATTTAGAGCCGCAATCGGGGGCGATCGCCACGAGGCGATCGGGTAAGACCCGAGGGCTTGAATTTTCTTAAGGGATGGCTGATCAGCGCGATCGCGTGGCTAGACTGAGCGGTGAGGATTTGGCTGGTTTGGACGAGGGAACTCCATGAGTGCGTTTGATTTTCAGCGATCGGGCGATCGCCCCCCCAGATTCAGCAAAGCGCCCAAGCCTCGGGAGTTGGGGTGGTCGGTGTTGGCTCCCTTGGCCGATCGCGATCAGCACCCCTGTCCCATCTGTCGCCACGGACAAATTCAGCCGATGCCGATGATGGAGGATGCCTGGGCCTGCGATTTTTGTCGGCATCTGTTCACGCTGGATTTGCAATCTCGGATTTTGCGGGTGGAAGACAGCACCCAGCCCTTGCAGTGGCGTTGGTTGGGGCGATCGTGGCAACCGGTGCGCTACAGCAATGAAGCGCTCACACCGACCATTTGGCTGCTGGCCGTGATTTTGGCGATCGGGCCGGTGGGGTTGATTGGTTTGTCGCAATACCTCTTTCCCCCTTTGCCCAGCTCCCGATCGGTGGGATTTGGCCAAGGGTGGTTAATTTCAGCGGCGATCGGGCATTTCATTTTGGCCGCCTGGTTGGTGCTGGAACATTACCAGTGGCCGCTCTATGTGTCGTTGAAGTTGCGCTGGCAAGATTGGCGATCGAACCGCTGATTGTCCTGATTAATCATCCCAATTTGACTCGATTGGACTCGATTTGAGTTGATCTGAATCATGCGGATCGAATCGGCGCGATCAGCTGAAGCGCAATCCATGGGAGCGATTAACCAGGCTGGCCCCACCCGCGACCTAGGCCACCAATGATCCGTGACAGGTTTGGTCTGCCAATTCCCGTTCCCACTGCTGGGCCTCTTGAATCGCCTGGGCTACCACCGCTTGGCAACTGTGGCCCGTTTCCACCTGTTGGAGCCACTGTTGGGCGGCATTGCCTTCCCGCAAAATGCGCTGCAAGGGTGACAGGAAGCAGCTAAACCCGCGCTCTTTGGCGATCGGGCGTAATTCTGCATAGAGTTGGGCGATCCAATCCCTGGCCTTGATGGTGCGGCCATCCTGCCAATGGCGTAGGGATGCATCCAAGCTGTGGCGAGCGACGGCCATTTCGTTGGCCAGAGTCAACGACAATAAATCGTCATTGCGGGTGGTGGCCGGCAACAGGCTCGCAGTGAGTGGATCTAAGCTGGGATCGTCCATCAGTTGGCACAGCCGAGCCTCCAGTAGGGCCGTGATCGCCAGCAGGGCCAATGGGTCAATCACCGGGTCACAAATCCGCATTTCCAATCGATTCAGGTTATAGGGTCGGCAATCGCCGTTGGGCCGCACGGAACTCCAGAGGTGGCGGACATTTTGCATGGTTCCCAGTTCTAATTGCTCTTCCGTCCAGCGAATGAAGTGCGCGTGGCTTTCAAACAGGGGCACTCGATCGGGCGTTTGGGGAAACAGATGCCAGCGGGTGGAATGAAATCCGGTTGGTTCGCCATCCAAGAAAGGAGAGGAAGCACTCAGGGCCAAGTAAAGCGGCGCTTCCACCCGCACCAGCCGACAGGCCCGCATCAGCAGTTCTGGATCGGCAATGCCAATGTTGATGTGAACGCTGGCGGTGACGACTTTGGTTCCGTAGGTGCGTTCAATGTAGGCGTGGTAAGGGTTGGCCGGGTCAGATCGGTAGAAGCGATCGCTCCCGCCGAGGGCTAATGTGCCGCCGGGCACTAGGGTGTAGGGGCCCAGGGTTTTCAGGTATTGGCGCAGGCGCAACCGAGGAACGAGCAAATCGCACAGCAACCGCTCATAGCTGCACAGGGGAGCGGTGGTGTATTCCACGTTGCGGCTGTCGGGTTCGCGCACAAAGCCATCGAGGTTGGCGGTAATTCGATCGGACAGGCCCACAATTTGCCCATCGTGGGTTCCGGTATAGATTTCAATTTCAAAGCCTTTGGACAGCATCATAGGGAGTTGTGAAGCAATTGTGCGCGTCGGTCTGCTCTGCCAGCCCGATTTCTATTGTCGCCTGTGGCGCGATCGCCCGAGGGCTGTTCTGCCGTTGCTGGGATTTTTTGGGTCTTGAAAGGGGCGATCGCCCGGCGGCCGTTCTGTCGGGTTCTGGCCTGGTTTTGTTGGATCTAGTTTTTGTTGGATCTGGTTTTGCCTGGCCGGTGGGCGATATGTTGCGCGATCGCCCTTGTGGCGCATCAGTGGCCCAGAAACCGTAGCAGCTCAGAGACCGTAGCACTGGGCGACCTGAGCCGCTGCTCGGTGGATGAGGGCATGGCGATCGACCAGGGCCGCCAAATCATCGCAGTAGCCGCCGCCGATCGTGCAGGCCACGGGATAGCCCGCCGCTACACAGGTGGTCAGCACCTGCATATCCCGCCGAAACAAGCCAGAATCGGTGAGGGCGAGCTTGCCCAGCCGATCGCCTCCGTGGGGATCTACCCCCGCATCGTAAATCACCAGATCGGGCCGCACTTGGGCGAGCAAATCTGGCAGGAAGCGATCGAGCGTTTGTAAATAGTCATCATCTTCCATGCCCTCTGGCAATGCCACATCCAAATCGCTGGCCTGTTTGCGGGCGGGAAAATTTGCCTCGCAATGCATGGAAAAGGTGAAGACCTGCGGTTCGTTGCGGAAAATCCAGGCGGTTCCATCCCCTTGATGCACATCTAAGTCCACAATCAAGACCCGATCGACCAAGCCTTCGGCCTGCAAAACCCTGGTAGCGATCGCCAAATCGTTGAAGATGCAAAACCCGGAGCCAAAATCGGGGAAGGCATGGTGCGTGCCGCCCGCCAAATTGCAAGCCAGCCCATGGCGCAGGGCCAGCCGAGCCGTCAGCACCGTGCCACCCGCCGCCACGCAGGTGCGATTGGCCAAGGCTGGCGACCAGGGCAACCCGATTCGGCGCTGGGCTTTTGGATCCAAAGTGCCTTGGCAATAGGCTTCCACATAGGCGCGATCGTGCACCAGCTCAATCCAGTCCTGGGGCGGCCGATCGGGTTGGTGAAACTGTTCTGGGGTTGCCGTGCCATCGCTGCGTAACCGGTCATAGAGCCTTGCAAACTTTTGCATCGGGAACCGGTGGCCGGGTGGCAACGGCGCGACATAATCGGGGTGATAAACTAGCGGCACATTCATCGCAATCTTGGCTCCGCAATTTTGGCTCCTGGGGCCGACCTGCGGTGGGTCGCCGGTTCATCGCTGGTTAAAGTTGGGTTAACAAGCCTGGGATGGCAGGGCGATCGACCCGGTTCCCAGCTTGGGGCTATGGGGCTAATCAACGGTTGATTGCTCCGGTTGATGATTCCCCCATGATTGTCCCCAAACGTCTTCCTAGGGTAACGCTCTCGCCTTCGTTGTGCGATTCGGGTGATTTGGCGATTTGGGTAATCTGGGCGATCGCCCCCCAACGGTTTAATGAACTGAAAATAATGAATTGAAAATAATTGAAAGATTAATTGTTCAATTAGTTCATGGGATTTTGAAACGGGATTTTGTCCGTGCAACCTTTCAGCGCAACTTGGCTTTACGGCAGCAACGATCCGGAGAATGCTGCTTATTTTGAAACGATCCGCCAATGGTGGGTGAGCTTGGCGGGCAAGTCCGTGACCTGGCGACAGCGCTTGCTCGATCGCGCCACGGATCCCCAGACCCTCGATTGGGATGCGGAGCGCTTCGACGATGAATTCACCATCCAAGGGCCAGAAGTGCGGGGCATCACGTTCTATTACAAAAAGCTGGGCAGCGACTTGGAACGCAACAGCACGCCCCAATCCTTGAAGCTGTCAGCCAATGGGCAATATCTCTACATCTATCCCCAATCTCAAAATGATGTGGTGATTCGGGTGGGGCAGCCAGAAGCTCGCTTGGAAACAATCGCCCTCAACAATCCCACCGCCACGGTCAAAACCGGTGGTGGCCAATGCATTCTCACGTTGATCGATCGCCCAGCGGGCCAAGCTGTGGAAGTGACGCTGAATGCAGAATCCCTGCTGGCCCTCAAAAAGCTGTTGCCCTAGATCTTGTGCCGAGATCTTGATCAGCGAGGGGCCCGTGCCATGAGCCAATGCCGTCGAGGGCGATCGCCCCTGCGACAGCTTTGGATCGCCAGTTGGGCGATCGGGTTAGTGGGTTGCGCCAGTGGTCGCACCCTCAGTTTCCCGTTCGATGCGGCCGGAGCCAACCCCAACAGCCTCAACAGTGCCTTTTCGGAAACCAGCCCGGCCGTGGCGGGGCGCTTTTTGGTGTTTGTGTCCGATCGTCGGGGCAGCCAGGATGTGTTGCTCTATGACCTCCAGGAACGACGGGCGATCGAGCTGCCAGAGCTAAACGCCTTTGACACGATCGCCGCCAGCCCCAGCATTTCCAGCGATGGCCGTTGGATTGCCTTTTCTGCCAGTCGCCAAGGTCGCACCGACATTTACCTGTACGATCGCACCACTAACCAGCTCCGCAACCTGACCCAAGCCCTGCAACTGGAAACCCGCAACCCGCAACTGAGCGCCGACGGCAGCCGCATCGCCTTTGAAATTGAACGGAGTGGTCAGTGGGATATCGCAATTTACACCCGCGATGGCCAGCCCATTAATATTCCCTAACTAATTTCCTCTCCCCTAATCTCCTAATAGTCAGCCCATTAATATTCCCTAACTAAGTTCCTCTGTCCTGATCTCCTGATCTCTTGATCGCGTAATCTTACCCTGGACTAGAACCAAGCTTCGATGATTAGTTTTTATGAATTCTGATGATGGGATAATTTCTTTTGATTCAAAGAATTTCGTGTCTCATTTTTATAATTTCAAATCTCTAATTGATTTTTCTGGACTAAAAAATGAGTCGATTAGCTCTTTGATTAAGAACTGTTGCAAGAAATTTCAGTCTCTATCAAAAATATAAAGCTGATGTTTTGATTGCTCCATGAACTGACGAGCAAACTTATAACTGAAATAGTACTGACGAATTATATAGTTCCTTTATTTTATTCGGAGAAATGGCAATGACGAATGAGAACCAAAGAGTTTACAAGGTGGTGGTTAACCATGAGCAGCAGTATTCCATCTGGCCTGTGGAGCGAGGAAATCCCTGGGGATGGCGGGATGCAGGCAAAGAAGGGCTGAAGAGTGAATGCCTGAAATATATTCAAGAAGTATGGACTTAATGGACTTATTAGTGTCTTGTTGCATGGACGCAATCAGGATGCTGGGATGCATAGGCAGTTAATGGGCGGCCATTGGATAGGCGGCCATTTTGGGTTGCGGCCATTGGGTATGCAGTCATTTGGGGTTCGCCATGTGGCGGTGCCATTCCGTGGAGGGGTTTGCCAGTCGATCTGGTCTGGTCGATCTGGTCTGATCGAGAGGTTTCAAGCTTCTGATCTGTCCTAGCTCCGTATTTTTGCGGTATGGGCTAAATCGGCGGTCGGGGGACGATCGTTGATAGCATGGTGGTAGTATTTTGCTCCCTTCATTCGATTTCACGATCGCCCTGCGACCCGATGGCTGAACAATATTTGCTCGATAAGCTGCAATCCGTTGAGCAAACCTTTAATGAGTTAACCCGCCGCCTTGCGGATCCTGATGTGGCCACGGATCCGACGGAATTTCAGCGAGTGGCCAAGGCGCGATCGTCCTTGGAAGAAACGGTGGTGACCTATGACGCATGGAAAACGGCCGTCAGCGACCTGGAAGGGGCCCGCGAAATCCTGAAGGAGTCGGGCGATGACCCGGAGTTGCGGGAAATGGCACAACTGGAAGTTGAAGAGCTGAACGATCGGGTCGCCCAGTTGGAATATCAACTGAAAATTTTGCTGTTGCCCCGCGACCCCAACGACGACAAAAACATCATGTTGGAAATTCGGGCCGGCACGGGTGGCGATGAGGCCTGTATTTGGGCGGGCGATTTGCTGCGGATGTATTCCCGCTATGCCACCACTCAGGGTTGGAAGGTGGCGTTGGCGAGCGAGTCGCTGTCGGAGGCGGGCGGTTTTAAGGAAGTGATCCTGGAAGTGCAGGGCGATCGGGTTTACAGCAAGCTGAAGTATGAAGCGGGTGTTCACCGGGTGCAGCGCGTGCCGGCCACGGAAGCGGGCGGCCGGGTACATACTTCCACCGCCACGGTGGCGATTATGCCGGAGGTGGATGAAGTGGAAGTTCACATTGACCCGAAGGACATTGAGCTAACCACGGCGCGATCGGGCGGGGCTGGTGGCCAAAACGTGAACAAGGTGGAAACCGCCGCCGACCTGTACCACAAACCGACGGGCATTCGGGTGTTTTGTACGGAGGAGCGATCGCAGCTCAAGAACAAGGAGCGGGCGATGCAAATTTTGCGGGCCAAGCTCTACGAAATGAAGATGCGAGAGCAACAGGAGGCGGTGACTTCTGCCCGGCGATCGCAGGTGGGGAGTGGTTCCCGATCGGAAAAAATTCGCACCTATAACTACAAAGACAATCGCGTGACCGATCACCGTTTGGGCCAAAACTTCACCCTCACGGCGGCCCTCGAAGGTGACATTGACGAGATGATTCAGTCTTGCATCACCCAAGATCAACAGGCCCAATTGGAAGAACTGGCAGCCCAGGTTGGTTAACGTTATCCGCTGTTTGCACCCCTAACCATGTCCTGGCAACGTCCCGACGGTCGATCGCCCGACCAGCTCCGCCCCGTTCAGTTTCAGCGAAATTTCACCAAATATTCTGCCGGGTCTGTGTTGGCCTGTTGTGGTGACACGCAGGTGATTTGCACCGTGTCCGTGCAGTCCGGTGTGCCGCGCTGGCTGGCCGATTCGGGTCAGGGCTGGCTGACGGCGGAATATCGGATGATGCCGGGAGCCACGCCCGATCGGCAGTCGCGGGAAACCTTCAAGCTGTCCGGGCGCACCCAGGAAATTCAACGGTTAATTGGCCGGAGTTTGCGGGCGGCGGTGGATTTGCGGGGCTTGGGGGAGCGCACCCTGACGATCGATGCGGATGTGTTGCAGGCCGATGCGGGCACACGCACCACGGCGATCACGGGCTGCTATGTGGCGCTGGTGGATGCGTTGCAATCGCTGGTGGCCGCTGGAGAGTTGGCAACGCTGCCGATCGCCTCGCCGGTCGCTGCTGTTTCCGTGGGGTTGATCGAGGGAGCCGCCTATCTGGATTTGAACTACCCGGAAGATGTGGCCGCCGATGTGGACTTCAACGTGGTGATGAACGGCGAGGGTAATTTAATTGAAGTGCAGGGGACGGCGGAATCGGGCAGCTACAGCCGATCGCAACTGAATGCACTGCTGGATTTAGCCGAAAAAGGTATCGGTGAATTGATGGCGGCCCAAGCGGCTGCTCTGACCGACTCCAATGATTAGAAATCGCAGTTTTTAGGCGATCGCATAGCCTGAAAAGCGGCGGAAATGAGGTGGATGAAACCCAATCACAATATCTTCTTTGGGAATACCTCGTTCAACCAAATTTTGAGCAATATCCAGTTCAGTATTGTTGGCCTGAATCCAGATTTTTCCTTGCTTTAGGTCAAGGTGCATTGAGCAACCATAAATTCTTTGTTTGTTGTACCAGCCGATCGCCAAAACCTGGTAGTGGTCATGCTCGCTGTCAAACAAGGTTTGAACTTCAATATCACCATAGGATGGCTTGTAAGCTGCATAGTCTGTTAGAAGCTGCTTAATCACAACTCGATAGGCTTGCAGTTTTTCTGTTTCCGAATTTAAGGCTTCCATTCAAGAATTACCTCACTATTAACATCGTAAACCAAGAATTTAAGTTGATATTTCTCAATCACCATCTGTGGAAATGCTTTTTGGAAAAAGGTTTCATAGGCCGTATCAGGAATAGCTAGAAAGAGTTCTCGCTGTGGCTCAAAAACTTCTAGTGCAACTCGGTAATTGATAAATTGTCCAATTGCAAGATGAAAATCAGAAAGGCCAGAAGTATTTATAAAGCTCTTAATTTCAATGGCAATTTTATGATTATCACGTTCAGCGGCGAGTAATTTTTCTGCCCCTAGATCAATGAAAAAATCAACTCCGCCAACTTTTAAAAATAGAGGATCATTTGTAATAGTCCACCCATCTTTGATCAAGGCTGTTTTAACCACGTTATGGAATAGGTCTCTGGCCATTATGTTGTGATGGTTGAGGCGGAGGTTTCCCGGTGAATGACTGGTGTGATGATGAGTCTTCGCTTGACTGAATTTTAATCGATCGATTGTGGCAAATTGATCGCCCGGTGGTGGGGGCAAGGGGTTTAAACCCCTTGTCTGTTGATGGTGTCACGGGGCGTGGGTGGGTGTTGGGGCTGGCTGGTCAGTGGAACAATAGAAACCTGTTCGCGATCGCTGAGGACTTATGGCGCAGGTTTTGGTGCTGACGAATGATGACGGGTACGATGCGCCGGGGATTGCCGCGCTCGATCGCGCCGTTACGGAATTGCAGTTGGGTTCAGTGCGGTGGGTTGCGCCCGCAGCGGAACAGTCGGGCTGTGGCCACCAGATTACTAACCATCGGGTGCTGGCGGTGCAGGAGCGCGATCGCGGGTTTTCGGTGGCGGGTACACCGGCTGACTGTGTGCGGTTGGCCGTCAGTGAGCTGGTTCCCGAAGTGGGCCTGGTGCTGTCAGGAATCAACGCGGGCGGCAACTTGGGCACGGATGTCTATAACTCGGGTACGGTGGCGGCTGCTCGGGAAGCAACGCTGCAAGGCCGACGGGCGATCTCCCTGTCGCACTGGATCCGACGGCCCTTGGAAATCGATTGGGACTGGGCAGCTCAGCAGGCAGCGCGGGTGTTGCCCCTGTTGCTCGATCGCCCCTGGGAGCCGGGCAGTTTTTGGAATGTGAATTTCCCGCACCTTGACCCCGGCGCTCCCGATCCCGAAATCGTGTTTTGTGAGCTGTCTCGTGACCCGGTTCCACCGATCTACCGGCGTACAGAGGAGGGCTATCAGTACAACGGCATCTATGGGGGTCGTCCCTACAAACCCGGAACCGATGTGGCCATTTGCTTTGGTGGCGCGATCGCCGTTACGCAGTTGCGGATTTAGGGAGCCGATCGCGGGCGATCACTAGAATTGAATCAGTTTGTCTCCCTCGTAAGGCTGGTTATGGTGCTTGCTGTCTCCCGCGATCGGGCCCTGTTGCTGGCTGAGTTTCTCGCATTGCCTGAAACTCAACCGGCCAGCGAATACATCAACGGCCAGGTTCATCAGAAGCCAACACTACTTTGAATTGAAATAGCTCAGGCAATCCATTGAAAATTAATAGGAAAACGACCTAATTCTTGGATGCTTCTAATTCTGCTTTCATGCGCTCCAAGGTGATGTGCATCTGATCAAACATCATTTGAGGAGTCATCCCAAATTGCGAGAGGTGGGTTTTCAGTTGCTCCACCTGCATTTTGGCCATGAAATCATCTGACAATTCAAATCGCTTCATGAAAATTCGATAGCGATCGAGCACGGTTTCCATCTGTTCGATGTAAAGTCGCTTCCCTTCGCGATCGAACTTGCCGTAGTCACCCCCAAGCTGCACTAGGGATTGATAAGTGCCAAAAATTTCCTTGGCTTCCTGTTGGACAATTTCAGAATCAAAAATGCTCATGTTTTATGCCTGGGTCATTGTTAACACCCATTTGTCTTTGATCTTAGCCGATTCTCCTCTGAGGCAAAACGCCCACCCAGTCGGGAGATCCGAACTTGAACGATCGGACTTTGCGCAGAGAAATTAGGGCAATGAACAGGGGCGATCGATGGCTGGTTTGCTCGGTCTGCGGTTCAATGGGTGTTCAATGGGTGTAACCGATGTTGCTTTGGCGCGCGCCGCCCCTCGACCCGCCAATTTGCCAACTATCATGAACAATGGGCGCAACATCGCTGCCACCAACTCAGCCAAGGGAGTTCCAGACCGGTGCTGAGTTCCCAGAGTGGCCGAGGCTTGGCAACGGTCAACGCTCTATTGTTCGCCTGTTTTTCCTTGCTTTTTCTATGTTTCGTTGCTGAATCCGTTGTCTAACGAGTAACTTCCATTGCCAGCCAGTTAACTGAGGAGAGAACCATGACGGAAGTGGCAGGAACCTTAACCCGACCACGCAAGCGAACGATGGCCGTGGCCCTGGCCCTCACCTGTTTTGTGGTTCCCTTTGCATCGGGGTTGCACAAGTTCTATTTGCGGCAACGATGGTGGGGCGTGGCTTATTTTCTGTTTTTTTGGACAATGATTCCGCAAATTGCCAGTGCGATCGAGGCAATTTGGTATCTTTCTCAAGACCAAGAAGAGTTCGATCGCAACTTTAATAAAGAGCTACCGGCCGCCCAACGAACTGTCACGGTTACTGTGCAACCGGAGCGGGTAAATGCGGTGGGGGATGCCCTACGAGAATTGGATCGACTTCGCCAAGAGGGATTAATTTCTGAGGCAGAGTTTGAACAAAAGCGCCGTCTGCTACTCGACCAAATTTAGATTAGCTGTCATCAATCTAAGTTTGAAAGATTAAAAGGTTTGACCTTGGTTGCTGGGCGAACCATGACCTGATCTCAACTTTTTAGCACTGATTCAGATCTTGATCTAAGTTGGATCAAAATCTAGTAGCCACTCAAGTTTGGCTTAACCGAAATTCAGTTAGCTAGAAGTTTCCAGTTAGTTGAATCATCATAATTTTTGTTGACTTCTGTGCCTCAGTTCTCTTCTCAAAATCCGCTATTCAGTTGGCTTCAAGCTCCCTTTCAGCCTGCGAACCCGGCTTTGAAAGCAGCTCGCAGCAAAATTGCGCGTGATCCATTTTGTCGGCTCAATTCTGCGTTGGAAGTGGTAGTAGCGGCCGAAATGGGCATTGCAATTGATGCTAATCGCGCCAGCATTGATGATTGGTTACGATTGCCAGGGTTATCGATTCGGCAAGCCACCTTGCTGACTCAATTGAGTGCGAGTGGAGTGGTGTTTTATGGATTAGAAGATTTGGCTGCTGCTTTAGGGGTAACGGTGGCACAGTTGGAGCCTTGGACACCGGTTTTACGATTTTATTTTTACGATCCGGAGGCGGCTTCTTTTCAACGAACCTTGGATGCTAATCACGCCACAGTTGATGAACTGGAGCGGCTGCCGGGGGTCGATCGCGCCTTAGCAGAAAGAATGATTCGCGATCGTCAAGAGCGGGGTGCTTTCCGCAGTTTAATTGACTTAAAACGCCGCTTGAATTTATCTGGTGAACTGCTCGGAGAATTAATGCACTATTTGCGATTCCCAACGTCTTAGATGATACGCATTGCAGGAAATTTAATAAAAACGTTATTGATATCAAATTTTTAAAAGAAAAATGTAACAAATGAGATTGATGAAATGAACTTAATTGATGATTGGCCAAAAACGACGGAAGCCGCCAAAGAAATTCAAAATCAACTGCGCGATCGAGTGATCTTGCAGGATCAATTTTCTGCCCCAAAATTGATTGGGGGAGCTGATGTGGGGTTTGAAGAAAATGGCGCGATCGCCCGTGCAGCCGTTGTGGTTTTGAGCTTTCCTGGCTTAGAGCGACTCGAATTTGCGATCGCTCGAATTCCCACTCCTTTTCCCTATGTGCCGGGATTTTTATCCTTTCGAGAAGTGCCCGTGATTTTGCAAGCTTTTGATCAGCTTCAGCAAAAACCAGATCTGATTTTATGTGATGGTCAAGGCTATGCTCACCCGCGTCGGTTTGGGTTAGCTTGTCACTTGGGATTGTTGTTGAACCTGCCAACTATTGGTGTGGCAAAATCCCACTTGATTGGAACCCACGAGCCGCTAGATTTGGCGAAAGGAAGTTGGCAACCTTTGATCGATCGCGAAGAAACTATTGGCGCAATTGTTCGATCGCGCCACAATTGTCGGCCGCTTTATGTTTCCTCGGGGCATCGAGTGAGTTTGCCCACGGCGATCGAGTTGGTTTTGAATTGCACCCCGCGCTACAGACTGCCAGAAACTACCCGCTGGGCCGACGCGATCGCCTCTCAACGGGGGGCTTTCAAGAACACTGAGCCTGGTAAGGTCAGCCCATAGCTCAGCAATGGCCAATCAACCCTGATTCGATCCTGACTCAAGATATTGCTGCGATGCCAATCTGTTGCTTAGGTGTTGTTTTAGGCGCTTTTGCAGTGATGGACTGGCGATGAACGCAAGGGGCTTGCTTAGCGCTTTTTGAATTTCTGAGTCTAAACTTCAAACTAAACTTCAAACTAAATCTCGAATTTCAGTTCTCGTAAAGTTTGGCGAATTCGCTCCGCTTCCGGTGACTGCTGTTGATCATATAATTCAACGGCTGTCTTGAAGGCTTTCAGACTTTCGGGCACATTGCCACCTTTCAAGAAAGCTGCGCCTAAATTTTGGTGAAATTCGGGCTTTGCCGGATCGAGTTCAATAGCTTTTTGATAATGTTCGATCGCCTCCAAAGTACGGTTCATTGCTCGCAGGTTTGAACCTAAATTGTAATGGGCGATCGCAAAGTTGGGGTCAATGATCACTGCTTGGCGATAGCTCTCATAGGCCGCCTGTAGGTTTCCTTTTTGGCGATAAAGATTACCTAAATTGATCAAAGAACCTAATTTCAAAATTGGCAGAACTGGTTGGCGCAAAGCCGCACGATAATGGGCTTGGGCTAAATCGAGGTTCTGTTGTTGATTATAAAAAATTGCCAGGTGATAGTGTAGCTCATATAAAACTTCGGTCATTTTCTCTTGTTCTGCCCGCTTGAGACCGGTTTTCAAGAGTGCGATCCCTTGTTCTGGTTCTCCTAAGTCGATGAGCAGGGCCCCCAACTTGCTACAGACGTAGGGATCCTCTGGATTTGCTTTCCAAAAAACTTCCATGGCAGCCTTGGCCCGATCGGCTTTGGAAGCGCTGGCGATGCGATCGAGCCGATAGCCATCATGATCGATGGCCGGCATCGAAAGGGACACAATTTTCCAGTGTGGTTCCTGTTGCAAAAGCCGCACCACACTGTCATCAATAATGGCGTGGTAGGGGCGATCGAACTGAATTTCAGGATGTCGCCGAAACAAACGCGAGACCAAAGAATAGGGAGATTGCACTGCGCCCAATTCTCGACGCACCAAATTCACCACCAAATGCTCTGGATAGCTAACCGCTTCGCGAATCGGTTCGATCGCTTCCGGCAGCAACCACTCATCCGCATCCAACACCAATACCCAATCGCTCTCGATTTGGGCCAAGGCTGCGTTTCGAGCGGCCGCAAAATCATTGCACCAATCGAAAAAAGCCACCCGCGCCCCATGCGATCGGGCCCGCTCAACGGTGTCATCGGTGGAACCCGTATCTAACACTAAAATTTCATCCACACAGTCGCGCACACTGTTGAGGCAGCGATCGATCTGATGGGCTTCATTTTTGACAATGAGCGATAAACAGATACTCATGGCCGAAACACCGAGTGTAAATCTGAAGGGTAGATAATGCCGTTAAAATAACGAGATGATCGTTTGATCTTCGTCAATCTGAGCGCTGATCTGATATTGATCGATTCCGGCTTGAACCAGATCTTAATCAGTCCTTAAATTGCGGTTTGTACGCAATTCCCAATCACAACCTCCCGCTTTCATACTGGCTAAATCGTTTCATAAATTGTCTCATCCTATGCCCCAAGACGTTCCACTCGGCTCAGTCATTCAAGGTTCCCTTAGCGAAGGGCTGGAGGTGCGGCTCCATGCCGATGTTTCCGTGGAAGAGATGCGAGTGGGCAAATTTTTGGTGGTGCGGGGGCGGCGATCGCACTTTTTTTGCATGTTAACCGATGTGGCTTTGGGAACCTCCAGCCAACGAATTACGATCGATCCGCCCCATCCCGATGATGATTTTTTGCGCGATGTGCTGGCCGGCAGTGGCACTTTTGGGACGATCGAACTCGCTCCCATGTTGATGTTTGTGCCCCAAGCAGAGATGGACTGGGAAACCCTGCCCTTACCCGATCACTTGGCTCCAGAACCTGCCCGATCGGCCCGCAAAAACGGCAAAGCCAAGGACAAAAACGGCAATCAAACATCCAGTAATTTAGCCTCCTTTGCTGCTAACCGCGATGCCAATTTGGAATTGTTACCCGTGAAAACCATTCCTAGTCACTTTTCGCAGGTCTATGAAGCGAGCGATCGGGACTTTCGGATCGTGTTTGGTTGGGAAGACGATCCCCAGCGACGCAATTTTGCGATTGGAATGCCGATCGATACCGATGTGCCCGTTTGCATTGACCTCGATCGGTTCGTGGAGCGCAGTAACGGCGTTTTTGGGAAATCGGGAACCGGGAAATCATTCCTCACCCGTCTGCTGTTGGCGGGCACAATTCGCAAGCAAGTGGCGGTGAACTTAATCTTTGATATGCATTCGGAATATGGCTGGGAAGCCATGCGCGAAGGCAAAGGAATCAACACCGTCAAAGGGTTGCGACAACTTTTCCCGGGGCAAGTGGAAATTTACACCCTGGACGCGGAATCCACCAAGCGCCGAGGCGTGCGCGATGCCCGAGAACTCTACATCAGTTATGACCAAATTGATGTGGAAGATTTGATGCTGGTGAGTGCGGAACTGAATCTTTCCGAAGCCAGCGTTGAAAATGCAATTATTTTGCAAAATGAATTTGGTAAATCTTGGATTTCACGGCTCCTCAGCATGACCAATGAGGAAATTCAGGATTTTTGCGAAACCAAAATGGGCAGCAAATCTTCGATCATGGCGCTGCAACGAAAGTTAAATCGTCTTGATCAAATCAAATATATGAGAAATGCTGGCTCGGATTATATCAAGCAAATTTTGGACTCCCTGGAAGCTGGAAAACACGTCATCATCGAATTCGGTTCCCAATCAAACATGCTGGCTTATATGCTAGCCACCAATATTATTTCTCGTCGAATTCATGGCATTTACGTGCGCAAAGCCGAGCGCTTTTTGCAAACCAAGGATCCCAACGATAAGCCCCGCCAATTGATGATCACGATTGAGGAAGCACACCGATTTCTAGACCCTGCTACCGCCAAGCAAACTATTTTCGGCACGATCGCCCGTGAAATGCGGAAATATTTTGTCACCTTGCTGGTGGTTGATCAGCGTCCCTCGGGGATTGATAACGAGGTCATGTCGCAAATTGGAACCAGAATTACAGCCCTGTTGAATGACGAAAAAGATATTGAAGCTATCTTTACCGGCGTGGCAGGAGGACAAAGCCTGCGATCGGTTTTGGCCAAGCTGGATTCCAAGCAACAGGCCCTAGTTTTGGGCCATGCTGTGCCCATGCCTGTAGTGGTTAGAACTCGTCCCTATGACGAGAAGTTCTATGCGGAAATTGGCGACACTTTTTGGGAAGAACTGCCCGATGAAATCGCGATCGCGGAAGGGGACAAAGCCAAGGCTGATTTGGGATTTTAAAACGTGCTCATAGAACGTTGATGGGTTGGGTTATGGGGCAGGCGATTGATCGGGCGATCGCCCGCAGGATCTTGAGCACCTGAAACTTGAGTGTCCAAAATCCTTACAACAGCCGTGATTGTTCCTCAACCCCCAAGCGACCAGTTATGGCAATGTCCATGGCTACGGCTACGGCTACGGTGATCAGGGGCGATCGCGCGGGCCCGCAAGGCTTAACAGTGGTGTGACAAAAACTTCGTATGACTGCCATGGCAATGTCGCACCCGCTGGCTATACCTAGACCATGATGCTGATCCTCGGAAGCGGCTGAAGGGGTTTCCAAAACCCCAACCCAGCGCACCAACCAAGCGCAGGGCGGGATACCAATCTTTCAGGTTCGGTTATTGCTCCCCAGTCTGTCGTACCCAATTCCAACTTTTGCGATCACTATGGAAAAAGAGTCGCGCTCAGAAACCTGAAAAAGCCTGATTCTTCATTCAAGTTTGTGGAGTGAATAACAGCCCAATTTCAGTGATTCGGTATTTGTTTCGACCCTTAACGTTACCGATCGAGCTGAGATCTTGCTTCCGGGAGATTCACCAATGAACTTCAAGGAAACTGAATGCCCATAACTCCCTTCGTGATCGCACTCCAATCCTTCTTGAATGGCTGATTTTCAGTGCATTTCTGGCTGATTCTGAACTGGTTTTGATGGATTCTGGCTGATTTTCGGGTGATTTTTGATGGATTTCCGGTTGATTTCTGGTTGGTTGCTGAATTTTCAGTTGTGACCGAATTTGACTAACTGAGTTTTGGCTGACTTTGGTTACGTTTTTCGTGGTTTTGCGAAATTGTCGCCTAATGGCTCGCCGTAACTCTGCTGGGAACTGTTGCCCAAGGTTAATTTAATGAACTTTTTGCAATCCAAGACCGTCTAATTCTTTGTCCCTTTGAGTGTTGCCAGGTGGGTTTTGGCCGCTCTTGGTTTGTGGACTCTTGACCTTTGGATCTTCAGTGTAGATCCGAATTTGGAATTTGTGGGACTCGTTTCCCAGGGCGTTTTTTGAAACAGACTTGCTCATCAATGAACGCCGATAACGCTGACGAATAATGCCGACCCGCAAGCTCTTGTGCTCGCGTCTTTGTGATTGAAAATAGGATGCTGACCATGCCGACCGCTATGATTCGCCCCCAAACGCAGCGATCCAAGTCGCGAGAAGGTGACAGTGCCGATTTGGTTCGCGCCTATTTGCACGAAATTGGCCGAGTTCCGTTGCTGACTGATGAACAGGAAATTATTCTGGGCAAGCAAGTGCAGCAAATGATGCGGCTCTTGGACATCCAGGAGAAGCTGATGGGCGAGTTGGATCGATCGCCCACGGAGCAGGAATGGGCCGCCGCCGCCCAGCTTTCGGTGGAAGATCTGCGCCAGCAGTTGCGGGTGGGCGATCGGGCAAAGAAAAAAATGATTGAAGCCAACCTGCGTCTTGTGGTTTCGATCGCCAAGAAATACCAAAAACGCAACCTAGAACTCTTAGACCTGATCCAAGAAGGCAGCTTGGGTTTGGAGCGCGGGGTGGAAAAGTTTGACCCCATGATGGGCTACAAATTTTCAACCTATGCCTACTGGTGGATTCGCCAAGCGATCACGCGGGCGATCGCCCAACAATCACGCGCCATTCGCCTGCCGATTCACATCACCGAAAAGCTGAATAAGGTGAAGCGGGTGCAGCGGGAGTTAACCCAAAAACTGGGTCGATCGCCCAAGCTCTCGGAAGTGGCGGCCGAGCTGGAATTGGAACCGGCCCAAGTGCGGGAATTCATGCTGATTTCGCGGCAACCGGTTTCCCTGGAGTTGCGAGTGGGCGACAACCAAGACACGGAACTTCAGGACTTGCTGGAAGATGAAGGCGATCTGCCGGAAGATTACGCCAGCCGCGAGGCCCTGCGCTTGGATTTGCAAGCCCTGTTGGCGGAGCTGACTCCTCAACAACGGGATGTGATTACCCTGCGTTTTGGCCTCGAAGATGGTCGGGAACTATCTTTGGCTAAGGTGGGCGATCGACTCAACATCAGCCGTGAGCGGGTGCGCCAGTTGGAACACCAAGCCCTGAAGCAACTGCGCCGTCGCACCGATGTGCGGGAATATTTGGCGAGCTAACGGCCGCCTTAATCCGCCTGCAACAAACCGATTGCAATAAACCGATTGCAACCGACTAATTTCAACAAACGAATTGCAACAAAAAGCGGCGTTCCCGATCGGGTCGCCGCTTTCCAGTTCTAGTTGCGTCGTTTTAGTGCATCCGAGGAAACGGAAAATCTGTCGTGAGGCAAGCCGCGTCTCCCAAAACGCGATTGCATCAGGAATTCAATCTTCGCAGTGTGATATCCGGTCGGATTTGCTTCGACCTGATTGTAGCTGAAGATACGAAAAATTTTGTAACATTTTTTTGCAAAATCTGGCAAAGATTCTGTGAAGAATTTGCAAGATCTCAAAATACCTGCTGTATCCCTCGCGTTTCCCAAAGCACCGGTAACGGCGATGGCCCTTGAAAGATGACTCTCCAACTCTCCCGATCGCTCCTGGAGCAACTGTGTCGAGCAGCGGAAGCGGCTTTGCCCTATGAATGTTGCGGCCTGTTGCTGGGCCGGCAAGTGCGCACCCCAGTTGAATCACCGGTTGAATTACCGATTGAGTCACCAGTCGGCCCAAGGGATCCAGCCCCCGCAGGTTCCATGGGGGCGATCGAGGCGATTGTCTATGAGCTGTGGCCCGCCAATAACGATTGGGAACAGCTCACCGATGAACCCTTTCGCACCTTGGATCCGATCCCCGCTGGCGAAACCAGTCCTGAGCGTCGCTATGCGATCGCCCCGGCCACGATGTTGGCGGCCATGCGGGCCGGTCGTGCCCGTAACCTTGATATCATTGGGGTTTATCATTCACACCCGCAACATCCGGCCGTTCCATCCGAGTTCGATCGCGCCTGTGCTTGGCCTGACTACTCGTACCTGATCCTGTCGGTAAAAGGCGATCAAACTGTGGACTGGCAAAGCTGGCGACTCAATCTCGATCGCCAGTTTCAGCCCGAGCCGATCGTTCTTTGTGGATCCTGATTGTTGATCTCAACTGCCCCTGGCGCGCCCGGTTGCTTAGCCACTGCGATTCGTTGATTCCCCCCAAGGCCGATCGCCCCCCAAGGTGATGCCTAGATGGGAAACCCCTCACAGCGATCGAAGGCGCGATCGCCCCCCCGCGATCGGGCATCGAACCCAAACCACCTCGCAACCTATGCTGAATATCGATACCAGCAACACACAACTCCTAAAAGAAGAGTACGAACGCTACTCTCGACACCTCATCCTGCCCGAAGTGGGACTGGAAGGCCAAAAGCGCCTGAAAGCCGCCAGCGTGCTCTGCATTGGCAGCGGCGGTTTGGGTTCGCCCCTGCTGCTCTACCTCGCCGCCGCCGGCATTGGCCGGATTGGCTTGGTGGACTTTGACGTGGTGGACTACTCCAACCTGCAACGCCAAGTCATCCACGGCACATCCTGGGTTGGCAAACCCAAAATCGAATCCGCCAAAAATCGGATCCTCGAAATTAACCCCTACTGCCAAGTGGATTTGTACGAGGCGCGGCTCAGTTCTGAAAACGCCCTCGACATCTTCCGCCCCTACGACATCGTGGTAGACGGAACGGACAACTTCCCCACCCGCTACCTGGTGAACGACGCTTGCGTTCTGCTCGACAAGCCCAACGTTTACGGTTCCATCTTTCGGTTTGAGGGCCAAGCCACCGTCTTTAATTACGAAGGCGGCCCCAACTATCGCGACCTCTATCCCGAACCCCCGCCGCCGGGCATGGTTCCTTCCTGCGCCGAAGGTGGCGTGTTGGGAATTTTGCCGGGGATCATTGGCGTAATCCAAGCCACGGAAACCGTCAAAATCATCTTGGGCAAGGGCACGACCCTGAATGGTCGTCTGTTGCTGTACAACGCCTTGGATATGAAGTTCCGGGAACTGAAGTTGCGGCCCAACCCCGAACGTCCCGTCATTGAAAAGTTGATTGACTATCAACAATTCTGTGGGTTACCGCCCGTGGGCCAAGCCGAAGAAAAACCCGACGTGGCCGAAATGAGCGTCACGGACTTGAAATCGTTGATCGACAGCGGCGAAGACTTTCTGCTGTTGGATGTGCGCAACCCCAACGAGTTTGAAATTGGCCGTATTCCGGGATCGGTGTTGGTGCCGTTGCCAGATATCGAAAGTGGCAGTGGGGTTGGGAAGGTGAAAGACCTGCTCAAGGGCCGCAAGTTGGTGGTTCACTGCAAGATGGGCGGGCGATCGGCCAAGGCCCTCGGGATCCTGCAAAAGTCTGGCATTGACGGCATCAACGTCAAGGGCGGGATCAATGCTTGGAGCCAAGAAGTGGATCCTTCGGTTCCCCAATACTAGTTCTTGATCCCAGCTCAAAATCCCAGCTCGAAATCCCAGCTCAAAATCCCAGCTTGTAGTCCCACTGAGTTGTGCGAATCTGGTTGGCGCAGATCTGGTTGGCGCAAACTTGGTTGGTGAAAATCTGGTTGGTGAAAAGCGGCGGTTAATCTTCATGAAGAGGGCCGCCGCTTTTGCATGGCTCAGTTTCCTGAGATCCTTGGGCAGAGGGCGATCGCCCGTTCCGGGACATGGGGTCGCCTAGACTTTTCAACCCCTTTGGATACAATGGAAATTGAACGGTTCAGTAAAAATTCCTAACTTCCATCGCTCGATTCGTCCATCGAGGGTGCGATCGTTCGGCGCTTTGGCCCTCCGGTCAGCATTGCCCAATCCCTTAACTTTCTTGGGCTAATTGGCTGTCCCTGCCTCAGTTCCGCTCGGTATTTCTGGTCGTCCAAATGCTCTGTCTCCAGTTGTGATGGCCCCCACAGTTCGCCAAGAAAAACATCAGTGGCGCAAGCTGAGTTTCCCTTCAACGCTGCATTTGTGCCCTGTTCTGGATTTGTTAGTGGAAGATGTCCCGGAGCCTTGGCGCTTTGAAGTGCGCCTTGGGTTACAGGAGGCTTTGGTCAATGCGGTGAAGCATGGTAATGGCCTTGATCCGGGAAAACGAGTGTGTGTTCACTTTTCTGCTCGCAGCCACCGCTACTGGTGGATGATTTCTGATCGGGGGGGAGGATTTAAGCCCCCTTGTTGTTGCCATGCGCCGCCGTTGCCACCCGTGGCCATGGATGCGGATCTGGATGATGTAACCATGGATTTGGATGCGGTGGAAGACCTGCTGCCGGGTAACGAGGGGGAATGCGGCCGCGGTTTGTTCATCCTGCATCAAGTGTTCGATCGGGTGGAGTGGCAAGAAGGCGGCCGCGTGTTGCATCTGTACAAGGAAACGGATCCGATCCGGGTCTCGAAACGGCAGCGGTTGGCCCAAGCGGCCCAAGGTTTGCGGGCCAGTTTGCGAGAACGCTATGTGGCGCTAGTGCGTTAGCGACCATGATCCGGGCAGGGCGGGGCGCTCACGGTGCGATCGAGCCATCCCGCCGCCTGCTGCAAATGCTCTAGGGCCATTTGGGGTTGGTCGCGCAACAGGGCCACCAAGGCCGCCGCCGCCTGTTCCCGGGCCCGGATCGATCGATTGCCCTTTTGTCGATGCCAATCCCCGTTGCCCAGCGCCAAACGCGATGCGAGCACCTGCGCCAGTTCTAAATCGGTCAGCTCTTGACAGGACTTGGCTTCCAGGGGGTTGGTAATCGGCTGGTGGGCAAAAAGGGAAGGTTTCATGGGTTGCTCGATCGCCCAATTGAAGCTGGGGGCAAGAAATCAAGAAATATTGCCTTCAGTGTGGCGACCTTTCCCAAAAAAATCAAATCTAATTACTGATCCCAACCATTGGATCCAAACCATTTGTCCAAGCTACCAGAGACAAGGGGCTTAGGGCCTGTCGTCAAATCGCCCAAAACCCTGACGATCTCATCCTCCCAACCGCCCAGTCCCCGCCCAGTCCCCGCCCAGTCCCCGCCCAGTCCCCGCCCAGTCCCCGCCCAGTCCCCGCCCAGTCCCCGCCCAGTCCCCGCCCAGTCCCCGCGATCCTTGGGTGTTCCCAGGGGTGGACAGGGTTGTAGCGATCGCCCGGGTTAGGGTTGGGAGACCCAACCCCTACGGCGATGGAAATATGGAAAAGGCGATATCCCCTAAGCCCCTTGCCCCCTGATCGCGAAATGATCGGCAACTTCGAGGTGACGATCGGCTCAGGTTACTGGTTGCGCAATTACGATTCCACGATCGTTAATTCACCATCCCGAAAATGGCCGCGAAACTTCCCTTCAAATTGCACCAGGAAAGGAAAGTTGGCGCTGACGGGGCGGCCCTGGTGCTCGGTGACGATCGCAATGATTTCCCCTTCCTTGCCTTCCAAGTTGTAGGGTTTGCCCCGATGCTCCGGGTAGTGGTAGACCTCTACGGTGGTGCTGACACGCACGCGATCGCCGACTTTCATAACCTCTGACAGCTCGCTAATAAACTTGGGTGGTTGAGCACGATCTGGAATGCCCAGAACGCAGGATTACCTACGTGGCGTTCGGTTCCAGTCGCGATTTTGGTCGTGATTCTGGATTTTCCCACACAAACCGCAGCGGAAACGGGTGATTAAGAGATCAATAACTAGCCATCAAAAAACTAGCCATCAAAAAATTCACGGGCTAAGGGCCGGGAACGGGGAGTTCTTCGGTGGTGGTGTTGGGCGCAGGCGTGCCCGGCTGTGTGGAGCGGGTGGGTGCGGAGGGCGTACGGTCGGGATCGGGTCGATCGCCCCCGGAGGGACGCAGGGTGAGGGCCAGGGCGATCGCCCCCAAAATGACCAAGGCGATCGCGCCCAGCCCTATCCACTGGGGTTTGCTCAGGCCCGGGTGCGATCGGCGGCGACGCTGGGAACGGGGAGGACGGCTGGTGGTTTGCAACAGGGCTTGGGACGCTTCGGACATTTCCGATTCCCAGGTGGCCGGAGCCAGGGCCACGGCTTCGGGGGCCGCCGTCCAGGGATCGGGAATGCCCACGTTCAGGGGACTGAGACGACAAAGCAGGGCCACAGCGGTGGTGTTGTCGCTGCCATTGGTGGCGACGGCGGCGGCCACCCAGGCCTTGAGGGTTTCGTTGAGCGATCGCGTGCCGGTCACAATTCCCAATCCATATTCCCGCCAGCTTTGTTCCACCCAACCCTGATCGCTGAACCCATCGGAACAAAGCAACAGCAGCCCATCCTCATCCACAATCCAGCGCTGAACATGGGGTTGCAGATTGTCCGCTTCCTTCGCTCCCAAGGCCTGGGCGATCGCGCTGCCATTGGGTTGGTTCAGGGCTTCGCGATAGGAACGGAAACCGGTTTCTGCTTCGCGGCCCGCCAGGTCGTCATCCACCGTCAAGGGAATGCAGCCGCCCATGGAAATCCAATAGGCTCGGCAGTCGCCCACATGAGCAATGTAGAGATCGCGGGCAATGGTGGTTTGCTCCACGAAGGGGGGCCGCAGGGGTTGGGGCAGGGCGATCGCCAGGGCGGCGGTGGTGGCCATCCGCTGGCGGGCTTCCCGGCCTTGGCTGTCGTTTTGGGTGGCAATCAGATTGTTGGCTACCCGCAGCATGGCCCGAATCTGTTCCGTGGCGATCGGGGCTTCGATCGATTCGCCACTTGTAATCGCCTCGGAAATCAAAGCTTGGGCCTGCAATTGCAACGACTGCATGGCCATTTGGCTGGCCACTTCACCTCGTTCGCGCCCACCCAACCCATCGCAAACAATCGCCACGCCGGGATCGATCGCCCCCACGGGCGGTAAGGGCGAAAAGGTGTCGGGATAGCAGGTGTCCTCGTTGTTTGATCGCTGGCGGCCCGGATCCGTGAGGCCCGCTGCGATCACCGTCAAATCGTATTGGGCTTGGGTTTCTTGGATCAGGCGATCGAGCAGGGTGGCCGCTCCGGCCGGATTCAACGCGCCTTGGCGAATTTGGGTACACCAGTCCTGAAGCCGAACCCCCAGCAGGGCATCATTTTCCGTCGAGACCTGCGGCAACCAACCGGTGAGCCAAGCAAACCACAAATCTCCCAACCGCCGAAAATTCCCTTCCCGATCGGCCTCATCGGCCATCAACTCCCGTAGCCACAAACGCCCCCCCTGAATCCGCACGTTTTGCAACGAAAGCAGGCTGGCTGTCACCCCTTCCGCTGCCAGGGCGGGCCATAGGTCTAACAGTTGCCGCAACCAGTGGAGCCGCCGCAGATTCCGGGCCCCACCCCAAGCCTCATTAATGCTCGGGTAAGGTTGCCCCTGATCGTTCAGGGGAGCGTTTTCCAGCAGGATCGTATCGGGTGACTGATCACCCATCAAGCAAAGACCATAAAACTGAGGCAAGTGGCGGGCCCAACGATGGAGCCGCAGATAGGGCAGGGCCCGATCGGGCAGTTGGGGCGGCACATCGGGCGATCGGGCCGGTTCCGTCTCCAGCCACACGGACGGTGCTTGCACGTAATAGCGCCCGGCCACCATGCTGCCCACCGGAATTGCTGCCGCCACTTCTCCCACGGCCCACAGGTAGCGATAGAGCAGCGGTGTTTGGCACTCGCTACAGCGCTCCCGCCCGATCGCATTGCGAGGTTGGGCACAACTTGGATTTACGCAGTAGATGGGCGGCTCAAGTCCGTTCATTGCTGGCAAGCACAGTAGCGGATACCGCTCGATTGTATCCCTGGAATCTTCCGGATCCCGCCGATCCACGGATCCCAATTGATGAATCCAGTTGATTCAACTGGATGACTCCGTGGATCGATCGATTCAACAGTGTTCACCGTTCACCGGAAACGAATCAACGGGCCCCATCAACAGGACAGCCCAAAACCCGAAAGCTAGAATGGCCTCAGACCGGTCGGCTCTTGCCACCCCTCCCTTCTGAACAGCCGGTTCCTATGTCCTTAACCACCCTTTGGATCCTGCTCGGTGCAGGGTTGTGTTTAGCAGAACTGTTTGTGCCCACGGCCTTTGTGGCGGCGGTGATGGGAGTCAGTGCGCTGGTGGTGGCTCTGGTGTCGGTGGTGTTGCCCAGTGCGCCCCTGCAAGTGGGGCTGTGGTTGGGGTTGTCGGTGGTGATGATTCGGGCGGCCCGGCAATGGCTCGATCGCCCCGCCCCGAAGCAACATTGGGACGCGATTGAGGGGCAAACCCTCACCGCGATCGCCCCCGGCCAACCCGGCCGCGTCCTCTATGAAGGACAATCCTGGGCCGCCCGTTGCCAAGACACCAGCCAGGCGATCGCCCCGCAAACCCCTGTGTATATCGTTGGCCGCCAGGGGACAACCCTGTGGGTGCTACCGATCGAGCATTGGCCAGACAACCTAGAACCAGAGGCATAATGAGCACTTTCCTGATCCTTGCCCTCGCCCTGGGCGGCACAGCCCTCTCGGGCATCAAAATCATCAACCAGGGTGATGAAGCCTTGGTGGAGCAGTTGGGAAAATACAAGGGAAAACGCCTGGAACCGGGCATTAACTACGTGATTCCCGTGCTGGAGCGTGTGGCCTATCGGCAAACCTTGCGGGAACGGGTGATTGATATTCCGCCCCAGCAATGCATCACCAGGGACAACGTGAGCATTACGGCCGATGCCGTGGTCTATTGGCGAGTGGTGGATCTCGAGAAATCTTTTTATAAGGTTGAAAATCTGCAAATGGCCATGACGAATTTGGTGCTGACCCAGATTCGATCGGAAATGGGCAAGTTAGAACTGGATGAAACCTTCACCGCCCGGGAACGGGTTAACGAAGTTCTGCTTCAGGATCTGGACATTGCCACGGATCCTTGGGGTGTGAAGGTGACCCGGGTGGAACTACGCGACATCATTCCCTCCAAGGCCGTTCAGGAATCGATGGAGTTGCAAATGTCCGCCGAGCGGCGCAAACGGGCGGCCATTCTCACCTCGGAAGGGGAGCGGGAATCGGCGGTGAACTCCGCCCGCGGCCAAGCGGAGGCCCAAGTGCTGGAGGCTGAAGCTCGGCAAAAGGCGGCTGTTTTGGCGGCGGAGGGGGAACGTCAGGCGATCGTGCTGAAGGCCCGGGCTGACCAAGAGCGGCAGGTGCTGCAAGCCCAGGCCACGGCGCAGGCCCTGAAAATTGTGGCCCAGTCACTTCAGCAAGATCCCAAGGCAGCGGAGGCCCTGCAATTTCTGATCGCCCAAAGCTATTTGGCGACGGGCCAAGCGATCGGCAGCAGCAACAGCAGCAAGGTGATGTTCATGGATCCGCGCAATATTTTGTCCACCCTCGAAAGCCTGAAGACATTGACGGGCGATTAAGCATAGGGGGCGATCGGGCGGCGGCTCCAATGCGCGATCGAGCCAATCCCTCAGCCCTTACCACTCATCAACGGTTCATCAACTGCGCAAGTTGTTGCGTCATTGGTCTCAGGCGCTTGGGCAATCTTCCGGCCCTGCGCTTAAATGGGGGCGGGACTTACGGCGCTCGGCCTTGGATCGATCGGGATGGATCGGGATCGGTCAGGATCGATCGGGACTGGATGGATTCTGGGTTTGGATCTGGACTCGGATCGAGTCGATCGAGCCGTTGCGACCATTTCCCAATCAGCTTCCCCGGGACTCAGCGAGGCATTGACCCAACCATGAAGTACGGAATCGACATTGGCCACAACGCCCCTCCCGACACGGGGGCACGCGGCATCCGGTTTGAAGACGAGCTGACCATGGCCGTTGGCACAAGGGTAATCAACAAGTTGCGGGCCTTGGGGCATACGGTGGTGAATTGCTCACCGCGTAGCGCCTCCAGCGTCACCAACTCCCTTTGGCAGCGCTGTAATGTGGCAAATCTCAACCGGGTTGATGCGTTTGTGTCGATTCACTTCAACTCCTTCAACACGGTGGTGAGTGGTACGGAAGTTTTTGCAGCCAGCGCCACAGGTGAACGGTTGGCGGCTCCCGTGCTGCGCGAAATTGTGGCCCTGGGGTTCAACAGCCGTGGGGTCAAAAATGGCGCACATTTATACGTGATTCGCAACACGTCTGCACCGGCCATCTTGGTGGAATGCTGTTTTTGCGATTCCCGTCGGGACATGGATTTGTTTGATCCCGAAAAGATGGCTAACGCGATCGTGAAGGGGTTAACGGGACAATTACCCAAGCCGGAGCCAACCCCAACCCCGGTGCAGTCCAGTGCCCAGGTTTTGGAATTGCAGCGCACCTTGAACCGGCTCCGAATTTTGGATCGCAACAACCAGCGCCTAGCCGAAGATGGGTTCATTGGCCCGTCCACCACATCGGCCACCCAACGATTGCAGGCGATTTTGGGTTTGGTGACGGATGGGGTGGCGGGCGATCGCACCTGGGTGAACATTCGGCAAATTTTGGCCAAGCCGATTTTGCGGCCCAACCAAACCTCCGGCCCCGCTGTGCGCTACTTGCAATTTCGGGTGGGTGTGGCGATCGATGGCATCTATGGCCCCGGAACTCTGGATGCGGTGCGCCGTTTCCAAACCCAAAACCGCCTGACGGTGGATGGCATTGTGGGGCCGCAGGCTTGGGCTGCCCTGATTGGCTAGCGGAATGGGCCTCAAGGCCTGAGTAATCACGATCGCCCGCTTATGCACTAGAAAACACAAAGAGGCCGATCAATTGCCCATGAATAGCAATCGATCGGCCTGGCTAAGGGCTTGGGTTTCCCAACCTTTGCTCGGTTATTGAGCAGTCGCCGAGACTGAATCCCAGCATTCAAGCCCGAAACTTCAAAATTGCAACTTCAAGGCCGGCCCTCAATTCAGCGGCCGGTTCCAAGCCGGCCACGATTTAAACCTTTTTAAACCTTTGTGGCAGCTAAACCTTGGTGCGATCGGTCAAAATCTCAAAGCCATCCTCCGTCACCAGCACCGTATGCTCCCACTGGGCTGACCAGGAGCGATCGACCGTTACGGCCGTCCACTTGTCACTCAAAATTTTGGTTTTCTTGGAACCCGCATTCAAAATCGGCTCGATCGCCAGGGTCATCCCCGCCCGCAACCGTACATTCGGCAGCTCACGGGTTCGGAAATTAAACACCGCCGGTTCTTCGTGCAGGTTGCGCCCCACGCCGTGACCGGTGAAATCTTCCACCACCGAGTAGCCATTGGCCTTCACCACGTCCTCGATCGCCCCGGCAATGTCCAGCAGCGTTCCACCGGGCTTCACCTGATGAATTCCGGCAAACAAGGCTTCTTCCGCAACTCGTGCCAGGCGATCGGCCTCCGGAGAGACCTGCCCCACCCGCACCGTCACACAGGAATCGCCATGGAACCCGTTGAAATAGGCTCCCGTGTCCACCTTCACAAGGTCACCACTTTGGATCGTCTTTTTCGAGTTGGGAATTCCATGCACCACTTCATTATTAATGGAGGCGCAAATGGAAGCCGGGAACCCGTGATAGCCCTTGAAGCTGGGCACGGCTCCCATTTCGCGAATTCGCTTTTCCGCGTGGCGATCGAGGTCAGCCGTGGTCATGCCCGGTTCTGCCAACTCCAGAATTTCCTTCAGCACCGTTGCCACGATCGCCGAAGCCTGCCGCATGATCTCGATCTCGCGCTTCGATTTGATTTCAATACCCCGGCGATTTTTTTGAATGCGCGGGCCCGTTTGCGAGTCGGCAGGCTTGGACTTGGGCAGCAGGTCGGCAAAAACGTTCATGGTGTTAGCAGGTGGTGTTAGCGATCGAAGCGACAGTGGGGAAGGCAATGTCCCTCTAGAGCTTATCAAAAAACTTTACAAGCCTGGGGGACTCTGGCCGGGGCTGGGTAACAGCCGGGTGCTTGCCCAACTGCAAGCGGCGATCGCCCGTCAAAGCCCCGGGGAGGTCAAGGCTCCCTACTGAATCAGAATTTCGCCGGTCATGCCCGCCGCCTGGTGGCCAGGCACGGTGCAACGGAGGGTATATTTGCCCGATCGCACCGGCACAAACACCCAATCGGCCACCGTGTTAGGGCGCAATTCCAACTCATGAATCGCGCCCTTAACTTCCACATTGCCCGCATCAACCTTCTGCGACCAAATGGCATCGGCAAAATCTTTGGCCGTGAAATAGTGTTTGGTGGGGCTGTTGTTGCTCAGGCGCAGTTTGTAGCGCTTGCCGGCCTCGAAGGTCAATTGATTGGGCACAAAGCGCAATTCTCCAGAGGTGGTTCCCAGTTCCACGGCCACTTCCACGGGGGTTTGCTGACTTAAGGCCACGGCCGGAGCGGCCCAAGCCGGTGCGCACCCAATTCCCGTCAGCCACAGCCCAGCAATCAGCAATGGCATCAGGATCGATATCAGGATCGATCGCCCGATCGCTCGTTTGGCTGTTTTGAACCCCAGTTGCGTCTTAGCAAGTAAGGTTGTCCTTGTTGACGCATGGGAATCGATCGAAAAAAATGTCAATTTCCGTAAGTTCTGAATTTTCATACTCCTAATTTCCCAATTCTCGAAAAGGTGATTCAATCAAGCTGGGTTACCTCGTCATTTTCTTGATCTTTGATTAATCAACAAATCAATAACCCATTCAATGATTGAGAAACAGTCAAAAACATCTTTCAAAACAAGACAAAAAAGCCCGAAGCTCGATTTTGGTAATGAATTGGATCGATTACCCCACAGCCCTAATTGTCCTAAATCTAGTGTAGGACGGGTTGGTGGCTTCACAAATGGTGAATCACTGCACAGGAGTGCGGTTACTGACTAAAAAACAAGATTGGAAAACCACGTGCGAGATCGATATTGGTGGATCGATCTCGCCAGGGTAAGGCATACTCAAAGTGACCCTTGACCATGCCACTTCTCCCGAACAGCCGCCCTGTGCTCTGAACAGTCTGCAAGAGCACAGCGTTTGTTGTCTAATTCCTGATGTAATGGAGGAGATTTGCATGATTGGCGGTAATCAACGGACTGTTGCGCTCATTGCCCTGGATGATGCTGATGCTGCCAAAAGCGACTGGTAAGCTCCCGCTATCGCCCTGGTTCGACTGCGATCGACTCAATTTGGGTGCAGCCCGATTTCCTCTCCCTGGACTCTCGCGTTTTGACCCCTTGGCCCTATGAGCGATATTCCCTCCATCCTCCAAGACCTCGCACGGGAGTTAGAACGCGACCCAGAAATTGTTCGCATTAAAAAACTGCTGCTGTTGGCTTGTACGGGCCACTGGGAAGGCGATAACCAGAAAATTGCCCTGCTCGATACGGGGCGGTTGCTGCAACGGCTGCAATCCTTGTCGCCCACGATGAATCATCTAACGACTCGGTTAAACCGGGCAGCAGCTCACCTGAATAAGCCTCAGGTGTATGGGGTAATTGCCAGTCGCATTAGCCAGCGGTTGGGAAATCTTTGTCATGATCCGGACGGGGAAGCCACCCTCACCAGCACGGAACCGCGTTTGCCGGTGGAGTCTGGAGACGAGCGGACGGTGCTGTCTTTCCAAGGCCCTAGCCAAAGCGCAGAACCGGCGATTGTGGCTCGGGATCCATCCCAGGACACCATGACCAACCGGCCGGTGGTGAATTTGGCGGCCTACGATTGGTTTGCGGTGCGATTTGAATTATTGCGGGCCACAAACCCGTTGCGGGTGAAGATTCTCAGCTTTTTCACGCTGGATCCCCAAACTAGTTTCAATGCCTACACTTGGGCTTCTATTAAGTCGGAATTGCTCGATCGCCTGTTGTATCGGCTCTGCGAAGCTTGTCCAACCCTGGATGATTTGGAAGAACGCTTGCAAAGCACGGTGAATCGTTTCCCGGAAGTGGAAGAATATGCCCAGGCTGCGGAGTCAATGATTCGCGTGCTCGATCGAGCCATCTATTCAGCGGATCCGGAACCGAAACCCCTGGCCCAAGAATCCTTTGGTGCGACGGGACGTTTTCCGGGCTTTGAAATGTTTGGCGAGGCGGCGGAAAAAACGCAACTTAGCTCTGGCTTACCCATGGAAGCTGAGGATGAGGATGATGAGACAGAACGATCGATGTTTGCGATCGAAAATGTCTTTACCCGATCGCATCCCTAGGCACACTGAGGCTGACCTGAGCGATCGCCCTTGGCCCAGCTCTTCGCGCGGCCTGCAAAATTCCCTGTCTTCTTTCCTGGAAGCCCAACAGACCCATGGACGCACAAGCCATCTTGCAACGCTACAAAGCAGGTGAGACCAACTTCAGTGGCCTCAACCTGAGCGGCTGCAAACTGATTCGCGCGGATCTCGTGGGTGTGAATTTCACCGGAGCCGACCTCAGCCACGCCAATTTGATTTTGTCTTACCTTAATCGGGCGGTGTTGCGAGGGGCCAACTTAACCCACATCAAACTGAGCGGGGCCAACCTCGATCGCGCCAACCTGAGTGCGGCAAACTTGCGGGATGCGGACTTGCACGGGGCCCGGCTGGAAGCGGCCGATCTGCGCAATGTGAACCTTTCCCTGTCGATTTTGACCGATGCCAACCTGGTGGAGGCGGATTTGCGCAACGCCAACCTCAGCGGCATCAATGCCCGAGGGGCCTGCCTGCGGGGGGCCAATCTGCGCGAAGAAAAGCGGGTCTATCAAGGGGCCAACCTCCGGGGAGCCGATTTGAGCTTTGCAGACCTGCAAGGGGCGGATTTGTCTGGGGCGGATCTGACCCGTGCGAATTTGACGGGGGCCAATTTGCGGGAAACCGTCCTGCGCGGGGTGAACCTGATGGAAGCCAACCTGAGCGGAGCCATTTTGTGTAATGCGGCCCTCAGCGACAGCAACTTGGAGCGGGCCACGCTACTTCAGGCAAATCTCACGAGTGTGCGGGCCGAGCGAACTATTTTCAATGAATGCAATCTCAACGGCAGTGTTTGTCAGATGGCGCTGTTTGCGGATGCTAAATTTGCCCACGCCAAAATGTTGCAGTCGGATTTTTCCTATGCACGCTTAACTCGGGCTGATTTGCGCCGGGCGGATATGACCCGATCGAACCTGTCCCAGGCGGATTTGGTGGACTCGTTCTTGACACGCACCAATTTACGAGATGCCAACATGACCAAGGTGCTGTTAAATCGGGCGGAAATGAGCAGTGCAAACCTCAACGGCGCAAACTTGACCAACGCCACCATGCCCGACGGCCAAATTTATTATCAAAACTACTAAAATCCCTCAACCGACGACAGTCCCTAGGCCACCTGAGCCAGGGCCGATCGCAGCGCGTCCAAATAGCCCCCCACGTTGTAAGTGTTGAGGCGATAGCTCACCGGGTGGGCAATGAGTCGGGCTGTGCTTTCAAACAACACCTCAATTTCCACCAAGCCGTTCTCTTTGAGGGTGCGCCCCGTGGCCACCAAGTCCACGATCGCCTCAGACATGCCCGTGATCGGCCCCAACTCCACAGAGCCGTAAAGGGGCACAATCTCCACCGGTAGATCCAACGACTGGAAATATTCGCGGGCACAGCGCACAAACTTGGAGGCAATGCGGCTATGGGCCGGCAGGTCGATCGCCCGTTGATAGGGGCCATCCGCCTGAACTGCCACCGACATGCGACAGCCTCCAAAGCCCAAATCCAGCACGTTGGCAACGTTGGGCGCTTTTTCTCGCAGCACGTCGTAGCCCACAATGCCCAACTGCGCTTGGCCGCATTCCACATAAACCGGCACATCACCATTGCGCACTAGCATGGCCCGCGCCGTGCCGGTGGGGTCGGTCACTTGCAGTTGGCGGTTGCTTTTGTCGAGCAGAACGCTGAAGTCTAGGCCCGCAGCGGCTAGCAATTGCACGCTATCGGCCAGAAGGGAGCCTTTGGGAATGGCGATGGTCAGCACAGGGCGATCGGGGGGTGGGATGGGGCAAGGTTTCGCCCGCCTATTGTATAGATCTATTTCCCGCGTGGCGCATCTTTTGTTTGGGTGTTTGTGTTTGTTTGGGTGTTTATTTGGGTGTTCGTGTCCCTTGGGCTTCATTGCGGCCCAAGCTGGCGCTAACGTCGCTGACTCGATCGACCGCTGGGCAACAGGGGAAACAGACCCGCCACCACCACGCCCGCCCCAAATCCCGTTGCCAACAGGAAACCAAAGGGCATTTGCACGGTGCGAGATCCAAACCACTGCATGGAAACAAGGGTGGCGTTTTGGACGGAAATGAGAGCGATTCCGATCGTTCCTGTGGCCACAATCAGAGCGATCGTCAGATTGGCTAGTTTGCCCATTTTTTACCTGATTTTTGACCTATCGTTTGGACTGAATTTGGTATTTGCCATCGGGTGATTAAACAATTGCTTTCAATGAAACAATTGCTTGAATTGCTTTCAATTAAACAATTGCTTGAAAAAACTGCCCGGAAAGCTACCAGTCTGCCTTAAAAATTACCAAGTGCTGAAGGGGCGATCGGCTAAGGCAGAATTGCGATAGCGGGGATCATGAGACACTTCTTCACCAATCCAGTCTGGTAATTGCACCGGTCGATCGGGGCGATCAAGTTCAATTTCCGCCACGATGAGTCCTGCATTGCTGCCAAAAAATTCATCGATTTCCCAGCAACCTTCCGCACAGGGTAACCGATAGCGAACTTTGTCGATCGGGGGTGAAACACAGAGTGTTGCCAACATTTCCGTGGCATCAATAACGGGAATTTCGTATTCGTATTCCGATCGCGCCAGGCCGTCGGTTTGGCCTTTGATGGTTAGAAATGCCCGATCGCCCGCAATGCGTGCCCGCACGGTGCGCACGGGATCCGACCACAGATAGCCCTGTTGGTAGCGTTTGCCCGGCTGGACAAGATCGCGCCAACGGTTCGATCGCACCAAAAATTTCCGCTCAATCTCGATCGCCATGGGAAGTAGCTGCTGATCAGGATATTGAGTCTGAATATTCAGCCTGGAGTGTTTAGTCTTGAATGTTCAGTTTGGAACCGGTTTGGAACCAGTTTGGAATATTCAGAACCGGGGCTTCAGATCTCCTCTAAATTTTCGAGGATCTCTTCAACCGTTTGGGTTTATTTTTAAGTTTATTGTTAGTTTGCTGTTCCTGAAGGAACGGGATGGAGCTAAGCGGATTCGAACCGCTGACCCCTTCAATGCCATTGAAGTGCTCTACCAACTGAGCTATAGCCCCGTTCAGCGAAGTTAATAATCGCCTAAAAGTTTGGATTCGTCAACCCAAGCGGCCAAATTTTTTTCGGCGGGATTGGGATCAGGTGCGCTAAGGTAGCACTGCTTCTGTAAAGAAGCATTACGAAATTAATCCTCCCGTCGATCGCGCCA
Organism: Limnothrix sp. FACHB-881; assembly: GCF_014698135.1. Taxonomy (NCBI): domain Bacteria; kingdom Bacillati; phylum Cyanobacteriota; class Cyanophyceae; order Pseudanabaenales; family Pseudanabaenaceae; genus Limnothrix; species Limnothrix sp. FACHB-881. Next base: position 132,983 of record NZ_JACJSN010000008.1, read on the forward strand.
GTCCGACTAGCCAATGGCACGAGCCATCGAGTCTTTCGGGGCGATCGGCTCCGGCAGAACTGCTCCACAGCTTTAACTGCTCCCATCAACTGATCGACCCATGAATAACTTTTCAGTTCCTCCAACGGTGTCCTTTGGGTTGCCGATCGGCTTGGATCGATCGCCCCAAAGGCGGTCTCGATCGGGTCGCTGTAATCACCGCCCTGGCCTTTTTGCAAAGCTTGGGTTTGAAACCGAGCCTGAAACGAATTCCCGCGTCAGGCTCGGTTTCATGCCCGTGACGCGGGGGCAACGACAATTTGGCCCACAGCCGATCCGGCGGCGGTGGCTCAGTGGCCTCTGTGGCTTGGCCCTGTTGGCCAGCGGTTGCCAAAACGCCATTCCCCCCAGCGATGCCCAACCGGCCCCGCCGGGAGCCGCCGATCGAGCGGGGCCGCCTTCGGTGGATGTGGCCTTGGCCAAAACCGCCACTCAGCAAACCACCCAGGACTATAGCGGGACGACTCAGCCCTTTCGAGAAGTGGCCGTGCGATCGCGGGTGGAAGGCTACGTGCTAGACATGCGATCGGACGTGGGGCAACCGGTGCGCCAAGGACAATTGTTGGCGCGGGTGGATGCACGGTTGTTGACCTCCGAGGCCGTGGAAGCCCAAGCGGAGGTTTCTGCCCGGGAGCTGGAAGTGGCCAGCAGCCAAGCCCAAATTGGCGAAGCTCAGGCCCGAGTGGGCGAAGCGGAATTGCAACTGCAACAGGCTAAGTCTGATCTCGATCGTCTAGAGCGGTTGTTTCGGGAAGGGGCGATCGCGGAGCAAAGTGTGGAAAATGCCCGCACGGCCGTGGGAACTGCCGCCAAAGCCCTCCAGGCCGCCCGCCAACAGGTGAAAACCCGCCAGCAAACCGTGGCTGTAGCCCGGCGCAGGGTGGCCGCCCAACAGGCGATCGCCGATCAGGCTCGCCAACGTCAGGATTTTGCCCTGGTGCGATCGCCCCTCAGCGGTCTTGTGCTGGCCAAGCTGCTGGAACCCGGCAGCCTGGCCCAACCGGGCAGTGAAATTATCCGCATTGGTGACTTTAGCCAGCTCAAGATTCTGGTGCGCCTGTCCGATCGGGCCCTGGCGGGTGTGCGGCTGGGGCAAGGGGCCCGAGTGCGGCTGGATGCCTTGCCGGGTCAAGAATTTACCGGGCGGGTCACGGCCATTTCTCCCTTGGGCGACGCGGTGGCTCGGCAAGTGCCCGTAGAAATCACCATTCCTAACCCCGATGGGCGCTTAGGGAGTGGGCTGTTGGCCCGGGTGAGCTTTGCCCAGGCGACCACTGCCCGAGTCACCATTCCCGAGCGGGCCTTGGCGGTGGCCGATCTGGCCGATCGCGCTCCCGGTGGGCCGGGGGGACGAGGGGGGCGTTCTGCCGGAGCTGGGCAATCCGCCGCCAACGCGCCGGCTCCCACCCAAGGCACGGTGTTTGTGGTCCAAGGGGAAGGAGAAGCCGTAACCGTTGCACCAAGGGTGGTGCAGTTGGGATCCCGGTTTGATGGCCAGGTGCAGGTGCTCTCGGGTCTGCAACCGGGCGATCGCTATGTCCTGCGCAGTAGCGGCCCCCTGGCCGCGGGCGATCGGGTGCGACTGAGTGCAATTTCTGAACCCGCGAGGTAAGGCAAATGTTTGATTCGCGGCCCACGGGCTTTAGTCTCAGCGCCCTGTCGATTCGTCGTCACATTGCCACCCTGATGTTGGCAGTGGCGGCGATCGTCCTCGGGGGCTTCTTCGTCAGCACCATGCAAGTGGACTTGCTGCCCTCCATCACCTATCCCCGGATTGGTTTACGGGCCGATGCACCGGGCGTGTCACCGGAAGTGGCGATCGATGAAATTACCCGTCCGCTGGAGGAGGCCCTTTCAGCCACCGAAGGCGTGGTGCAGGTGTATTCCCAAACGCGAGAGGGTAGCATCAGTCTAGATTTATATTTCCAGCCGGGCGGCAACTTAGATCAGGCCCTGAATGATGCAACGGCGGCCTTTAACCGGGCCCGGGGCCGACTGCCGGACGCGGTGGAAAATGCACGGCTGTTTAAATTTGACCCCTCCCAGTTACCGGTTTATGAGTTGGCGGTGACCTCCCCTGCCCAATCCCCTGCTCAGTTGCGGGTGTTTGCCGATGAGGAACTCTCGCGCGAGCTGAATGTGGTGGATGGGGTGGCCTCGGTGGATGTGTCCGGTGGGGTGGAAGAAGAGGTGCGGGTCACGCTGGATCTGCAACGGCTCCAGGCGATCGGGCTGGATCTGCAAACGGTGTTGGATGGCTTGAGCGATCGCAACCAAGACATTTCCGGTGGCCGAATCTATGCCCCCGATGGGGAACCCTTGACCCGGGCCACGGGCCGGTTTCGCAGTGCGGCTGAGTTAGCCCAATTGCCCTTTGTGGTGCGGAATGGCAACGGCAGCGCCCCCACCCAAACCGTAACCCTCAGCGACTTTGCCACGGTGGTGGATGGCACGGCGGAGCAGCGGGTGGAAGTGCGCTTGAATGGTCAGCCGTCGGTGAAGCTGAGTGTGCAAAAGCAGCCCGATGCCAACTCGATCGCCGTGGTGGCCGCCGTCAAACAGCGGCTTCAGGAACTGGCGGCCAATGGCACGATTCCGGCGGATGTGACCCTGTTGCCTACCCTAGATGAGTCGGTGTTTATTCAAAACGCCGTCTCCAACGTGATTTCCTCAGGCTTGATGGGGACAGGGTTGGCGGCCTTTGCGGTCTTTATCTTTTTGGGATCCCTGCGCCAAACCCTGATTGTGTCGATTTCGATTCCGCTGGCCACCTTGGCGGCGGTGATTTTGATGCGGTTTTGGGGCCTGACGATCAACGTTTTCAGCTTGGGTGGTTTGGCCCTCGGTGTGGGGATTGTGGTGGATAACTCGATCGTGATGATGGAAGCGATCGTGGAAGGAACCCGCGCCAATGGCCGAGAGGTGGAGCCAGCGGAAGTGGTCGATCGGGCGATCGCCAGCAGCCAAGCGGTGGAGTCGGCCCTGTTGGCTTCCACAAGCACCAACTTGGTGGCCGTGTTGCCCTTTTTGTTCATTGGCGGGTTCATTGCCCTGCTGTTTAATGAACTGATTTTGACCATTAGCTTTGCGGTGGCGGCCTCAATTTTGGTGGCGGCCACGGTGGTTCCAGCCATGGCAGCGCGGTTGCTGGCGGTGCGTTGGTCGAGCGGGGTGGGTCGTTGGTGGCCCCTGCGAGCGTTCGATCGCTGGATGGATGGGGTGATGGTCAACTATGGCCGGCTACTGGGCGGGCTAATGCGGGTGCGGCTGTTGGTGGTGTTGGTCATTGCCACGGCCCTCACGGTCAGCAGCCTGTCGGTGATTGGTTACATTCCCCAAGAAATCCTGCCGCGCATTGCCACGGGCCAGGCGCAATTGGTGGCGATCTTTCCACCCAGCACCACCCTGGAAACAAATCGCCAGGTGATGGAACGGGTTGACCAAATCCTGCGCCAACAGCCGGAAACGGAATACGCCTTCACCACGATCGGGGGATCCCTCTTTGGCAGCAACACCAACGAAAATCCCCTGCGCAGCACTAGCACCATCACCCTGAAACCGGGAGCCAAGGTGGAAGCCTATGTGGAGCGGGTGAATCGGCAACTGCAAAAGCTGAATTTGGTGGATATTCGCCTGCGGTTGCGGCCCGGGGAAGTGCGGGGCTTGATTTTGAATAACTCGCCCGTGCGGGGGGCTGAGTTGGATGTGATTTTGCAGGGCAATGATCCGGCAGCCCTGGCACGGGCCGGGCGGCAGGTGTTGACAGCCCTTGATGAGCAAGCCACGCTGGCGGCCTTCCGGCCCGATGGCGATCGCCCGCAGCCGGAGGTGCAAATTCGCCCGGATCCCACCCGCTTGGCCGATCTGGATCTGGACATCACGGACATTGGCCGGGCGATCGAAACGGCGATTCAAGGTTCCGTGCCCACCCAATTGCAGCGGGGGAACCGGTTGGTTGATGTGCGCGTGCGGCTCGATCGCGCTGCCATCAGCAACCCCTCCCAACTGCTAGACCTGCCCCTGTTTGCCGGGGCCGATCGGCTCGTGCGTCTGGGCGAAGTGGCCAGCCTCGACAGTGCCCAAGCCCCCAGCGAAATTCAGCGGATTAACCAGCGATCGGTGTTTTTGGTGGCCGGGAACCTGAATCCTGGAGCCAGCCTCAGCGATGCCCTGGCGGAAGTGGATCAAATCCTCAGCAAGCTGGAGTTGCCTGCGGGGGTGACCCGGTTGCCCAGCCCCGCCGCCGAAAGCAATCGCCAAATCCAAGGAGCCTTGCCCCTGCTGGGTGGTTTGGCGGCCTTCCTGGTGTTTGTGGTGATGGCGGTGCAATACAACTCCCTAATTGACCCGCTGGTGATCATGTTTGCGATTCCCCTGGCGGTGGCCGGCGGGATTCTCGGTCTCTATTGGACCCAAACGGCGATCGGGGCCACGGTGGTGGTGGGCGCGGTGCTGTTGGTGGGGATCGTGGTGAACAACGCCATCATCATGGTGGAGCTGGCGAACCAACTGCGCGAACAATACCAACTCACCCGCAAAGCCGCGATCGTCCAGGCCGCACCCCAGCGGCTCCGCCCGATCCTGATGACCACGATCACCACGGTTTTGGGGATGTTGCCCATGGCCCTGGGCATGGGGGCTGGCGGAGAATTTCTGCAACCCTTGGGGATTGTGGTGTTTTCGGGGTTGTCTCTGGCCACGTTGCTGACCCTGTTCTTGATCCCCTGCCTTTATGTGTTGATGCATGAGTGGGTGACTTGGCCGGCGGCCTTGCTGAACCGCCGACCCCGGGCGATCGCCCCGGTGCTGGAAGGGCCCCTGGATGGCGAGCCAGAATTGGATCCGGTGACGGTTCCGATCGAACCGTCCGAAGCCGCCACAGCCGGAGATCGGCCGCCGGACTATACCCGTTAAACTCAGAGACCAACGGCGATTGCAACAGCATTCTCTGGAGATCTCGTCTATGCCCACTTCCCTGCGCCGATCGCCCCCATTGCGATTTGGCCAGGCCCAGTCGATCGGGGCCGCGGCAGCGGCGGCCCTGATTGTGCTTGTGGCAACCAGTGTGTTGGTCGGTTCCGAAAACCGCCAATTTCGCAGCCAGGAACGGGCCACGGTACTCAGCAAACTCAGCACGGTTCGCGCCAAGCTCGAAGGCTATATCAACTCCCAACTGCTGCTGGCCGAGTCTCTGGCGGCCTATGTGGCGGCCAATCCCCAAGTGACTCAGGCGGAATTTGCCCGCATGGGTACGGTGCTGCTGGAAAAAAACAACGGCATCCGCAGCGTCAACTTGGCTAAAAACTCCGTCATTAGCCATATCTACCCCTTGCAGGGGAATGAGTTGGCCCTGGGATTGAACTTGGTGGCCAAACCGGAGCAACGGGCCGCCGTGGAACGTGCCATTCAACAAAAGCGCTCCACCATTGCCGGCCCCGTGAAGTTGGTGCAAGGGGGAGTCGCTTTCATTAACCGCACCCCGGCTTTTGTGGTGGATCAACCGGGCTTGAACGCGTCACCGACCTACTGGGGCCTGGCCAGTGTGGTGGTGGACGAAATGGCGATCTATGAAGCGGCGGATTTGCCAAAGGTGAGCCAGCAATTAGCGCTTACCATTCGGGGCAAGGATGGCCTGGGAGAGCGGGGCGATGTGTTTTGGGGCCAGGCTCAGGTTTTTCAACAGGATCCGGTGTTGGTGGGGGTGGCGATTCCCAATGGCACTTGGCAGTTAGCGGCAATTCCCCGATCGGGCTGGCGCGATCGCTCCCCGGTCGCGGGGGTGATTTGGCTGCTGGGTGGTGCGCTGTCGATCGGGGTGGGGGCAGTGGTTTGGAAGCTGATGGGCGAACCGACCCGCCTGCAACGGGCCGTTGACCAAGCCACGGCGGAGTTGCAAACGGCCTTGCAGGATTTGCGCCAGGAAATGGACAACCGCCAGCAGGTGGAAGCGGCCTTGAGCAACAGCCAATTAGCCTTAACCAAAACCCAAGCGGAGTTAGAAATTGCCCATCGCTTACACAAAATGTTGCTGCCGCCCAAGAGTGAACTGGCGGCGATCGAATCGTTAGAAATTGCCAGCTTCACGGCGGCCGCGGCGGAAGTGAGCGGTGATTATTACGATGTGATTTGTCAGGGCGATCACATCAAAATTGGCATCGGTGATGTGACGGGCCATGGCCTAGAAAGCGGCCTCTTAATGCTGATGATTCAGATGGCAGCTCGCACCCTGTTGGCGGCCTGTGAGCATAACTCGGCCCGCTTTTTAAACACAATTAACCGTGCAATTTATGAAAACCTACAGCGCATGAACTTGCACAAACATGCCACCCTGGCGCTGTTGGATTATCAAGGGGGGCGGCTGTGTTTAACGGGGCAGCATGAGGAGGTGATTGTGGTTCGATCGAGCGGCGCGATCGAACGATTTGACACGATGGATTTGGGTTTCCCGATCGGGATTGAGCCAGATATTGCCCATTGGGTGCAGAAAGCGACCCTGGAACTACAAGCGGGTGATGTGGTGGTGCTTTACACGGATGGCATCACGGAAGCCCAGGGCGATCGGCAGACAGCCTACGGATTAGAGCGGCTTTGTTGGGTGGCTTGTCAACAGCGCGATCGCCCAGCAGCGGAAATTATCGAGGCGATTGTTGCTGATTTACGAAGTCATCTCAATCACCAGCAGCCTGAGGATGATATGACCCTGTTGGTGCTGAAACAACGCTAGGATTCCTGTGAATAATCCAAACCTGAAATTCAGTCCTAAAAATCCACGCCGCGCTTCAGATCCATGCCTTTTTCCGCATAGTGCTTGTGGCAAATCATCTCCGAATAAACGCTGGCTAGATTGAAATAAGCCGGTGGATTCAAACAACGGCCTGTGATGATGATTTCAGTATCTTTGGGTTTGCGTAATAGGTCGCGGGCGATCGCTTCCCCATCCAGCAATTCCAAATCAACGGTGGGGTTTAGCTCATCCAGAACGATCGTTTTATATAACCCCGAGGCGATCGCCGCGCGGGCCAGTTCCCAGCCGCGCTCCGCTTCGATGTAGTCCAGTTCCTGTTGTTGGCCGCGCCAGACAATCGCGTCGCGCCCAAACCGCAGATGATCCACCAGGCTGGGATAGCTCTGTTGCAGGGCGGCGATCGCGGCATCTTCGGTGTAGCCGCTGCCCCCTTTCAGCCATTGGGCAATCAGCACCCGGTGGGAACTGTCCCGGCCAATGCCCCGCCCGATCGCCTGGAGCGCTTTGCCGAGGGCGCTGGTGGATTTGCCCTTGCCCGCGCCCGTGTAAATTTCAATGCCTTCAATGCCTTCCAAGTTCAGGTTGGGATCCAATTCCCGAGGGCGCATTTCCGAGTGCAAATCAGCAATATCCAGCAGGGCCGTGGGGGCGCTGCGGCCTGTGGCAATAATTTCCAACTCCGATGGCTTGTTTTTCAGGGTGCTGATCACTTCATCGAGATCCAGCAACCCCAAGTCCAACACGGGGTTAATTTCATCCAACACGACGACGGAATATAGCCCCGAGGCGATCGCCCCTTTGGCCACATCCCAACCCCGCTGGGCTTCCAGGCGATCGAACTTGGTCACGCCTTCGGGCCCGAAATATTCCGATCGCCCTGTGCGTACCTGGTCAATCAGGTGGGGAAAGCCGCGCTGCAAGGCCGCGATCGCCGCGTCTTCGTCGTAGGGGCGATCGGGCCCCTTCAAAAACCGCAACAGTAAAACTCGGGTTTGCCAGTCGCTGTGGATGCCCAAGCCAATTGATCGCAACACAACGCCCAAGGCCGCTTGCGATTTGCCCTTACCCGCGCCATCGTAGACGTGGATTTGCCCCAATTCCCGATCGTCGCGGGCCTGGGCTGTGCGAATACCAATGCCGTTTCGTGGTGCGGTTCTCATGCCGATGCTACAAACGTTGCTGAAGGTTACTGAAAAACCGGAATCTGAGCCATTGCTCAGGGGCCTGTGTCTGGTGCCGCTCGGGTCGTCAACGGGACAGGGAACAAGGCATCGCCCCAGGCTCCGGCCGCCGCTTTTCCCGCAGCGCCAGCGATGCAAAATGCAGGGCCATAATCCCAATGCCGCGCCCTCAGGATCTTAGACCGAAGCGCCCAGACCCGATCGCCCCGATCAGCTCGATCGCGACCGAACCCCCCCGATCGCTGAGAAGCCAGCCCGGTAAAATCAGCATTAACCGGCCCCAACTTCCAGCCCGCAAACCCTGACACCCCCCCCGATCGCCCCTATGCCTCTGATCTTGCCTTTGCCCACCGTTATTTTTCAGATTTTGTTTCTGTTTATCGCGATCGCCAGTGAAGCGGTGATCTTCAACCGACTGGCGGGCATGAACCAGCGCCGCAGCGTGGAATATGCCGCCGCCATGGAACTGCTGGTGCTGTGCGTGGGGTGGGCCTGTTTCTTCACGGCCTATGAGCTGTTCCCGCCCTCAATTCAAAACGATTTGCAGTCGCTGATCTTGCAAGGCGTTTGGTCGAGCGAGCTAAATAATTGGTTATTAATTGTTGTCCCGATTGTCTTTTTCCTGATCTTTGAACTGAAGTCGATCGCCGTCCAATTCCTAGACTTAATCTTGAAATATCCTGCCCCCGGTGCTGATTTGGGCCTTCCGGAAGAGCCGGAAACCGAAACAACCCCCACCCTCACCATCACCATGCGCAAGCAGCTTCAGAGCTTCTTTCAGCGCTACCAGTCCATTCAAAGTGAATTGGCCAAAAAAACGATCTTTTGGGGACATATTGCCAGCACTGGCATTGGCGCTTTGGTGATTGCCATTCAAAGCATTCTCTTTGCCCTTCGTCAGGTTTAGGGTGACTCATCGAGTTCAAAGACAACCGTAAGACCACTGTAAGTTATAGGAAATTGACAGACAATGCTCAAAGAAATTAGCGGTGATTTTTGGAAAATTGTACAACCCAGAAAAGCCTTTTCCTGGCAAACTCTGCTCTGGGTCAGTATTGGCTTTTTAATCTTGTCTGTTATGGCACGGTTGGGGGCGAATAACCTGGAATTACAGCGCACCTTTGCGGGCTTCAGTGCCCTGATGTTGGCCCTGTCTGGGGTGGTTTGGTCGATCGAGCAAAAGCCAATTCAAATCCGGGGTGTTTCCCTTGGTCCCTGGATGGCCGGTGCTCTGTGCTCCCTGTTGCTCTATCGGTTTTTGGCGGATCCCAGCAGCGATCGCACCGATGCCCTGTACTTAGCTTGCTTAACCTTTCCGCTCAGTTCAATTACCATCAAAATTGTCCAAGACTTTCTCAGCAAGCCCACGGACTCTCGCTACAAAGTGCCGATCAAAGAACGCATTCCTTTGGCGATGTGGTTGCTGGGCCATTTCTTGCTGGCCTTTTGGATTCGGTTTGCTTTCATGATTCAATCCTGGATTGATCAACATCCAGCTCTGAATAATAACGATGTCCGAGCCTATGCAGCTAGCATGTTTGTCTGGCCAGTCGATCTGTTTCAATAGGGTTGATTGATCTCATCAGGATCATTAGGATCAACAGAGTGATCGTAGCTTCGGCTTAATTGGCTTTGAGTTAATTAGTTTTGGATCAATCATCCTTGAACTAATTAGCATCCGATCCAGCGTTAGCCCGTAGGGTGGGCATTGCTCACCTGATAATTGCTCCATGAGACCCGCGATATGGTGTGTCAATCGTTCTAGGTAAAGGCTGTAATTGATTTAGGATTGATTAGTATTGATTGATCTTGAAGAAAGCGACACTCGATCAATCAACGTTGAATTCAGCGACTTTGCCCTTTCTCTCTTGTATTCACGTTGCGTTCAGAATTCGTCAGGAACATGGGTCAATTAACAGGTTGGCGAGCATTCTTGGCTGGGTTCAGTGGCCAGCGAATTTGGGCGATCGCCCACAATGCTTTTCTGGAGGCTTGGCGCGCCAAAATCGGCTATTTACTTTTGGTCTATGCCGTAGCCTTGGTGCTGGCGATCGCCCTAGTACCCTTAATTTCCGCCGGTGATTCCGCTGGCAAAATTGTGCTCGATGGCTGCTTGGCCGCCACTAGTCTGCTGGGGCTGTTGGTGACAATTTTGGTGGGCACAAGGCTGATCGATCGCGAAATCGAACGCCGCACCATTTTGCTCGCGATCGCCAAACCCCTCAGCCGCACAGAATTCATGCTGGGCAAGCACTTGGGTTTGTCGATGCTGTTGGCGGCCTGGGTCACGGGGGCCACGCTGGTGCAAACGGTGGGCCTGTGGTTGTGGGGACGGGCCAGCTTTGAACTCAGTGCCATGGTGTTGACGGCTCTGTTTGCTTGGCTGGAGCTGGTGCTGATTGCGGCGGTGACCCTGTTGCTGGGATCCTTCACCAGCCCCCTGCTGGCGGTTGTGCTGACCCTGGCGATTTACCTGATGGGCCACATCAGCCGCAACCTGCTGACGATCGGGATTCAGCTTCAAGATCCCTTTATGCAGCGGCTGACGGAAATTCTCTATCTGATCCTGCCGGATTTGGAGCGGTTTAACCTCAAAAACCTCGCCGTGTATGGCCTGATTCCCGAGGGGCATCTGTTGATCGGTGATGCGGTGTATGGGGTTTTATACGCTGTGCTGCTGTTGTGTGGGGCAATTTTCGCCTTTTCGCGACGAGAGTTCTAAGGGCCAGTCTTCTGCTCAGGGGGCGATCGCCCATTCAACGCATTCCATGGCGACTTGCCCGGAGATCACCCACACATTGCCCGTGTATCACCCGGACATCACACCCATGACGCTAGACCCCGAGTTTCTGAAGAATCTCCCCTAAATCGATTGGGAATGTGTACTTTCGGGAACCCTTTGGCTTATCCTGAAAACGACTTCGTTGCAAAATCCCTATGACCGCCAACGCAACTTCCCGCCGTCCGCGTCGCAGCTGGGCCTGGCCCCAGAACCTCTCCATTCCCTGGCAGGTCACGATCGGCTACATGTTGCTGCTGTTGCTGTTGCCCTTTGCGGCCATGTTCAGCAAAGCCAGCACCCTCCCGATCGAGAGCTTTTGGGAAACGGCCACCGCCCCGATCGCCCTGGCCACCTATCAGGCCACCTTTTTAACAGCTTTTTTGGCCGCTGCGGTCAATGGTCTGGCGGGGTTCATCGTTGCTTGGGTGCTGGAGCGCTACCAATTTCCCGGTAAGCGGCTGCTGGATGCGGCGATCGACCTGCCCTTCGCCCTGCCCACCGCCGTAGCCGGCCTGACCCTGGCCACGGTTTACAGCGAAACGGGTTGGATTGGCTCCCTGCTGGCTCCCCTGAAAGTCCGCGTTTCCTTCACCATCACTGGGGTTTGGGTAGCTATGCTCTTCATCTCCCTGCCCTTTGTGGTGCGCACTTTGCAGCCCGTGATTCGGGAAATTGAATCGGAACTGGAAGAAGCGGCCTGGAGCTTGGGGGCTTCCCCTTGGCAAACCTTCACCCGAGTGCTGTTGCCGCCCCTGCTGCCCGCCACCATCACGGGGGTGGCCCTGGGATTTGCTCGATCGGTAGGGGAATTCGGCTCAGTTGTGCTGATTGCCAGCAACGTGCCTTTTCAAGATTTGGTCGCTTCCGTCTTGATTTTCCAAAAGCTGGAACAGTACGACATCGAAGGAGCCACCGTCATTGGCACCACCATGCTGCTGATTTCCCTGGTCATGCTGTTGATCATTAACCTGCTGCAAGCTTGGGGTCGCCGCTACGACTAGTTTTTTCCCCAATGGAAGCGACCGCCGCAACCACTGTTTGCAGTCCTTTCACGATTAATCGTTAAAAGTTAATCGTTAAAAGTGCGTCGCGCCGGCCGCCACCAGCCGCACGCCACCCCTTCGTCAATCCACCTTTGCGAACTTTTCCCCGTCGGTCACCATGGCTTCGACCCCTCTGAATCCCCCCAACGCTCCCCAGTCTTTGCCCCAAAAAAACTTCAAAGTTGATTGGGTGAAACTAACTCTCATCTTGGGAGTTGCCGCCTATCTGCTACTGGTGCTGGTAATTCCCCTGCTGAATGTGATTTACCAAGCACTCGCGGGCGGTTTTCCGGGGTTTTGGGCCGCGCTGCAAGAGAGCGACTTTCAAAAAGCTGTTCTGCTGACGCTGCTGATTGCGGTGATTGTGGTTCCTTTGAACACGGTTTTTGGGCTTTGCGCGGCTTGGGCTTTGACGCGGCGCAATTTTCCCGGTCGCGCCTTTTTATTAAGCGTGATTGACCTGCCGTTTTCCGTACCGTCGGTGGTGGCGGGGTTGATGTTGGTGCTGCTCTATGGGCGGGAAGGTTGGTTTGGCCCCTTGCTCCAAGAGTGGAATGTAAAAATCATCTTTGCGGTTCCAGGCATGGTCTTGGCTTCGGCCTTCGTAACGATGCCCTTTGTGGTGCGGGAAGTGTTGCCGGTGCTCGAGGACTTGGGCAAAGACCAAGAGGAAGCCGCCCGCACCTTGGGCGCGAATGAGTGGCAAATCTTTTGGCGAGTGACGCTGCCATCCATTCGCTGGAGTGTGATGTATGGGGTGATTTTGACCAATGCTCGCACCATGGGCGAGTTTGGGGCGGTGGCGGTGGTTTCCGGCAGCATTGCGGGCAAAACGCAGACCTTGCCGCTGTATGTGGAGGAAGCCTACAAGCAATATCAAACCCAAGCGTCCTATACGGCGGCGTTGCTGTTGGCTTGCTTGGCGTTGGTGACGTTGGTGCTGAAAACGGTGCTGGAACAGCAAACGCAAACAGGGGATGAGTAGTCGATCGAATCGATCGCCCCGCGCCACCAATAGATCAGTAGATCAGTAGCCGATCGAGTCGATCTCCCCGAGCCGCCACAGGAGAATAGCCTTGAGCAATCCCTAGCCAAATTTTTTCTTGGCGGCTTCGTAAACTTCAACGGTGATGGTGGTTTCACCGGCTTCTTGGGCGAATTTCTCGATCTTTTTGCGAGCGGCGGGCCGTACAAAGAATGGAATTTCTTTGAGCTTGGCTTCGGCTTCGGGAGTCCAGTTCATAAGTAAGCAAATCAAGACGAGCAAGTTAACAAGATTGCCTGGGATTTACGACTGGTCAAGCGGTCGCCACCCAGAACAGCGGCAACTGAGAGCGGTGGCAACCGGGCCAGCAGGCCCCTAGGCCATCTCTTCAGCCAGGGTGCGGGCGATCGCCCCGAGGTTAAAGCCCGATGGGTAGCAATGTTCGGCTTTGCACCGCTTCAGTTCCGTTTCATTGATCACGATTTTGAGCCGCTGCATGATTTGGCGGGTGAGGTCAGCGCGATCGAGCGTGCCCACCACGGAACCGATCGGACTCAAAACCACCAACCGCTTCACCTGCCGTTCTTCCATCAGCAGGGCCGCTTCGGCCAGGGTGGCACTGTCCGCGATCGAGGCGAGGCGGTCAATGGGTTCGATAGCATCCACCACCCGAATCCAGGGCCAGCGCTCATGGTCAATGGCTTTGAGGCTTTCGGGATCAATCCGGCCCCGATCGCGGCCATCCATGGCCACAAAGTATTCCGGGCGATCGGCCGTCAGCAGATAGTTATCCACAAAATCCCGCAGGCTCAGGTGGCCATCCACGATCCGGAATTCCCGGGACTGGGCATTGGCCACCCGTTCATTCACCAGGGCTTCTTGCACGGTGGTCAGGCGTTCGTAACTGGCGGCATTTCGCAAACAGAACCAGCCAATTAACCCAATCCACCAACCCTGGAGACCACCGGGCACAAACAGGATCAGGCAGGCCGCCAAGCTGATGCCCAACCAGCCGATCGCCTGGCCAGCTTTGGCGGCCCAACGCACGCCCGTAAACCGGCTGCCGGTGGCTTTCCAAACCAGTGCTTTCAGCACCTGGCCGCCATCGAGGGGCAAACCGGGAATCAGGTTAAACACCGCCAGCACTAAATTAATCCGTGCCAAATTCAAGCAAAGAATGGTGAGCGGGCTGGTGGGAGCCAACCGCCCGATCGCGGACAGCAAAATAAACAGGCTCAAGCTGACGAGGGGCCCCGCGATCGCCACTTGCATTGCGCCGCCGGGGGTTTTGGATTCCCGGTCGATCGCGGCCACACCGCCAAACATGAACAGGGTGATCGAATTCACGGCGATGCCTTGCGATCGGGCCGCCAAGCTGTGACCCAACTCATGCACCAGCACGGAGCCAAAGAGCAACAAAGCGGTCAGCAAACCCAACAGCCAAGTTAGCCCCGCGCCCCAATCGGGATAGCGGTTCGCCCACTCAACACTGTTGGCGGCCGAAAACCAAACCAAAATTAAAAACCACGATGGATCGACTAGTAGCGGAATGTTAAAGATCGACCCCACGCGCCAACCGCTTTGCATGGTAACCGCCTCAATCGATCGAACTCTTTCTTCCAGGGTAACGCGCTTCTTTGGATCGACTGAATCGACGCAAGGAAATTGATAATTATCAGCTTTACAATCTCGTTAGGCTCCCTTTTCCAATCCCTTTCCCCCTACCGTGACTGCGATCGCCCCTGAACTCACCCAATTTTCCGCCACCGATGCTTGTCCTTATGTTTGGACTTGGCAAGGCCATCGCATTTGCTATCAGCATTCGGGTGATGCTGGCCCCGCTGTGGTTTTAATCCATGGGTTTGGCGCTTCCTGGCGGCATTGGCGTAAAAATATTCCCTTTTTGGCGCAACATTGCCGAGTATTTGCCCTTGATCTAATTGGTTTTGGGGGGTCAGCCAAGCCCACGCCCGATCGGGAAATTCGCTACACCTTCGAGACTTGGGGGCAGTTAGTGGCGGACTTTTGCCGCGAGGTGGTTGGGGAAGCGGCGTTTTTGGTGGGCAACTCGATCGGCTGCGTGGTGGCCATGCAGGCGGCCGTTGACCACCCCGAGCTGGCGCGGGCGGTGGTGTTGTTGAACTGTTCCTTGCGCCTGTTGCACGATCGCCGCCGGGCCGAGCTGCCCTGGTTCAAGCGAGTTGGCTCCGGCTATTTGCAAAAAATCTTGGGTTGGCCTTGGTTGGGCCGAACTTTTTTCCAACAAATTGCCCAGCCGGCCACCGTGCGCAAAATTCTTTGCCAAGCCTACCGAGACACCAGCGCGGTGACGGATGAGCTGGTGGAGATCCTGATGGAACCGGCACGTGATCCGGGGGCGGCCGATGTGTTCTTGGCCTTCACGCGCTATTCCCAAGGGCCGTTGCCAGAGGACTTGCTCCCGAAGCTGCCTTGTCCGGCCATGATTCTGTGGGGCGCGGCGGATCCTTGGGAGCCGATCGAGCGTGGGTTGGCCTTCGAACAATACCCAGCCGTTGAGCGGTTTGTGAATTTGGAAGGGGTCGGCCACTGCCCCCAAGACGAGGCTCCCAAGCAGGTGAACTATTTGCTGCGGGATTGGATTCTTTGGAAAGCGGCAGCCAAGCAGCAGCATTCACCCTTGTCGATCGGGGATTGGGTGGAAATTGCAGTGGTGCGGCCCGACGGAGACCCAATTTGGAACGGCCTGCGCGGCCAGGTGGCACAGGTGGGCGATCGGGCGGTGACGGTGCGAGTGGAACAGGGCCAAGGCATCCGGCACTTCTATCGAGAAGATGTGAGGGCGATCGAACCGCCAACGGATTTGGAGTGGGAAAAAGATGGGGAATAGGTTGCGCAGGAAGTCCATCACTGCCGCCGGATCCGGCCCATCACTGCCCGATCGCCCCTGATACAATGGGGCCGAGCCGTTTAAACAAAACTCGATTTAAATCCCGAGAGCGATCGCATGGAAACGCCCGTCACCGACCTGGCCCCCGAGACCCAAGACAGCGCCGCCCAAACCGCCGCCCCTCTGGATACCAAAGCATTTCGGCGATCGCTGAACCATTCCGATAATTACTTTCGGCGCGGGTTTGGTCACGGAGAAGCGGTGGCTGAAACCATGGCCACCTCTTACCAAAGCGGTTTAATTCAAGAACTGCGGGCCAATGGCAACGTGTTGACCCGGGGCGATGTGACCATTCGCTTGGCCCAGGCATTCGGGTTTTGTTGGGGGGTGGAACGGGCGGTGGCCATGGCCTATGAAGCCCGCAAACAATTCCCCACGGAGCGCATTTGGATCACCAATGAAATCATCCACAATCCATCGGTGAATGACCATTTGCGACAGATGGGCGTGTTGTTCATTGAAGTGAACCATGGCCAAAAAGACTTCTCGGTGGTGGAACGAGGAGACGTGGTGATTCTGCCGGCGTTTGGGGCCAGTGTGCAGGAAATGCAACTGTTGAACGATCGCGGTTGCATCATCGTAGACACCACTTGTCCTTGGGTGGCGAAGGTGTGGAATAGCGTTGAAAAACACAAAAAAAGTGATTACACCTCGATCGTTCATGGGAAATACAACCATGAAGAAACGATCGCCACAAGTTCCTTTGCCAATAAATATTTGGTTGTGCTGAATATGGAGCAGGCGGAATACGTCAGCAACTATATTCTGCACGGCGGAGATAAGACAGAATTTCTCGCTAAGTTTGCCAAGGCTTGTTCTCAAGGGTTCGATCCCGATCGGGATCTCGATCGGGTGGGTGTGGCGAATCAAACCACCATGCTCAAGAGCGAAACCGAGGCGATCGGGAAACTATTTGAGCGCACCATGATGCAACGGTTTGGCCCCGACAAACTGAACGATCACTTCATGAGTTTTAACACCATTTGTGATGCCACCCAAGAACGGCAAGATGCCATGTTTGAGTTGGTGGATGCGCCGATGGATTTGATGATTGTGATTGGTGGGTTTAACTCTTCCAACACCACCCATTTGCAGGAAATTGCCATCGAACGCCATATTCCTTCCTATCACATTGACAGTGCCGATCGAATTGTGGATGAGCGGGCGATCGAGCACAAACCCCTCCACGGCGACATCGAACGCGCCGAAAACTGGTTACCCGCCGGGCCGATCACCGTGGGCATCACTTCCGGTGCATCCACGCCGGATAAGGCCGTTGAGGAAACGATCGAGCGGATTTTTGCCTGCAAAGAACGCCTCGCTCAATAGGTTAGCCAGAATTTTTATTCTGAGAGGCGGTCTAGAACGTTAACGGTTGATGGGCGATCTAATGGGCGATCTTAATGGGTGATCGTGATAGGCAACTTTGTTAACCCACGAAAGCCCCATCAAAAGCCTCATCAGAAGCCCCGCCAAAAACACTATAAAAACGGGGTACTGGCTCTTAACCAGCACCCCGTTTCTGTTGTGGCAAAAGCTTACAGCAACTTGGATTGACTAGGGACTTGAGATCCTTATATTTGAACCCAAGAGTTGAATCCAATCTTGGTTGAACTCAATCATTTCATCAGAGAAATGCTGCTAGAGAGAACCTGTTGGATATTGTGTCCTTTGCCTTCTTGGTTTGACCTTTATTCAACTTTTGCTCCTGGAGCTAAAAGCGTCTGGTGGCCAGGTCGCGACCATCCGATAACCCCAACGATTCCACCCGATCGCCTCTGGATTCCGTAACTCGTTCAGCGACTTCTTGGTAGCGGTTTTTATAGCGTTGCTGTGCGATCGACAGCAGCAAATAAACCACCGCCAAATAGACTACCGATGCCCCCAAAATAGTCCAAGACGTTTGCTGCGGAAACACCAAATGCGCCACGTTATTAATCGGTAATGAATACCGATTTGCGATCACCAATCCTTGGTAGAGGGCCAATCCCACCAACAGTCCCAGCGCGTTCATAGCAGTAACTGTACATGAATATAGTTTTTGTGAGCTGAAAATATGGTCGCGCTGAAGCCAGCACTGAAATATGGTTCAAAACGCGATCGACATCCCCCGGTCGCCGTTTCAAAACAATGACAGCACTCACCATGGCGCACACCAAGGCCGAACCCTGACTCAAGGCAATTGAGAATCGGAGTCCAACCTAGTGCTTAACCCCTATCTGGGTCTGGGCCTCACTGAATAGAACCATCCCATCGGGAACCGGAACACCCTTTAAGGATGCTGATTCGCGATCGCTACCGGATTGGTTCGGGTCAGCAGACCTGATAGCGGCTTGGATCTGGTCGTCTTTGTGTGATAGTGCTCACGCAATTCACATTTCGGAGTCCAGTCCTATTCAATTCGGCAAAGCTTGCAGCGGGCAGCTTTCCCATGAAGTTTTTAGAAACCCCTGACCTATAGAATAACACCTGATTTCTCAGGGTTGACAGTGAATTTTTGGTGGTTTTTACAAATCTTTAGAAATCCCCAAAAGCCCGTATTGATGGGCATTCGTGCAACAGCGATCCCCGATCAATCACCGTAACCTTGACAAATCCCGATCCCACTCATCTACACGGATTGGTCTGGGGTTAGCTTAAAATAATCACAGAATGCGTAAAATTTCGTAACCTGATGCTGCACCGGGCCAATCCATGACCTCGACGATTTCCCTGCTTTCTCCGGTTGAAGCCGATCTTGATGCCATGACGATGAACCTGCGCAAGCTGGTTGGCGCAAAGCATCCGATCCTCTATGCAGCGGCAGAGCACTTGTTCAGTGCAGGCGGCAAGCGTTTGCGACCGGCGATTGTGTTGTTGGTGGCCCGGGCCACGATGGGGTCAGCGGAAATTACGGCCCGACATCGACGGTTGGCAGAAATTACGGAAATGATCCACACGGCCAGCTTGGTTCATGACGATGTGGTGGATGAAGCCGGAACGCGGCGGGGTGTGCCCACCGTACACAGTCGTTTCAACAACCGGGTGGCGGTGCTGGCGGGCGACTTCCTTTTTGCCCAGTCCTCTTGGTACTTGGCAAATTTGGACAATCTGGAAGTGGTGAAGCTGCTTTCGGAAGTGATTATGAATTTGGCGGAGGGCGAAATTGACCAGGGCCTCAATCGCTTTGACACCAGCCTGACCCTGGAAGCCTATCTACAAAAGAGCTACTACAAAACCGCATCGCTGGTGGCCAACAGTTCCAAGGCAGCGGCGATTCTGAGCGATGTGGAGCGATCGGTGGCTGAGCGGCTCTATAGCTACGGTCGTCATGTGGGTTTGGCGTTCCAGGTGGTGGATGACATTCTCGATTTCACCAGTTCCGATGAAGTGCTCGGGAAACCGGCGGGGTCGGATTTGCGCAGCGGCAATCTGACGGCTCCGGTTTTGTATGCGCTGGAGGAGTTCCCCCAACTGGAGGGGCCGATCGAGCGGGAGTTTTCAGAGGAGGGCGATATTGAAACGGCCCTGGAATTGGTGCGATCGAGCCAGGGTATTGAGCGGTCTCGTGCTTTGGCGAAACATCACGTGGAGCAGGCGATCGAGGATGTGATGGTGTTGGCTCCGTCGGCGGCGCGGGAGGCCTTGGTGGGGTTGGCACATTACGCGATCGAACGGATTTACTAAGGTTGGCTGGGTTTCAAGGGGGGCGATCGGGTGATGGTCGCCAACGGGTGATCATCCCAGAGCAATCACGATCCAGAGCAATCACGATCTCAAACCAACAGCCACTCCAGACAAGGGGCTTAAGCCCCTTGCCCTCCAGGATTCTGCGACGCAAGAACCGGTGTTTGGCGAATCCGAGTGATCGGCCCTAGCGTTTGGGATGGGGCTTCAGGATGCGTTTGGCCTTGGTCAGTGCCCGTTGCCAGATCGATCGCGGGGGTGGCGGGGCCAACGGGGAGACGGTCGGTTTCGGTTCGTGTAAATATCGATATTGCTCCCACAGTTCCCAGTAGGGACAACCGGGCTGGAGTCGAATGCCGGCCCAATGCAGATAGGGAACGGGTTTGTTGACTTTCGGATCGATCAAGCGATCGCCCTGCCAAACAAAATGTTTGCTACCGGCCCAGCTTCCGGGCCCCTTTGCGGGCCGCTGTGTCCAATTCCAACGCCGAGGAAACCGACGTAAAACCATGTAGTTAATGATTGGTTGGTCGGATGTTTTCTTAGAAAAATCAAAATATTCTGGGTGAGCGGCACATTCAGCAAAGGTGTCGTACAAATCCTGTTCGGTGATTAATCCCTTGCGAGATCCCCACAAACCGCCGTTAAAAGTTCCCCGCAAATCTTCTTCTGTAAAAATGCCTTGTTCGAGAACGGTGGATGTGAAAACGTCCTTCAGACCTCCAGCATGTTGATAGTCATAGCAAACAAAGTCTGCTTCAGAGAGGGCATCAAGGCATTGAATAATCGGCTCAAAAACAATCAGGTCTGTGTCAATGTAGAGAAATTCATCAAAGGGGCCAAACCAGCAAGCTTGTTTACGAAACTGATTAGGACGAGCGAAAAATTCCTGACCAAAGATGCTTTGAAGCTGAACAGAAAGACGCTGAATAAACTCTAAATCTTCAAATAATAAAACACCGAAGCGATCGCTCAGAATTTTGGCAACCTTTTGGTAGTGATCATCATAGGGAATGAGCATAACGGGCGTTTCGGAATCAGTTGCCCGAATACTTTCGAGCAGCGCGATCGCATGTTCCGTTACTTTGTCATTGGCGATGATATAAAATCCACGACTCATAGTCGATCGATCCTTTGCAATTCAGTTCAGCCGATCCTTGGCCATTTCAGCATAGGCCTGAACCTTTATTCTTGCCATCGGTTGCCAAATCCCCATAAATCGGAGCCATCTTGGATTGTGCCCAAGGATGATGTGCTTAGGGCTGATCGGCTGAGAAAGAATTGGGCGATGAAATTGATCAAGAATAATCTGCTCAGAAATTCAAAGGGGCGATCGAACCTGCTCGATCGCCCCTTAATTTGCTCGATGGATGCCGTTAACCCCTGAAAACGGCAACCGCCAGTGTTTTTCTATCGCATGTTGGTGCGTTGAATTAGCTCTTGGGCTTCTCGGCTAGGCGTGTAGCTGTAGCCAGCGGTTGAAGCGTTCGAGTCGTCCAGCAATTGCGGTGTGAGCAACACCACCAACTCCTTGCGCTCGTTGCGGCGATCGGTGCGGCGGAACAGAGACCCCAACAGTGGCAAGTCACCCAAAATCGGAATCTTGCGCACTTCGCTGCGATCCGTGTCTTGAATAATGCCCGCCAGGACTAGGGTTTGGCCATCCCGAATCCGAATCGTGCCGGATGATAGCTTCCGTTCAGACAACAAAGTGGCAAAGGCATTATCTTCAAGGGCCCCAAACCGATCAACCGGGACTTTCAGCGAGGGCGAAACTGATAGGGTAACAAACCCATTGTCATCGATTCGATCGACTTGAATGCCCAAAACGAGGCCGGCCTTTTCCTTTTCAATGGTGAAAGTCGTGTTGCTCACACCATTGGAAACTTCCGTTTCCGCCTCCACGGTTCCCACCACTTCTTCAGTGAGTTCCACGTTGGCCACTTGCCCTTCCTGCACCACCAAGGTTGGATCGGTCAAAATTTTGGCATTTCCGTTAACCACAGAAGCTTGGAGCTGAGCGAGGAAGTCGTTGGCGATGTTAAAACCATTGGGATTTTGGCCATTCACATCGCCTGAAATTGACAGGGGAACCGAAACGGGCCCAAACCCAACGGACTCGGGAGCCAGACTGGTGGAGTAGGGCGCGCCCCGATCGCTCCAGTTAATCACCCCGATGCCGCCCGTGTTGACGATGCGAGTGCCGCCCACCCCAAAGGAGAAACTCGTACCCAGGCGATCGTTTTGCAGCAGGTTGATGTCAATCACCCGCACATTCACCACCACCTGACGCAGGCGGCTATCAATCCGCGACAACTGCTCAGAAGCCAGGGCAACCAAATCCCGCTGCCCCACCAAGGTGATGGTGTTGGTGCGCTGATCTACCGCAATTTGCAGGCCGCGGAGAATCGGAACCGAATCTTTCGGGTCATAGCGAAGCGGGTTAATGACCGTGCGCTCACTGGTGCGGGTTTGGGTCAAGGGAGCCGCTTGGACTTGCGCATCACCACCGCCCTGCTGCTGTTGCTCTGCCCCGATCCGCACAACCTCTGTTGTTCGCTCCGTGGCCGCCGTGGCACTTTCGGCCCCCAAAATCACCAAATAGCCAGCCGCTTCGTTGGCCCGCACTTGGTTGAGGCGCACGGAACGCATGGCCACATCCCGGGCCGCGTTGGGCAAACTGCGGCCCACAAAAATGGTGCGGCCATTGCGGCTGGCCTGAAGACCGCTAATCCGCAAGACATAGTTAAAAACGTCCTGGGCCGATTCGTTTTCAATGTCGAGGCTAATCCGAGCGTCGGCTCCGGTGGTGGGAGGCGTGCCGGGAGCGGTGGGGCTGCCGGGGGTGGGGCCAGCCGCGTTGTCTGCGAAGGCGATGTTCACGCCGCTGGCCCGGGCTAGCAGCGACAACACCTCGCGCACGGGGGCTTCTCGCAACACCAAACGGGGAATGATTTGGTTGCTGCCCAGGTTAATGGTGTAGGGCTGGATCGGCAGATCGGAAATGGCAATGTCGCCAACGGGTGGGGCGATCGCCCGGGGCATGGTGGGAGGAGCTACCGCCGGACTGAGCACGGCCGGTTGACCATCGATGGTGATGGTGGGGTTGGGAACCAGAACGTTGGGTGCGCCGTTGCCAACCGGTGAGCCGGTGTTGGCCGGTGTTTGGGCTACGGGGCTGCCAGTATTGCTGGGGGTGCTTGGGGTGCTGGGGGTGGTCGTGCCGGCATAGCTCAGCAGAACGGCATTGTTGTTGCTGGGGCGAATGCGACCGGTGGGGCGAGCCGTAGTGCCACGTACCGTCACCTGGACGGTGCTGCCATCCAGTTGGGTCACTTCCACGGCCGCAATCCCGGGGGCTGGGTTGGCTCGGGTCACGTTGCCGCCGGGAACCACCAACCGCGCGCCGGCCACATGGGCAATCAGGCTGGTTCCTTGGGGAGGCAACAGGAACACCTGGGGTCGATCGACCGAATCGGTCACCAATTCCACATCCACGCCGCTGCCGCTGCCGCTGATCCGCACATCCAGCACGTTGGTTTCGGCCAAGGCGGGCTGCACGATCGCCACCGTTGCCAACCCACCCATCAGCGCTGCATTGCCCAAAATCCGCTCGTAGTTCACCGTTCGCTCCTCACTGCTGTTTTGTCGATCGTGGTTGTTGGGGTTAGGGAAAGGAAAATGGGTGTTCGCCAGGGCGATCGAGTCAGAACATCATGATGCTGCGGATCCCTCGGCCACCAATCTTGTGATTACTTTCTGGCGATTACTTGGGTGCTTCGCCCTCCGGTTTATCTGCGTTTTCGCCTGCTTTGTTGGCTTCGGCGGCGGCCTGTTGGGCCAACTCCCGAGCCGAGAGTGGTAGGAGCACCTTTAACGAAAAATTGGTTTGAATCCGAACCTGGGGCGCACCTTGGGCGACAAACTGCCCAGTTTTGTCATCAAACCGCACCGCCTGCTTGGAGAGTTTCAGCTCGGAGGTCAAATCATCGATCGCCAGCATTGACTGATAGCGCTCAAGGTTGCGCAGGATGTTGCCGGTGCGATCGTAGTCCGCCTCGAACCCCACCTTCAGCACCAGTTGCCGAATTTTGCTGTTGACCGCATCGCCCCAAGAGCCATCGGTGACCATCTCCTCCGATGGACTTTTGACCGGGACAGGTTCCAGCTTGGTGATTTGGCCAAACTGTTCGGAAACAATCCGGTTGAGATCCAGCGGCAGCACCGAAACCGTGGTGGGAGCGGGAAACAAAGCCAGCACTTGCTCTTGGGTGGCGCGGGCCCGCTGCAAATTGTCGAGAGTTTGCTGCACCTTACGTTTTTCTTCGGCCACCTGCTCTAGGCGTTCTCGTTTGGTGGCCACATCCTCTTCAAGCTTTTTGTATTCTTCGTATTGGGGCATCACCACCTGAATCAGGAGCGCCACGCCGCCAATGACACCGACGGCGGCCACAACACCGCCGAGGATGGTGGGTGTGAAGGTAATCCCAAAAACAACGGGATCGCTGGGTTCCGTGACCGCTTGCTGTGCGCTAAACGCCATTGTTGGTATTCTCCTTAGGCTCGCTGTCGCCGGCCGGCGGGGTGAGACCGGTGTTGGGGGTTTTGCCTTGTTCAGCCAAAATGCGGCGAATGGTTTCGATGCGCACCACAAGGCCGGAGGCTCCGTTGCGATCGAGCACCGGCAGCAACTCTTCGGCGGGCTTGGTCGTGTAAGCCGACTGAATCGTGTACCTAATGACCTTCGGCGCAACGATTCTAACTTGGCCACCGGCGGCCGCCGCAGTGGGCGGGGGCGCAGCTAGCACATAGGCAATGCCATCTTGCACCTCTTGGTTTGCCTGGACGATCTGGGCGGGGTTATCGATCGCCTGGCTGCCCACTAGCTGGGTTTTGGCCGCATCCAAAAAGGGCGACTTTTGCAGCAGCAGCAAAAACTCACCCACCCCTTCCAGAGAGTTGGCATAACCCTCGATCGTCAGGGTTTTCGGGGGACGAATGGGTTTGTTGGCCGCGGGCGCGGCAGCCGCGCCGGGGCTGGGCTTGGGGGTGCTGGCGGCGGCGGTGGCAGCGTTTTTGTCTTCGACCTCGCGGATGGCCGTCATCTGCACGCCCACCGGCAATCGATCGCGCAAATCACCCAGCAGAGCAGACCAAGACTTCACGCGACTGAACACCCCCACCAAGCCTTGGGTGAGCTGGTCGATCGCCTTCATCTCTGCTTCGGCCTGGGCCGCTTTGGCCAATTCCGCTTCCAATTCCTGCAAGTCTTTATTGAGTTCGGCTTGGCTCTGTTCCAAGGCGGCTTTTTGGAACTGGAGATAGCCCCAAAATCCACCGATGGCCGCCGGAACCGCCAAACCCACCATCACACCCAAAATCAGCGGCAACTTACTCGCCT
This sequence comes from Limnothrix sp. FACHB-881, assembly GCF_014698135.1. Taxonomy (NCBI): domain Bacteria; kingdom Bacillati; phylum Cyanobacteriota; class Cyanophyceae; order Pseudanabaenales; family Pseudanabaenaceae; genus Limnothrix; species Limnothrix sp. FACHB-881. The sequence continues at coordinate 157,754 of NZ_JACJSN010000008.1, forward strand.
GGGCGACAGCCGCACCCGCTGTTTTGCCGGCCCCGGCGGTTTGGTACTCGGGGCGATCCTTCAGGAAGTTGATGTTGAGACTATACATAGCGAGGGCAACAGTCGGGTGGCTCGGGGTTTGCAGTCTCGGGATTCAGCTCGGTCATCACCCGGGGCAGAAGGGCGGACGATCGACAAGGGGCGATCGGGCAGGGAGTCGATGGGTCAATTCAGAAGTTGAGCGGTTGAACCGACATTAACCAACAGGGGTAACAGCAACAACCCTTGCGAGTCAATGGCTGTGCGTCAGTGGCTCTGTGCTAGGGCCCCCTATTCCCGGTCATCGAGTGCATTCCGCAGCCCCAAACCTAACACGACTCCCAAGCTGGCGCGTTGGGCTTCGGTGATGTCGCTGTCGGCCTCCAAACCCAAGGACTCGATCGGGTCAACCCGCATCACGGGCACGTTTAACCGTTGGGTAAAAAACTCATCAATTTCCCCGATCGCCGCGCCGGGCCCCGCCAACATCAACTGGGCAATTTCCAAATTTTCGCTTTGGTTGAGATAGAAATCGACCGATCGCCGCAACTCATCGGCCAACTCGCCCATCATCTTCACAATCGCCACCGAACCGGGACTCATGCCCGTTGTGCCCGAAGCCGCCCCCACGGCCTCGATTTGCGAGATGGGAATGGTCATCTCCATCAGCATGTCTGTGCTGCGGCTGGGAGGCGTGTTCATGGCCCGATTCAAGGCCTCTTGCATTTGTAATGTCCCGATCGGGACTGTCCGCGAAAATTGCGGCACGCCATCCACCACAATCGCAATTTCACTGCTATCAAACTGAATATCCACCAGCACCACGGCCTGATTGGAAGCATAGCCCCGGAGCTGTTCGCGGATGGTGCGAATGAGGGCAAAGCTGCTGATTTCTAGGGTCTTGATTCGTAGCCCCGCCTGCTCAAAGGTGTCCAAATAAGCATCAGTGACTTCTCGACGTGTGGCCACCAGCAACACTTGCACCTTTTCGATTCCATCTTCATCGGTGAAGTAGCCGAGTTTTTGATAGTCAACATCCGCCTCTTCCCGAGGAAAAGGCAGATAAAGACCCGCTTCCTGGTTCATGTATTGCCGCAGTTCATCATCATTGAGTTCCGCTGGCACGGGAATCAAACGAATCACGGTTTCACGCCCTGGAATCGCCGTGGCCACTTCCTTGACCTTGACGCGGCTATCTTGAATGACCGCCTGAATGAGTTCGGCGGCGGCGGGGGGATCCACAATTGCTCCCTCTTCAATCACGCCTTCAGGAACTTCCACGGAAGAGAGGATATTGAGCTTGAATTTCTGGCCCTTTTTTTGGAGTTGAACCAGGTTAATTCGTTCGGGTGAAATTTCGATGCCGATGCCTTTTTTCCCGCCTCCTAAGAGACTGCCGATCGCGTTGGTTAAGGGGGCAAACAAGTTTCCAGCAGCGTTCATAGTTGGGGACGGTTAGGAGACCCGAAAATGGCAGTCAAGGGGCCGATGGGCAACCATCAGGGATCCAAAATCAGGGGGATTGTTTGGCCCCAAATGGGTTGGCAGGCAGGGAATGGATGGCTCAAAAAGCCGAAAACGCTGATGGTTTCAGCACTACCATGGACTACGACGCATGGTATCCAATTTCGTTTAAGATCGCCATACCCGAGGGTAAAGAAATCTTGCTGGCCGTAGGTTTTCACGATTGACGGCGATCGGGAAATCGCCGCAAAATTCCGTGTAAATTCGGAGAGAGCACCATGGGGATGGCCAAGATGCAGCGGAGAGGGCAGCACGGAGGGTGGAGCCGTCGATCGTTCTTGCAGTTGGCTGGCGGCACGGCGATCGGGCTGGCGGCCTGTGGCCGATCGAATTCATCATCGGCGCTGCAATTTTGGACGATGCAGCTCCAGCCCAAATTTACGGACTATTTTCAGCGGGTGATCGGGGAGTTTGAATCAGCTCGATCGGGCCTGCGGGTGAATTGGCTCGATGTGCCCTGGGCCGCCATGGAAAGCAAAATTCTGACGGCGGTGGCGGCCCGCCAGGCTCCGGATGTGGTGAATTTGAACCCCAGCTTTGCCTCTCGGCTGGCGGCACGCGGGGCTTGGCTGACCTTGGGCGATCGGGTGCCTGCGGCCGTTCAAAGGCGCTACTTGCCCAATATCTGGCAAGCGAACGCGATCGGGGGCGAACCCTTTGGCGTGCCTTGGTATTTGACCACCAAGGTGACGATTTATAACCGATCGCTCCTGGAACGGGCCGGGATCGATCGGCCACCCGCCACCTACGAAGACTTGGCGGAGTTGGCCCAACGGGTGCGCGAAAAAACTGGCAAATACGGCTTTTTCATCACCTTTGCTCCCAATGATTCGGCTGAGGTGCTGGAAGCTTTGGTGCAAATGGGGGTGACCTTGGTGGACGATCGGGGGCGGGCCGCCTTTGAGTCGGCCGCCGGGCGAGCCGCCGTGAACTACTGGGTTAACCTGTTTCGGCGGGGCTGGTTACCCCCGGAAGCCCTCACCCAAGGCCACCGTCGCGGCATTGAGCTATATCAGGCGGGAGAATCGGCCCTGGTTGGTTCCAGTCCTGAATTTTTGAATGCGATCGCCACCAATGCCCCCTCGATCGCGGCCCTGTCGGCGGCGGCTCCCCAAGTGGTCGGTTCCTCCGGGGTGCGCAGCGTGGCCGTGATGAATCTCACCATTCCCAAAAAATCCCCCCGAGCCGAAGCGGCCGTCGATTTTGCCCTGTTTTTAACGGACGATCGCCACCAACTCAGCTTTGCCCAGGCTGCCAACGTGTTGCCCTCCACCCAAGGCGCTCTGGCCAGCTTGCGGGCTAGCCTGGCCCAGGCCACACGCCAAGGTAACTCCAGCGCGATCGACCAAGCCCGCAAAATTGCCGCCGACCAACTGACCAGCGCCCGCGTGTTGCTGCCCCCAATTAAAAACCTGAAGGATCTTCAGCAAATTTTGTATGAAAACATCCAAGGCGCGTTGCTAGACGAAAAAAGCGTTGATCAAGCCCTGCGGGATGCGGCGATCGAGTGGAATCGTTTAGCCCCCAGCTAGGTAGATTCCCAAATATCAAAAGGGACAGCACCACACAGGGCTGTCCCTTTCATCGGTCTTGGTCGAAAATTGGGGTTGCGATCGATACCGCACCGGTTTGCGATCAAACACCTCACCCGTGGCAAGGGGCGATCGAGCGATAGGAACTGGCGCGGCCTGAGATTGCCCAATCTCCATAGCCAACCAGGAAACTACTTTTGACCCAACACCTGACCCTTCAGGGTTGCAATCTTGCTGGAGAGTTCCTGACGGTTTTCGGCCCGCAGCAGGTAGCGATAAATGAACCAACCGGTGTAGGTGGCCCCAATCAGCTCGAACGTGGGCGACAGCAGCGGGATCTCGTTGATTGCACCCAACAGGGCCAACAGGATCTTCACTGAAATCAGCGCGAAAACAATCAGAGCGACGGTGACTACGGGCTGACGGTATTCGCCATAGAACTTGCCGATGTATTCCGGCAGTTTGGCCAAAAAGTCAGAAACTTGGTCAAGGATTTGCTGAAACTCAGCGTTGCTTGCTTCTTCGCTACTGGCCGGGGCTAGCGAACCGCCTTTTTCGGCACTTACGGAGCCAGCGTCGGCATAGTCAGATTTTTGCAGTTCGGGTTCCATTGTTCACGACCGATATACAGCGTTTCGATAGTAGACTGCTGCCGCAAAGGGAGACTGTCCGATCAAAACATCCGATGGGAACAGTTGTTTTGGGGGGACAGCTCACGGTTTACGCAGTCAGTCCGGTGTGTGGTGGGTTGGGCTGGAGCGAGGGGCATTCCCGATCGAGCGATCGTGGTTTAGCTAGGAAAATACCCTAGACTCTTCAGAACTGCAATCCTGGGACGATCGCCCGGCAAGGGGCCTGCCGAAAGTCTAACCAAGCTAGCACGGCCGATGAATATCGGTAGATGGAAGTTTTGTTGAGCAGGGCGAAACCATGAGTGAACCAATGGAACAACGGGGACTGGCTTCTCAATCCCGATCGACCCGATCGGCCGTTTTGCGAATTTTGGATGCCAACCTCGATCGGGCCCGGGAGGGGCTGCGGATTGTGGAGGAATGGTGTCGATTTGGCCTAGAAAGTGCCGAACTCACCGAGCAGTGCAAAGCCATGCGCCACGAATTAGCCCAATGGCACAGCGATGAAATGCGATCGGCCCGCAACACCCCCGCCGATCCCGGCACAGCCCTGACCCACAGCAACGAAGAGACCCGATCGAGTATTCAAGCCGTTTTGCAGGCCAATCTGTGCCGAGTGCAGGAAGCCCTCCGCTCGATCGAGGAATATGGCAAGCTGCTATCCCCCGAGCTATCCCAAGCTTGCAAGCAACTGCGCTACCAAACCTATAGCCTAGAGAGCCGTTTGCAGGGACGGAACCGCCACCAACAATTGGCGGCTGCCCGGCTTTATTTGGTCACCTCACCCCATGAATACCTCTTTGAAGTGGTGGAAGAGGCCCTCAAGGGGGGGCTGTCCCTCGTGCAATATCGCGACAAAAACGAGGACGATGGGCGGCGCTTGGCCAATGCCCAACGACTTTGCGATTTGTGCCATCACTACGGGGCGCTGTTTTTGGTGAACGATCGGGTTGACGTGGCGATCGCCGTCGGGGCCGATGGGGTTCACCTGGGTCAGCAGGATTTTCCTTTGGAAGCGGCCCGGCAGATTTTGGGGCCCGAATATCTCATTGGCTGCTCCACCACCAACCCGGCTGAAATGGAGCGGGCCCTGCGAGGTGGTGCTGATTACATCGGCGTGGGCCCCGTCTATGAAACCCCCACCAAAGCGGGCAAGGCGGCCGCTGGGTTGGAGTATGTGGCTTTTGCGGCGGAAAAGTCGCCGGTTCCCTGGTTTGCGATCGGGGGCATTGATGCCCAAAACTTGCCGGCCGTTTTGGAAGCCGGTGCGCAACGGGTGGCCGTGGTGCGGGCCCTGATGGCCGCAGAGCAACCCAAACAAGTCACTCAATATCTACTGTCCCAACTTTACGCCCGATAACTTCACGTCTTCTAACTTCGCGCCTTTTAACTCCAAGCCCTTGAGTCCTTTGGGCAGGACGGGGGGCACAACCCGATCGCCGGGACTGTTGCCCCAATTGCAGCAAACTTTCCACACATCCAGACCCTTTGAGCCGTTTTTGAGCCGTTTTGGAGGATCCTTCATGAGTGAGCTATCCAGTTCAACCATTGCCTTGCAGGTGAATGGCGAAGCCCGCCACTGTGCTCCTGGCACGCAGCTCCCGGATTTTTTGACACAATTGGGACTAAATCCGCGTTTGGTGGCTGTGGAATATAACGGTGAAATCTTGCATCGGCAGTTCTGGGAGCGCACCACGCTACAGGGGGGCGATCGGCTGGAGATTGTCACGATCGTGGGTGGCGGCTAAGGGTGGGGCTAGGGGTTTAGCCCCCTTGTCTGTCAGGTAGGCGGGCCGACAATCTGGAGATGGAGTCGTCGGAATTGCCCGATCGGGCCCGATCGGGATGGATTGCCCACCGATGCCCAAACCATCAAAGGCTGATGATTTTGAAGGATTGCGACTCGGGAAATTGCAATTCAGGAAATTGGGATCCAGGGCAATAACGATTCAGGTTGATTGAGGTCGATTTAGGTTGATTGCCCATCAGGTTGATTGCTCACCGATCGCTACTGATCGTCCAGTGATCACCTACCTGATTGCTCACCGATCATCTAAACCGATCGTCCGATGGGGCGCGATCGCAAAAAAAAGCTCCCCACCCGAAGGCGGAGAGCTGAGATATCGTCAGGGTGCATCTACCTGTCTTTTCCCTTCGCAGAACCATACGGTTGATCCGGAGAAGCTGACGAAAAAAGTTTTAGCTAGTTTGGTTTTTGATTGTTCTTATTCACTTTCCGCTTGTTCGCTTTCCTTTTGTTCGCTCTTTTCCATTGCCACCCTATGGCTGTCTGATTTTTGGCTGTCTGATTGTTCGCCCGCTGTAGCGCCCTTGTCCTATGCCGACTTCCGTGATCGCCAAAGCCGTCTTGGAATTTCACCTGTCGATTACGCCGTTGGGTGGGGACGATCGGGTGTTGATTCGCACGGAGCGAGCGCCTAAGGGAGTGATGTTGGCAGAAGAGCAAGCCATTTGGCCGATCGGGGAATGGTTGGTGCAGGCGGAACGGTTGATGGCGGATCCTCTGTGGGATCTGTTTCGCACGGAGCCAGCAACCGATGAGCGTCTGGCCAGCCTGGTGGCCTTGGGAGAACAGCTATACAGCGCCTTATTTCAAGGCTCCATTCGCGATCGATGGATTTCTGCCCAAAGCGTGGCCGATAGCCAAGATGCGGCACTGCATTTGCGGTTGGGACTGCGGGGCGATCGACTGCTGCAATTGCCCTGGGAAGCGCTCTATGGCGATGGGCGACTGTTGACCACGGGCACGGACATCACCTTTTCTCGCTATCGATCGCAGTTTGGCCGCTCCGGTAGCTTTGATGCGCGGCGGTTGACCCTGCGCCGTTCAGACTCATTGCGAATTTTGGTGGCCCTGGCGGCTCCCGACGACCAAGCGGCCTTGGCCGTGGAGCAAGAAGTGGGGCGGTTGCGCCAAGAGCTGCAACAAACCACCGCCCACATGGAAATCGATGTGCTGGATCAGCCCGATCGGGAACAACTCACCCACGCCCTTGAACAGGGGCAATACCATGTTTTTCACTACGCCGGCCACAGTGACCCGGGCCCCGATGGGGGCAGTTTGCACTTGGTGAATCGGCGCACGGGTCTGGCGGAACCCTTGGCGGGTAACGACTTGGCGGGGCTGTTGGTGAATAACGGCGTGTGGCTAGCTTTTTTGAATTCTTGTCGGGGCAGCGACTCGCCGGTTTATCGATCGGATGCGCCGGAAACCGATGCGGACACGTTGGCGGCGGCCCTGATGCGGCGCGGTGTGCCGGGGGTGCTGGCCATGTCGGAGCAAATTCCCGACGATGTGGCGATTACTCTGATGCAGTTGTTTTATCGCAACCTGCGTCCAGACTATTCCCTAGATTTAGCCACCAGTCGAATGCGTCAGGGGTTGGTTTCCACCTATGGTTCGGCGCAGTTCTATTGGGCCTTGCCCATTTTGTATTTGCATCCCGATTTTGATGGGCTGCTATTTGCGGCGGGTGTACCCATCTCGCTGCCGGGGCGAGCGCCCTTAATTCCCAACGGTGAGCCACTGCCCACCACGCCCCGATCGCCCGATGAGTCGGGGTTGCGGCCCCCAATGCCCCTCAAGGGTCTGGCGGATGAGCAGCTAGCGGATGATCAGTGGGCTGACCAAACCATGGCGGTGAATCTGGAGGAACTGGTGGCGCGATCGCCCTCAGATGCCTCAAGGGGTGATCACCCGGCAGCGAGCCAGGGCGGCCCCAATCATCAAAGGGACCAAGAGGGTCAGGGGCATTTATTTTCTGCGGCCTCCTCATCCGCTGCGGCCTCATCCCCTGCGGCTCCATCGGCGGATCGATCGCACCCTCGGTTTGACCTGGGATCCGCCGACGCGGACAACGCTGCCCGATCGGGGGCTGCCAAGGCCGTCACAGTGCCCCAATCTTGGTTAGTGGCCGGAGCCTTGGCCGTGCTGTTGGGGGCGGGCGGGTTGTGGTGGACGGGGGCCCGATCGGGAACCCAATCGCAGCCAACGCCCCAACCCACCACCCCGATCGCCCAATCCCTGAATCCGCCAAACGACTGGAACAACACCAACACGGAAACAGTGCAGGCGATCGCCCTGCAAGCCTTACGCCAAAAGCAACTCCCCACCGCTGTTCAGGCGATCGAAGCCCTGCTGGCCCCCAACCGCAACGCCGCCGCCATTGCTCGGGACGTGCTGCAAACCCTCCCCAACAGCCAAGACACCGCCGAAACCCTCTTCTTGCGCGGGCGGGTGACCTGGCAACTGGCACGCCAACAGCAACCGGACTACAGCTTCAACGATGCCCAGCGGTTTTGGGAGCTGGCCATTCAACAAAACCCCAATGATCCGCGCTATCACCTGGCCTTAGGGTTTGCGCATTTTCAGACCCAAACCCTCGATCGAGCTGAGCAAGCCTTTGCTGAATCCCTGAACCTCTCCCAAACGGCTGACGGGGCCATTCTCAGCGATAACCTGGCCCTCACCGCCCAAGCAGGCCTTGCGCTGGTGGCCCAGGCCCGGGCCCAACAAAACAACGACTCCGCAGCCCTGCAACAAGCCATTCGCTACCGTGATCAGGTGCAAGCCAATGCTGGCAGCCAGTTTCAGCCCCCCGTTTTGGCGCAAAATTGGCTCTGGACAGAGTTGGCCCTCAGTCAATGGCAGCAACTACTCAGCCGATCGTAATCTTTTGAAATCTTGCCATTGGCCCCGATCGAGCGACCCCAAAACCGGGACCAGATCTCCTCTTTGTTGGCCAGAGTTTGGCTCCGTTGGCTTGCGCTGTGCCCCTTTGCCCCGTTTTCTCGATCCCAATGCTCGATCGCCTTTGCTACGAACCGTAACGTTAATTACGAAAATTCATAAGATCCCAAAGTATTTGCAAAGTTCTAGCTATACCTTTCCTGATATATTTTTTTTGGGCAATTCGGCTACAACTTCGCGAGAGTGCAGCCCGTTGGCGGTATCGTCTCGACCGTCACCTTTGAAGAAACTGCTTCTCTCGGATTTCTAGCTGCTTGATCGCTCGTCCAAGCGCCGATTCATCGAAAATAATGCAATTTGCATAATGCGGTTCGCATTCCTCGGTTTGCGAAGCTCCAAGATCTAAGGGGCTTCGCAAGATTCTGCTGTGAAGACGCTGCTGATCTCTCAATCGCCCACCACTTTCGCCGACCCTCGATCGACGAAGCAGTTCTTAGGAAGGGACGTTATGGCTTACGCACAGACGCAATCAAAAGCTGGCTACGACGCTGGCGTAAAAGACTACAAGCTGACCTATTACACGCCGGACTACACGCCGAAAGATACTGATATTTTGGCTGCGTTCCGCATGACCCCGCAACCGGGCGTTCCCCCGGAAGAAGCTGGGGCAGCCGTGGCCGCTGAGTCCTCGACCGGGACTTGGACCACTGTGTGGACTGACCTGCTGACCGACCTCGATCGCTACAAGGGTCGTTGCTACGATCTAGAGCCGGTTCCCGGTGAAGACAACCAATACATTGCCTACATCGCCTATCCCCTGGATCTGTTTGAAGAAGGCTCCGTTACCAACCTGCTGACCTCGCTGGTGGGTAACGTTTTCGGCTTTAAGGCCCTGAAAGCGCTGCGTCTGGAAGACTTGCGGATTCCCGTCGCTTACCTGAAGACCTTCCAAGGCCCCCCGCACGGGATCCAAGTAGAGCGCGATCGGATCAACAAGTACGGTCGTCCCCTGCTGGGTTGCACCATCAAACCCAAATTGGGTCTGTCGGCGAAGAACTACGGTCGTGCAGTGTACGAATGTCTGCGCGGCGGTCTGGACTTCACCAAAGACGACGAAAACATCAACTCGCAGCCCTTCCAACGTTGGCGCGATCGCTTCTTGTTTGTGGCTGATGCCATTCACAAGGCGCAAGCGGAAACCGGCGAAATCAAGGGTCACTACCTGAACGTGACCGCTGCCACCTGCGAAGAAATGCTGAAGCGGGCCGAGTACGCCAAAGAACTCGAAATGCCCATCATCATGCATGACTTCTTGACGGCTGGCTTCACCGCCAACACCACCCTGTCGCACTGGTGCCGTAACAACGGCGTGCTGCTGCACATCCACCGCGCTATGCACGCGGTAATCGACCGTCAGAAGAACCACGGGATCCACTTCCGCGTGCTGTCGAAGTGCTTGCGGATGTCCGGTGGTGACCACATCCACACCGGTACGGTGGTCGGTAAGCTGGAAGGCGACCAAGCCGTAACCCTGGGCTTTGTGGACTTGCTGCGCGAAAACTACATCGAGCAAGACCGCAGCCGTGGGATCTACTTCACCCAAGACTGGGCTTCGATGCCGGGCGTGATGGCTGTGGCTTCGGGTGGTATCCACGTGTGGCACATGCCCGCACTGGTTGACATCTTCGGCGATGACGCGGTGCTGCAATTCGGCGGTGGTACGCTGGGTCACCCCTGGGGTAATGCTCCGGGTGCAACGGCCAACCGCGTGGCTCTGGAAGCTTGCGTCCAAGCCCGTAACGAAGGCCGCAACCTGCTGCGTGAAGGCGGCGACATCCTGCGTGAGGCTGCTCGTTGGTCTCCTGACCTGGCTGTGGCCCTGGAACTGTGGAAGGAAATCAAGTTCGAGTTCGAGGCGGTTGATACCGTCTGATGATGCGGCGAACCGGTTGATTGGCCGATCGAGGGGGAAGCTGCGCACCGATGGAAATCGGTCAGCCGGTAGCGGTTTCTGAAGCTGCGATCGTCTAGCATCGTGAGAACGTTGGGCGATCGCGGAGGCTGCGTATGGATCTCAAGCAAATTGCCAAGGATACGGCCAAAACGCTGCAAAGCTATTTGACCTACCAGGCAATGCGGACTGTCCTCGCGCAACTACATGAAACTAATCCCCCCAAGGCGGTTTGGCTGCATCGGTTTTCGGCGGAGAGCAACTTGCAAGATGGGGAAGCCTATTTGCAATCCCTGCTGACTGTTGATCCGGATTTGGCCTTTCGTCTGATGACGGTGCGTGATGAGTTGGTCAGTGATGTGACTGACTATTTGCCGGAGATGGTGCGTGAAGGGGTTCAAAAGTCCAATGGCCATCTCCGTCGCCAGCACCTCGAACGGCTAACACAACTGGTTTTGGCTGAGGAACCCGATCGACTCCTGGAATCGGAGCGGCGATCGGGTGACCACTCGATCGATGACTAATTCCACTCCTGGAATTAGCCACGGGATGAGTGAATCGCATTCGAATTGCATTCGTTGAAGTTTTTTCTCTTCGCCCCGTTTGGAGACAACTGGCATGAAGACTCTGCCCAAAGAGCGTCGTTTTGAGACCTTCTCGTATCTGCCTCCCCTCAGCGACCAACAGATCGCCAAGCAAATCCAGTACATGATCGACCAGGGCTACATCCCCGGTGTTGAGTTCAACGAGAACTCGGATCCCGAGGTGTACTACTGGACGATGTGGAAGTTGCCTCTGTTCAACGCGCGTTCGGTGCAAGAAGTGTTGACCGAAGTGCAAGCTTGCCGCTCGGAATATGGCAACTGCTACATCCGTGTTGTGGGCTTCGACAACATCAAGCAGTGCCAATCGGTGGGCTTCATTGTGCACCGTCCTAACCTGAGCCGCTACTAAGTTGCGGTGGGAGCTAGCTAGCGCGATCGAGATCGTTAGCGGCTAAAGTGGTCATTTTGAATCAGCAGCAGGGGTGAGGTTGACTCGCCCCTGTTTGTTTTTCTGCGGGTTTTTTCCGTAATCCCGCCGATTGGCAGGGCATACTGAGAACAGGCTTGAAGGCGAATACCGGTCAATCGCTCACGGATGCTACGGATGCTGGGTCTATGGTGGAAATGAAGGTTGCGGGAATTGCATTGGATGCGGCGAGCCGCACGCCGATCGTGTTGCTTCGAGATACGGCCGATCGGCGTGCCCTCCCGATCTACATTGGGCCGGATCAAGCCAAGGCGATCATCAGTGCCATGGAGGATCGGCCACCGCCGCGCCCGCTCACCCATGATTTGATGGCGAATCTGCTCCAGGCTTGGGAAATGACCCTGGAGAAGGTGATTGTCCATTCGCTGCAAGATGGCACGTTCTATGCGGTGCTCTGTGTACGGCAAGGGGATGTGCAAAAGGATATTGATGCGCGCCCAAGCGACGCGATCGCCCTGGCCCTGCGCACCGATAGCCCCATTTGGGTGATGGAGGAGGTGATTGCCGATGCTTCGGTGCCGGTCGATCGGGACGCGGACGAGGCCGAGCAAGCCGCTTTTCGGGACTTTCTCGCCAATTTACGCCCGGAGGATTTCTCGGAGCGGGGCAATCGTTTCCAGGGTGAGCCGACTAGCGAATCGGAGAGTTAGGACGACAGAAGCTGACGCGGCTGTAAAGGGCGAAGGCGGCATCTTCGCGCATGGGCTGGGCGTTGCGGCGAGGAACAGGGATTTGGGGATTGAGCCGATCGAGCAATTCTCGGTAATCCAAGGCTGTTTCCGCAAAACCGGTGAACCGATCAAATACCCGGGCGATCGGGGTTTGTTGAGCCACAAAGGTCACGAGGGCGTTCCATTGGGTGCGCCGGGTGGGGCGACCGTCATCCAATTCCTGCACAAAGGAGTTGGGCGAAAATCCCATGGGCGCGAAGGCCACACCCCGATCGAACTGATAGGCACTTTCGCAAAGGCGCAAAATGCAGCCCCGATCGGGTAAATGCAAATCCACAAGAGGAACCCAATCTTGGGTTTGATCTCGGCGCACAATTTGGCCGCGTGCATTCAAATCAATCACCGATTCCACCACGGGCACGGCTCCCAACACGCGCTGGCTCACCTCCGCCCACCGAAAAGCCAAGGTTCCCAACTGGTGTCGATCGTTTTCGCAAATCACGATCGGGTCTGGATCAACGGATTGGAAATGCTTGATGGTGAAAGTTTTGATGGCTTGTACCGCTTTTTCATCCACACAAAAGCAGGGAATTTGGTGCGATTGGAGGGCTTCCGCATAGACTTGCAGTTCTCCCAAGAGGCCGGTGCGATAGAGTCGCCAATCGCGGCTGGGCAACTGCATCCGGGCGGTGTAGGGATCTAAGTCAAAAATGCGGGCAAATTGTTTCGCCGCTTCCGGGCGATTGTCCGAGGCGATCGGCTCCAAAATTAAAATGCCGTGGGCTGGTTTTGGGAGTCGATCGCCCTGGTTCGTGCCTTGATGGGTAGCTTGGCTGGCGGCGGCTCGGGCTTGGGTAATGGCGGCTTGGCGTTGGGTGCGATCGGCCGTTTCCAAGCGCTGCAACCCCTGGCGAGCTTGGGCCAAAATCTTGGGATTGGGGTTAGTTGTGTTTTTTAGCAGCTCTCGATAAATGGGTTCCGCCACCGTCGGCCGCCCCGCCAACTCATGGAGCCGCGCCGCATAGAGTTGCACCCAAGGATCGCGTGGGTGGCTGGTGAGCAGTGGATTCAGCAACCGGGCGGCGGTGCGATAGTCCTTGTTTTTAAAGGCTTCGATCACGCGATCGATTTCGGGAGGACGACTCATGGGCGATCGAACCTACGATGGCCGTTGCAGCAAGGGATGGGGGAACTAAACTCAACTCAATTCAACCAAACCCAAAAATCTAGATCCCAAAAACCTAGATCCCAAAAATCTAGATCCCAAACTAGACGCTAACAACGATTCAAGGGGAAGGAATTGTGATGATGGATCCAAGCATGGCACAGGTATGGCGGCGGTTGCGAGTGGCGATCCTCGGCGCTGTAATTGGCGCGATCGGAACCGGAGCCATGGTTTGCCCGCAGTCGCTGGCCGCCGCCCTCACTCAGCCTCACCGGGCCGAGACCCAACCGGAGCGCCCCCAAATGCCACCCCGAATGCCACCCCGAACGCCACCCCGGATGCGTTCACCCGTGGAGTTGACCGAAAATCAGGTTCGATCGCGCTTGGAAGGGCTGCTGGCCGCCATCAAAAACCAAGATATTGAGGCGATCGTCAGCTTCTATGCACCCAATGCGGCAATTCGGGCAACGGTGAACCTCGCCGGAGGATCTCAAATGATTCGGCTTGACGGTCGCCAACAAATTCGAGATTTGCTGGAGCTAGCCTATCCCCAAATGCGTATGACCGCCGTTCGTTACGAAGATTTGGTGATTGAGATTTCGCCCGATCGCTCCCAAGCGGTGGTGACCTGCACCCTGTTTCAGTCGGCGCTGGCTCGCGATCAGCCCCTGAACAGTGTGGCGAATCAGCGGTTGGTGTTTCGCGTCATTGATCAAGAAATTCTAATTACCGAAGATATTTCTGAGGAAACGAGTCGTAGTTTTCCCAAAAATTAATTCCAACCTAGCGGCCCTGTGGGAAATTCGTGACCGGGAAAATTGCCCAACAATTCCCGCGCTGAAAACCGGAAACCCCTTGGAAAATATTGATCAAGACTCAGCAGAATTCTGAGATCGTGGGGCGCGGCTGTCATGACTCATGATGTGCAAATCCACTGACTGCTCCGTTAGGAGATTCATCAATCGGTAGGTTAAAGAGCCGCGCAGCAATAATTGCCACCGCGATCGACGGGTTTCGCCCAGCACAATTTGTGTAATTCGATAATCTCGGGCCACTTTGGCGATCTCCTGGGGAATGTTGGAGGCTTGAACTTGTAAAAACTCCCCCCCAAACTCCTCACAAAGTCGCTGACAGCCTTCAATTTGGAGCGCTTCGCTTTTGCTTAAAAACCGATCGGGCGGACAAACAAATAAGCCATACAAGGGCGCATTCATATAACTCGCCAAACGTGCTGCCCGTCGTAATAGGCGCATCGATCCTTCGTAGGTTGAAACACAGACCAACACGCGCTCGTGAATGTTACAAAATGGAGTGCTGGGATCTTGGTCGATCGCCTGTTCTTCAACATTGTCGGCCACTTCCCGCAAGGCCAATTCTCGCAGAGCAATCAGGTGGCGACGCTGAAAGAAATTGGTCAACGCTTGGGGAATTTTATCCAGGGCATAAACCTTCCCATCCTGTAGGCGTTCTTCCAAGGTTTCAGGGGTGACATCAATCACCACCACCTCATTCGCTTCCTCAAGAATTCGATCGGGCACGCGCTCTCGAATCACCACACCGGTAATTTGAGTCACGAGATCATTGAGGCTTTCTAAATGCTGAATATTCAGCGTGGAAAACACATCAATTCCCGCCCCCAAAATCAGCTCTACATCTTGATAGCGTTTGGGGCGATCGCTCGTGGGCACATTGGTATGGGCCAGCTCATCAATTAATACCAACTGGGGCTGGCGATCGCAAATGGCGGCCACATCCATCTCCGGCAGCAATCGATTTTGGTAAGCAATTTGGGCGGGGGGAACCACCTCCAGCCCGATCGCTTTGTCGGCGGTTTCTTTGCGGCCATGGGTTTCCAATAACCCAATCACCACATCCACGCCCTCTGCTTTTAATTGCTGGCCTTCTTCCAACATGCGGTAAGTTTTGCCAACACCGGGAGCCATGCCGATAAAGACTTTATGTTTACCGCGTTTGGGAATATGCATGAGCTGATCGCCCTTTGAAACTGACTGCGCCCCTAGGGATTGGCCGATCGCCCATTGCCGGGTTTCGCCTTGTTGTTCAAGATGCTGTCGAGGGTCTGCCCCGGTGGCAAATCCGTGAAGACCCGATCGCCCGGTTTAATGCCTTGGAGTACCTGCACCTGATTGCCTAAGGTGGGGCCCAAAACCACCGCGCGAAACTCGGGCTTTTGGGTGGCATTGGGGACTAAAACGCCCGTGCGCCCGCGATCGGTCACCACGGCCACCGTCGGCACAACCACGGCTTGGGGCAGGCGATCGCCCACAAAGACCAAATCCACATTCATGCCCGATCGCAACACCTCCTGCCCCGACAGAATCGCCACGCGCACTTCAAAGGAGGTGACATCGCGCTCCCGAATCGCTTCCGGAGCCACCAGCTTCACCCGTCCCCGAAAGACCCGATCGGGATAGGCATCGGCCGTAATTTCCACCGTTTGCCCCAACTTGATTTGCCCAATGTCCACTTCCGGAACCCGAGCCAACACCTCCAACCCGCTGGCCAGAGCCGCGATCGAGGTGGAAGTTGCTCCACTGCCGGAGGAAGCGGACGTGGTGGGAGTCACGAAGGAGCCGGGTTCTGCATACTTTTGGGAAATGAATCCGGCAAAGGGCGCACGCACCACGGTGTCATTCAATTGCGTTTGGATCAGGGCCATTTGGGCGCGGGCCTCGGCCACATCGGCCCGGGCGGCGGCGATGTCCTCAATCCGGGAACCGTTCCGAATTCGATCGCGCCCCTTTTGGGATTCCACCAACGCCGCCTTGGCTCGATCGACATCCGCCTTGGCGCTGCGGGCCTCTTGCTCAAACCCATCCAGGCGATCGCGCTCAATTACTCCCGCTTCCGCCAGCGATCGGTTGCGTTCCAGCCGTTCCCGCGCCAAATCCAGCCGCGCCTGGGCACTCACCACATCCGCGCGCGATCGATTAACGCGAGCTTCCGCCTCGGCAATTTCTTCCGGTCGGTTGCCGGTTTGGGCCTCCGCCAGCCTTGCCTGGGCCCGCGCCAAGCCGGCCTGGGCCCGCGCCAGTTGCGCCCGCAGTTCCGCATCATCCATCCGGGCAATCACTTGGCCCTTTTGCACCGCATCTCCCTGCTCCACATACAACTCCAGCAGTCGCCCGGAGGTTTTGGGACTCAGGTTCACGGTTTGGATCGGGCGGATAGTGCCGCTTGCATCAATCTTGACCGTCAAATTAGCGGAGGTGACCGGAACGGTCAGCTTGGCCAAGGGATCAACCGCCGGATCCGCTGGCTTGCGCAATTGCCACAGACCCCAACCGGCGGCCCCCAAGATGGCCGTGGCCGCCACCCCAAACAGAGGCCAAAACAAACGGCGCGATCGCTGCTCCCATTGGTTCAGCTCCTGGAGTGCCGAGGGTGAGGCTGGGGGGGCAGATCCAGAGTCCGAATCAGCAGCCGGGGCACTTGATGGAGATCGCTGGGCCGTGCCCGATCGACCCGCATTCGATCGCTGGGTATCAGGCTGAGACTCAAGTTGCACAGGTTGCTACTCAGAACGCGCTAACTATATTCATTATGAAAGGGATTGGGCGAACTGCGGGAGCCGCCGCCCGGCGAAATCTCCACACCCGGTGATCGCCCCAGCGGCCTCCCGATCGTCCCCAGTTTTTGCCCCCAGCGTTGCCCAAGATCCCGCCCTAGCCGGGCCAAGCGCTGCCTCAAAAAAATTTAAAAAAATTTTGGGCTGCCTATTGGGAATTTTCGATCCTTGTGCTATTGTTATCTCCCGTGGTGGAAGCGGGTCGATGCCCGAGTGGTTAATGGGGACGGACTGTAAATCCGTTGGCTATGCCTACGCTGGTTCAAATCCAGCTCGGCCCACCACCCCGCCTCTGTAGCTCAGTGGTAGAGCGCACCCTTGGTAAGGGTGAGGTCACGAGTTCAATCCTCGTCAGAGGCTCTTTTGATCAGCTCATTGAAATCTTTGAGCCTCTATTGTCAACCCCTATTCAGTCCCTATAGCGAATTGAGCGCACCAGTTATGGCAGCGTCTAACTTCGATTGGCTCCATCGCGGAACCGCCGATATTTTTCCCAACCAACCCGACTCAGCGGATCCGACCCAGAACCTAGAGCGGTTGTTGGCCACGACCGATCGCCCCTTGCGCGTCAAGCTCGGCATTGACCCCACCGGCAGCGAGATTCACCTGGGGCACAGCATTCCCGTTCGCAAATTGCGCGCTTTCCAGGATGCGGGCCACACCGCCGTCCTGATTATTGGCGATTTCACCGCTCGCATTGGCGACCCCACCGGTAAATCGGAAGTGCGCAAGCAACTAACCGAAGCGCAAGTGCAAGCCAACGCGGAAACCTATTTGGAACAGGTGCGATCGATCCTGGATTTTGAAACGCCTGGCCGCCTGGAGGTGCGCTACAACTCCGAGTGGTTAGCCAAGCTGGACTTAGGCAAAATCCTGGAACTCCTCAGCACCATGACCGTTGGCCAAATGTTGGCCAAGGAAGGGTTTGCAGAGCGCTATCAGCAGGAAAGTCCCATCTTTTTGCATGAATTTCTCTATCCGTTGATGCAGGGCTACGACTCCGTGGCCGTGCGGGCGGATGTGGAACTGGGTGGCACAGACCAAAAGTTCAACCTAGCCGTAGGGCGAGATTTGCAGCGCCACTTTGGCCAAAAACCACAATTTGGATTGCTCACGCCCATTTTGATCGGGACAGATGGGGTGCAAAAAATGTCCAAATCCTTGGGGAACTATGTGGCCCTGCGAGAAGACCCGCTCACCATGTATTCCAAGCTGGAAAAGGTGGCCGATGCGCAACTGGAAACCTACTTTGAACTGATGACGGATTTCCCGTTGGATCAGTTGCCCGAAAATCCCCGCGATCGCCAGAAATTGTTGGCCCTGGAAATTACCCAACAAATCCATGGCGAGGCGATCGCCCTGCAAGCCCAAAAAGATGCCATGAATTTGGTGTCGGGCGGTGGCGGTGCGGAAAATGTACCGGAATTTTCCTTGGCGCAGGTGGAATTTCCGGCTCCAATTTTCTATCTTTTGAGTGCCACAAAGTTATGTACCACCAGTAGCGAAGCCCGTCGCCAAATTCAAGGGGGCGGTGTGAAACTGGATGGCGAAAAGCTGGCGGATGTGAACCAAAAGTTTGAATCAGCGGCGGATTTGTTGGGCAAAGTGCTGCAAGTGGGAAAAAAGAAATTTGTGCGATTAGTCGCCTAGGAACAGCCCAAAGCCTAGTAGCGCGACAGGATTAATACATTGGGTCAACGTTGCGGAGCCAGTCGTGGTAACAAGGGGCTTGAGCATCTTGCTGCTTAACGATCAGGTGATGGCAACAGCCATATCATTTAACCCAGTGAATTAAGGCAGCCACGCTACTAGCCTGAGAGTTGATTGCCCCTGGCAACCAACAAAATCCGATTGTTATACTGGCCAGCCGGGCTAGCCTCAAAATGGTTACTCAAGCCAGCCTGGCAAGGTTGGGCAAAGTAATGCTGGGCTGGGCAATGCTGGGCTAGGGCTAATCAACAATCGGTGATTCCCATGTTTAAGAGTTTGGCTTCGGATGCCTTGGGTCTCAGTGATATTGGGGTGGTGATTCGTCCCCAGGATTACGGCAAGGTTGATGCGGACGACTACATCATCAATGAAGAAGGCGAGAAAATCTATTTTTTGATTAAGTCCAAGATGGATGAATATTGCTTCACCAACTTGGCCCTAATCCATGTGGATGGCACATCGGCTGTCAGCAAAAAACGCACTTTGCGGCGCTTTAACTATGCCCACCATGCCATTTCCCATGTGACTTTGGAAACGGCGGGAACGCTCGATCGGGATGTGGAAATTAAGTTTTCCATGGGCAGCCAGCATTACTCGATCGATGTGGCCAAAGTCCATATTCACGAACTCAAGGACTTGTATAAGGCCCTGCTGAAAATTGCCTTGATTCAGCAGGAAAATACTGCGTTCCACGGCTATGCACAAACCAGTTTGAACACGGCGGCCACCACTATCAGCCGATCGACCAGCACTTCAACGGCCGAAGAGCAATTCAAGGCAATTAACCAATACGCATTCAATTGGTTAAAGCTGGCCCATGAGTCCTATGTGCGCAAGGATTTTGGGGAAGTTTTCGAGAAGTTTATTAATAACTAATCGCTCGCGGCTAACTTCTTGCGGGTTTGTCGCCTAATCTTCCTCAATTCGGTAACCCAAATCGGCCAGGCGAGCGGGCGACCGCCGCCATTTGGGTTGCAACTTCACGTACAACTCCAGGTAAACCTTGCCATCAATTAACTTTTGAATTTGTTCGCGGGCTGCCGTGCCGATCGCCTTCAGCATGGAACCACCTTTGCCGATCAAGATTGCCTTTTGGCTGGCCCGTTCAATGTGAATGGTGGCTAATACGCGGGTAATTTTCGGGGTTTCCTCCACCCGATCGATTTCCACCGCCACGGAATGGGGAATTTCGTCCCGGGCATGGAGCAAAATTTGCTCGCGAATTAGTTCGCCCATAATGAATCGTTCGGGGCGATCGGTCACCAATTCCGGGGGGTAATAAAACGGGCCCGGCGGCAGTTGATCGATCAGCGCCTGCAATAGGTCTTCTGTCCCTTCGCCCTGGAGTGCCGAAAACCGCACGATCGGCCAACCCCGATCGGCCGCCAAGGCCGCGTAGGACGCTTCCACCGTCGGATCCGTTTGCAGATCAATTTTGTTCAGCCCCAAAACCACCGGTACGGATGCTTGGGCCAGCCACTCGGCTACAAAGCGATCGCCCCCGCCTGCTTCCACCGACCCATCGACCACAAACAGCAGCAAATCCGCCGAATGGATGGCCATGCGTGCATTGGCCACCAACACTTTGCCCAATTCGTGGTGGGGCTTATGAATGCCGGGCGTGTCTACAAACACAATTTGCGCATCATCCCGGGTCAGGATGCCCCGCAGCCGGTTGCGAGTGGTTTGGGCGATCGGGGAGACGATGGCTACTTTTTGCCCCACCAAACCATTCATCAGCGTGGACTTGCCCACATTTGGCCGCCCCACAATTCCCACAAAGCCCGATCGAAAATCGTCGGGAGCCGTCGGAATTCCCAAATTCAGCGCCTCTAGCATTTCATCCAACGAGTTGGCCACAGCGGCGCGATCGTCCGTTGGCTGGGAATGCTGTTCAATGCTCATAGGGTTGCGACTGACGATGTGGGAAATGGTGTTGGAGAAGATGGCAGGACAAGCCGTTCAAAAGTTTTCAGCCCACGGTGAAATCCATGGTGAAGCCGATTGCTGAGCCGATTGTGCAGCCAATCACTAAACAAATTGTTAAACAGCTTGTTAAACAAATTGTGAAACCAACTGTTAAAACGGATCGGCGATCGGGCGGCAGGTAGCGGATTTGGGGCGATCGCTTCGGGATCGAAATGGGGCAATATGGCCAAGGTAGCCTCGGCAACCGCTTGACCACGGCCAATCCATGGCCCCGTCAAGATTCTAACCCGCCCTTGCCGTTGGGTCTTCCCACCCTTGCGTTAGGACAATTATTCGTCAACCCCCGCATGACCGAGCCATCCCTCTTGCCTTCTCCCACAAACCCCGCTGACGATCCGCTTGAGGATCCCCTTGCCAAGGTGCGGGCCCAGTTCGATCGCGCCCCCTATCCCCGCATTCCGCTCGATCGCTTACCGGCCGAAACCCATACCTACTGGCACGATTTCCGCACCGCCTACTATCGTCGCAACCAAAAAATTGCCAACACCGAAGGGCGGTTGATGCTGGATGTGGGCTGTGGCAGTGGATACGGCGTGTTGAGCATGGCTTTGGCCAACCCCGGTGCGCGCATTGTGGGGGTGGACTTGTCGCCCGCTTCCGTGGACTTGGCCCAAAAGCGCTTGGAGCATCATGGATTGGGCGATCGCGTGGAATTTCATGCATTGGCAATGGAAGAATTGCCGAAATTAGGCATGGAATTTGACTACATTAACTGCGATGAATTGCTATATCTGCAACCGGATCCTGCCGATGGGTTGGCGGCCATGAAAGCCGTCTTGAAACCCGATGGCATTATTCGTTCCAATCTCCATAGTCTTTATCAGCGATTTGACTATTTCAAGGCCCAAAGCTTGGCTCACCTGATTGGGTTGATGGATGACAATCCGGGTGAGCTAGAAATGGGAATTCTGACTGAATTGATGGAGTCTTTGAAGGATACAACACTCCTGAAAATGCGAATTTGGGATTCTGGGAAAATGAAGGATGAACAGCGGGTGATGATGAA
The DNA here is from genome assembly GCF_014698135.1 of Limnothrix sp. FACHB-881. Lineage (NCBI taxonomy): Bacteria > Bacillati > Cyanobacteriota > Cyanophyceae > Pseudanabaenales > Pseudanabaenaceae > Limnothrix > Limnothrix sp. FACHB-881. Next base: position 179,284 of record NZ_JACJSN010000008.1, read on the forward strand.
CCTGTTGTTCCAGCGCGATCGGGGATTTACTATTCCGCAGCTTTTTGACTATATCGATCGCTCCGGTCTGGAATTCATTAGCATGACCGATTGGCAGTCCTGGGAAGTGACGGATCTGTTCAAAGACCCAGAGAATATGCCCATTTCGATTGCTTTTGGCTTGTCGGAAGCGCCGATTTCCGATCAACTACACTTTTTTGATTTGATTCGATCGAACCATCGACTTTTAGATTTCTGGTGTGGTCATCCTGACGCGGCGCAACCCTGGACAGCCCTCAGCGATTGGGAACCAGAAGATTGGCATCAATCCCGAGCCGCGCTTCACCCGCAGTTAGATACGCCAGAATTTGCCGCAGACCTCAAAAATGTGGTTTTAAAGGGCACTGATTTAAAGTTGAGTCAACACTTGTCTCTGAACTGGGGTTGGGAGTCGGTCAGCAGCGCGATCGCTATCGGGTTGTTGCCCCTGTTGGAAGGGATGAAAACCTTTACGGAACTCGCAGATTCGCTGCAACAATTGCGTCCTGTGGATCCAGTAACCTTGGAACCCATTGCGCGATCGGAAGTGGAAGCAGCCTTGCGTTATCTGCTCTTGGAATTGGGTCAAGCGGGTTATTTGTTGGTTGAACTCGCCTGAATTGAACTCGCCTGAGTGGAAGCAGCCTTGCGTTATCTGCTCTTGGAATTGGGTCAAGCGGGTTATTTGTTGGTTGAACTCGCCTGAATTGAACTCGCCTGAGTTGAACTTGCCTGAATTGAGCTGAATTACTGGGTGAATTGAACTGACGAATTGACGAATTAACTTGACTGGGCGCGAATTTTTTGAAAATTCACGAAAACTCGAACTGAGTCAGGCCAAATTAATTTGAGTCAAATCAAATTCAAATCAAATTCAAACCAAATTCAAGTCAAATTCAAGTCAAGCCAGATTGAGTCAAATTGAATCGAATTGATTGATTTCGCAGCCCTGATTGGAAGCCCTGATTTGCCATGAATTTTGAATCTTCCGCTGAACGAGAAGCCTGGATTCAGCGACAGTTTGACCAAACGCCTTATCCTCGCGAACCGATCGAAACGGCTCCCGATAGTCAGCCCGACGAATTTCATGCCCACTCCTTGGCCACCGCATTCTATGCCCGCGATCGCCGATCGGTCAGCTCCGAAGGAATGCAGATTCTGGATGTGGGTTGCGGCAGCGGCTTTAAGGGTTTGATGTTGGCTCATCTGAACCCGGGAACAACCATTACCGGCATTGATCTTTCTCCGGCTTCGATCGACGTGGCGATCGAGCGGTTTCGGCGGTTTGATTTGCTCGATCGGGCTAAATTTTTAACCCTCAATATCGATCAGCTTCCTAGCCTCAATCAGCAATTTGACTACATCAACTGCGATGAGGTGCTGTACCTGTTGGAAGATCCCCTCGCTAGTTTGCGGTTGATGGCCAGCGTGCTGAAACCAACGGGTATTTTGCGAGTGAATTTGCATAGCTTCAACACTCGAATTCCCGTGCTTTGTGCCCAGGAATTTTTGCGTGATGTGGGTGCGATCACACCCGATCGGGATGAAAAAACCACCATGACTCTGGTGGAATCCATTGTGTTGTCCCTGAATCCGCGCAATGTGGATGTGCGGAAAATGTGGGATCGCAATGACACTGACAATCCTGATATTCGCGAGCGGATCTTGGCTTTTAATTTCATGCTCCACGGCGATCGGGGATTTTCAGTGCCGGAAGTGTTTGACCTAGTTGATGGTGCAAACTTACAGGTCATTGCCCCGGTGGAACCCCAGGATTGGACAGTGAAAACCATGCTGGATCTGGAGCAATTTCCCGAGGAACTGCGATCGCGATTTGCGCAAATCAGTTGTCGTGAACAAATGCATTGGCATGATCTGTTGGTTAGCCGCAACCGATTGATCGACATATTCTGTACGCCAAAAACCATGGCAGAACCGCCGCAGTCGCCCACGGTTGAGCAGTTGGTTCAGCAGCCCGATCGCACCCAAGCGGTGCTGCACCCACTTCTGAACAATCCAGAATTTGAAGCCGCCCTCGTGGAATCCTGCCGCTACCTCAAGCCCCTGAACTTCGCGAAATTTTTGCGGCGGCCGGAAGGGATCGCAGCGGCCAGTGCCAGCCTAGTGCCTGTGTTGGTTCCGCTGTTGACGGGGCCCCAACCGATTACGCAACTGATCGATCGGTTCATGCGGGTGCGGCCCCTGAACCCAGTCGATCGATCACCAGTCGATCGCGCCAGTGCCACCCAAGCGGTTTGCAGCTTCTTGCGGGACTTGGAAACCTTCGGCTACATCTTCCTAGAGTCCACTGAGGCCTAGAGTCGATCCAGAATCCCTAAAAAGGCATCCCTTGGGCATCCCGAAAAATGGCGCTGAACAGGTGCTGCGCTCGCCCGTCAGGATCGCGGAAATCATGATCCTGATCCAAAAGCCACCTAAAAATTCCTTGGGGTTAACTCTCGAATATGCTTGTTTAACAAGGGTTTTCAGGCTTTTTCCCTTGACCCCAAAAAAATTCTGCTGCGGTTGATATGAATCCCCGGTAACCTGGGTAAGTTGCAAGCATGAGGGGAACAAAATCCCCACCTTCCCAACCTTCCTCCCCCGACTCTCGAGGAGACTATCCCAGATGAAAGCTGAATTCAAAGCCAAGCTGATCCAACACCTCGCCCAGCGCCGCAACAGCGAAGAAGGCTTCACCCTGATTGAACTGCTGGTTGTAATCATCATCATCGGTATTCTGGCAGCAATTGCTCTGCCCTCCTTCCTCAACCAAGCCGCTAAGGCTCGTCAGTCGGAAGGTAGCACCTATGTTGGTTCGCTCAACCGTGCTCAACAGGCTTACTACGTGGAGCAAGGTAAGTTTGCTGCTGACCTGAAGACCCTGAACGCTGGTATCAAGGAAAAAACCGATAACTTCGAGTACAAGACCGTTGGTACCGACACGGAAGCAACCAGCACCGCTGATAAGCTGCAAGCTTCTCTGAAGAGCTTCAAGGGCGTGGTGAAGTTGGAAGACCAACAAGCCAAGGCTATCTTGTGCATCACGGCTAAGGAAAATGAAGCTGCTAGCTCTGCTACCAAGTTGGCTAGCGACTCTACCAAGGATTGCAACTAATCAAGGCTAGCGCAGTCCATTGCGAAAATGGATAGCCTTGGGTGGAGCCAGTGTTGTCGCTGGCTCCACCTTGTTTTTTGGGAATTTCTTTGGGAACTTTTCAAGGATCCGATCGCTAGCGATCGGCTGAAATGAGGACAAGACATTGTTGAACGCTGGGGTCGGCGCAGCCGGTGCAGTCGCCGCCGAGGGCCAGGGTTTGCTGAATTTGGCCGATCGCCTCGGAAGTGATGATTTCCCCAGGCACGATTGCGGGAATTCCCGGCGGATAGGGACAAATCCACTCAGCGGCAATGCGCCCGATCGCCCGGTCAAGGTCGATCGCCTCGGTGGGGCGCTGGCTGGCCTGGCGTGGGGTCAGCGGGGCCGGACTGGGAGGCGCAAGCAACCCGGCAATGGCATCCAGCCCCCGATCGGGAGCCATTTGGGGCGATCGCGCCAGGGCCCCCAAAGCCGCCACCAAGCGATCGGCTTCCTGGTCGGTGTTGGCCGGTGTCCAAACAAAGGTTAGGTGCTGGGGGCTGCTGAGTTCGGCGGTGATCCCCCAATCTTGGTCTAACGCTTCATCGGCCTGGTAACCATTCCAGCCAGCCAAGTGAACAGTCAAGCGCGATCGATCCAGATTTGGCCCCGAAAGCACCCGAATCGCCCGCTCGCCCGCCAACTGCGATCGCACCCGATCGACCCGCACCAACGTTTGGCCCCAATCAACTTGACCCCACAGCGCCGCCCGCCGCCGAGCCGCGTCCAAGCTGGCCATCAGCAAATAGCTGGGGCTGCTGGAGGTGACCCATCGCAACACTTGATTCAGCCGATCGCGATCGATCAAAGCCTGGGGGTGTAGATGAAGCAGCGCCGATTGGGTTAAGGAACCAAGGGTTTTGTGAGCCGAAGCCACCACCAGATCCGCGCCGGCCGCCAAGGGAGCGATCGGGAGTTCCGAATGCAGCCCCAAGTGGGCCCCGTGGGCCGCATCGACAATTAAAGGAATACCGTGCGATCGAGTGAGTTGGGCGATCGCGGGCAAATCCGAAACCCAACCGTGATAGGTCGGTGACACCAGCAGCACCGCCTTCGCTTGGGGATAGGTCGCCAGGGCTTGGGCGATCGCCTCGGGAGTCACCACCGTGGGCATTTGCCATTCCCGATCGACCGTTGGCCAAACCCAGCAGGGCCGCGCCCCCGCAAGAATTAAACCTGCCAAAACAGATTGATGGGCATTGCGAGCCACAATCAGCGAGTCGCCATCTTGGCAAACTGCCCCGATCGCCGCCACCAGTCCGCTCGTGGCCCCATTCACCAAGAATCGAGTGAGGCCCGCCCCAAAGCAATCGGCCGCCAACGCTTCGGCCGCCGCGATCACGCCCTGGGGAGCCGCCCAATTATCCAACCCATCCAGTTCTGTTAAATCCCAGGCCCAGCAATCGCCCCAAGCATCCGCCAACAGCGGGTCGATCGCCCGGCCCTTATGACCCGGCACATGAAACCGCCCCGATCGACGGCCCGCGCGATCGGCCAGCGCTTCGAGCAAGGGTGCGGCTTGCTGACACTCAGCGTGATGATCCGTGTGATGACCCGTGATTGCGTTTGAGATCTCAAACTGTCCCCCCAATTCCATGCATCCCCATCCTGTATTTCACAATCAATTCATTCAAGAGCCATTCCTTCCACCCAAAACACCCTCTACCATGCGCCACACCACCGCCTGGATCGTCCAAGTTTGGCTATCGTTTCTGTTTTCAACCGGGGGGACAGCCCTTTGCATCTATTACCTTCCGGTCGATACCTGGATGAAATTTGCCATGTCCATGGGTTTGGGTTTCACCATCAGCTCAACCCTGACGCTGGCCAAAACCACCCGCGACCAATATGAAGTCAAACAATTGGTGGCCAAGGTCGAAGAAGCAAAGGTTGAAAAACTGTTGGCCCAACATCATTAACAGCAGGAGACTGAGACATCTCTTGAGGTGCTCGCAAATCACCAATCACCTTGGCTTGGGCAATCTCTAGGGGTAGTCATCCACAACGGCAACCTGACCCGTCGCCCCCGCGCCCAACCAGCGCCGCGATCGCCCAACCGCGCGGGGACTGCCAAAGTCCGGTACTATGTTGAACTGGATTTCCCAAAAAATTAGCCGCGCAACCGGTGGGATGGCGCAATCGATCGCCGCCACCCTTGCCCAGGCAATCCGAACCCTCTGAATTGACCGACTCAGCCCGCAACCCCAGCACCAGCGAAATGGTACAAGAACGCGTACTTCCCGCAACCCCGACCACCCGCGCCACCGTCACCCGCGAAGAAGGGCTTATGCTCTACGAAGACATGGTGCTGGGTCGCCTTTTTGAAGACAAGTGCGCCGAGATGTACTATCGCGGCAAAATGTTTGGCTTCGTTCACCTCTACAACGGCCAAGAAGCCGTTTCGACGGGGGTGATTCGGGCTTTGCGCCGCGATGCCAATGATTACGTGTGTAGCACCTACCGCGATCACGTTCATGCCCTGAGTGCTGGTGTGCCTGCCCGGGAAGTGATGTCAGAGCTGTTTGGTAAGGTGACGGGTTGCAGCAAGGGCCGTGGTGGTTCTATGCACTTGTTCTCGGAGCCGCACCGCCTGCTGGGGGGCTATGCCTTTGTGTCGGAAGGAATTCCGGTGGCAACGGGCGTGGCCTTCCAAAGCAAGTATCGACGAGAAGCCATGAATGACCCCAGTTCCGACGGGGTGACCGTTTGCTTCTTTGGGGACGGAGCCGCAAACAATGGCCAGTTCTTTGAATGCTTGAACATGGCGGCCCTTTGGAAGCTGCCGGTGATCTATGTCATTGAGAACAATAAATGGGCGATCGGGATGGCCCACGAACGGGCCACCTCTGTACCCGAAATCTACAAAAAAGGCCCCGCATTCGGGATGCCCGGCGTAGAAGTGGACGGGATGGATGTGTTGGCGGTGCGCGGTGTGGCCCAAGAGGCGATCGCCCGGGCCCGCGCTGGTGAAGGCCCCACGGTCATTGAAGCCTTGACCTATCGTTTTCGGGGTCACTCCTTGGCCGATCCGGATGAACTGCGGGCGAAGGAAGAAAAGGAAGTTTGGGGTAAGCGCGATCCGATCACTCGCCTGGCCGATCACCTGCTTGGTGAAGGATTGGTTAAGGCGGAAGAACTGAAAGAGATCGATCGCCGGATCCAAGAGCATGTGAACGATGCGGTGAAATTTGCCCTCGACAGCCCTGAACCGGATCCCAAGGATCTGTACAAGTACATTTTTGCGGAAGATTAAGCTAGCCAGAACCGTCAAAGATCGAATGAACGGGCTAATCGAAAGCTAAGGCGATCGTCCGTCAGAAACCGCGAAATTCCGCATAAACTGGGGCAAAGGGTCATCCTTCCTGCCCCAGTTTTTGATCGGACAAATCCGACAAATCGGACAAACAGATCGCACAGATTTTCCGATCGAGCGATTGGCGCGAATGATTGAGCGAACCTATCGATCGAAGACTGGCAACAGCAATGGGGCAAAACAGAAATGGTCAAAACCAAGGACTGCCGGATCGGGTCATTGTTGATCGGGTCGTTGTTGATCGGGTCATTGTTTTGATTGATGGGCTGTGGGGTGACCTATTGATCCAGCCATCTTGATCCAGCCATCGCGGTTTTGCCCATGAGTCGTCGCTCCCAAGATGCCCCATTACTGATTACGGCTCTGTTCATGTCCTTGGCCCTGTTGGGCGGGGGCTATTGGTTGGTGCGATCGAACGGTCTTTTGGGCAACGAGGGCCAGACCCCGCCAACCGCTAATCCCCAAGGGGGGCCGGCCCCGTCCTTGAGCAGTGGCGAGCAGGTTTTGTTGGCAGATTCGCCCGATAAGTTGGCGGCGGCAGCGGCGGGGCAAGCTGGAGATCCAATCCAGGCGATCGCCCTGTTGCGCAAAAGTCTGCAACAGCGGCCCAATGATCCGGAAGCCCTGATTTATTTGAATAATTGGCTGGCGCGGGAGGCTCCGCAACGGACGATCGCCGTAGTTGTACCGGCGGCTAATTTGCCCGATGTGGCCAAGGAGTTGCTGCGGGGAGTGGCGCAGGCCCAAGCCCAATGGAACCAGGGCGATCGGGAGCGATCCGGCCCGAAACCTACCTGGCAATTGCGAGTGGTGATTGCGGACGACAGCAACAACCCGGTCACCGCCAAGGCCGTTGCCGAAACCCTAGCGGCAGATCCTCGGGTGTTGGGGGTGGTGGGCCACTTCAGCTCCACCACTTCGCTGGCGGCGGCTGGGGTTTATCAACGGGCTGGGCTGCCGATGATTTCCCCTTCCAGCACGGCGGTGACCCTCAGTGGGTTGGGGGATGCGGTGTTGCGAACGGTTCCGAGCGATCGCCAGGCGGGACAGGCCCTGGCGATGGTGGCCCGTCAGCAATTGAAACTGGCGCGGGTCTCGGTGTTTTACAACCCCAAAAGCGCCTATAGCCAATCCCTGAAAACGGAATTTGTGCAACAGTTCATGGCCGACGGCCGGGGCCAGGTGCAGTTGCAAGAAATGGGTTCCGAGCCGATCGATGCGCAACGGGCGATCGGTCAGGCCCAATCGTTCAACACGGAGGGCTTGGTGCTGTTTGGGGAACGCCAAAGCCAGGGTAGCGAAGGGTTAGTGCTCTTGGGCGATCGCTCGACACTGCCGTCAGCTTTGGCGATTGTGGAAGCCAATCAAGGACGGCTGCCGGTGTTGGGGGGTGATTCGATTTATTCACTGGACCTGTTGAAGTTGGGAGCCAGTGCGCAGGGCACGATTCTGGCAATTCCTTGGCATCCGGATTTGCCCCAATCGCTGGATTTTGCCAAGGCCATGCGTCGTCGTTGGGGTGGGGATGTGAATTGGCGAACGGCGATGGCCTACGATGCGGCCCAGGCTTTGATTCAAGCAATTAATCAGGAAATTACTCAAAAACCCGACCCAAAACCGGTTTCTGGCAGTGATTTGAATGAGGCCCAAGACCCCACGCGATCGGCTGTGAAGGCTGCGTTGCATCGGCCAGACTTCCAAGCGGCGGGGTCTTCCGCTTCCGTGCGCTTTGCCAATACGGGCGATCGCTCATTGCCCCTGGTGTTGATCACGGTGCGGGAGGGCAATCGATCGGGAACGGGGTTTGATTTCCGGCTGTTGAATCCTGGCCCCTAAGCGCCCGATTTTTGCCGATTTCTGTTGATTTCTAGGGATCGGTTCCGTCCGTGGATTCTGAGTCGATCGAGCTGGAATCGATTAGGGTGCTGCCCGCGGCCTTGGCCCGCCAGCCTTGGAACAAAACCCCCTGACGCGGGCTAAACAACAGCGACAGCACAAAGAACCCGGAAGCCACCAGCACGATCGCCGGCCCCGAAGGCAAATTGAAAAAATAACTGAGATATAGCCCCGCCACGCTGGAGCAACAACCCAACAGGGCCCCTAGCCCCATCATTTGGTGGAGTCGAGGGACGAGCAAATAGGCTGTGGCTGGCGGCGTAATCAACAGGGCCAACACCAACACCACCCCCACCGCCTTCATGCTGGCCACGATCGTGATCGCGATCGCGGTGGTCAGCCCCCAATCGAGCCAACGGACGGGCAAGCCAGCCGCCTGGGCCCCGAGGCGATCGAACGTATAAAAGTGCAGTTCCTTATAGCAAAGGGCGATCGCTCCGAGCACCAGCGCCGCCGCCAGCCCCGTGTCCCACAGGTCACCGCTGGTCACCGCCAGAAGGTTGCCAAACAGGAAATGATTGAGATCGATTTTGTTGTCTTTTTGGATCGTGGTGATCAGCACAATCCCCAGGGCGAAAAAGGCCGAAAGGACAATGCCCATGGCCGCATCTTCCTTGAGGGGCGATCGATTGCGGATAAAGTCAATGGCCGCCGCGCTCACCAACCCAGCCACCAGGGCCCCTAGGAACAAGCTGCCACCCATGGCAAAGGCGATCGCTAAGCCCACCAACAGAGAATGGCTGATGGCATCGCCCAACAGGGCCATGCGCTGCACCAAAAGATAGCTGCCCGTGCAGGCACAAAGCAGGCCCACCACCACCGCCGCCACCAACGATCGCTGAAAAAAGGTGTATTGCAGCGGTTCCACTAGGGCTTGCAGCAGCCCGTCCATTAGGCGGCCTCCTGGAAGAATTTCACCCGGCTGCCATAGGCCCGTTGCAAATTCAGGTCATTCAACACCGCCGCCCGATCGCCCGCGGCCACCAGTTGGCGATTGAGCAGCACCAAATCATCAAAATGGGTAATCGACTCGCCCAAGTCATGATTCACCACCATCACCACCTTGCCGTCTTGGGCCAGTTCCCGAAACAGGTCAAACAAGATAGCTTCATTGCGCCGATCGACCCCCACGAAGGGTTCATCAAAACAAAACACATCCGCTTCTTGGGCGATCGAGCGTGCCAAAAACACCCGCTGCTGTTGCCCTCCCGATAGCTGAGCGATCGGGCGATCGCGCAATTCCCACAGGCCCACCCGCTCCAGGGCCGCCCGGGCCGCTTGGCGGCTGGTGTTGGAAAAGGGCCGCAGCCAGCCCGTTTTGCGCGTTCGCCCCATCAACACCACATCCCAAACCGTGGCCGGGTAATCCAAATCCACCTGCGATCGTTGGGCCACATAGGCCACGCGATCGAGCTGTTGTTGCAAAGGGCGATCGCCATAGACCACCCGCCCCGCCGCGATCGGCACCAGGCCCAGCATGGCCTTCATCAGGGTGCTTTTGCCCGCCCCATTGGGCCCCACCACGCCCGTCAGCCGTCCGGGCTGGATGCGCAAACTCACATCCAGGAGCGCCTGCACGCCGCGATAGGCAGCATTTAAGTGGTCAATTTCGATCGCATGAGTGCTCATCATCATTGGAGTTGGGCCCATGGGCAAAAAAAGTCCAGATCAAATCGTGCGAAATGACCTGAACCCGATCTAGCAGCTACCTGCCTTTCACGATATCAAACCGAGAAAGATCATGAAAAGATTATGAATGCAATTATGAAATGATAATGAAAGTTAAGTCAAGCCCTCCCAGCGCTCTGATTGGGGCCAGGCTGCGGGCCCTTGGGCAAAAACACCGCGATCGGGCTGGGGTTGGCCCCGGTCTTGGGCTGCTGGCGGTGGCTTGATGATGGCAATGGAGAAACGGCACATGATTCGACCCTTAGAACCCCGAAAACCACGGCAGAAATTACCCCAATTACCCCAGAAAGCACGGCAGAAATTACCCCAGCAATTACGCCAGCAATCACAACTGGCATCACTGCGAAAACACCACACAACCGGCCAGCCCTCGATCGGGCAGCGGGGCCCCGGTTTTGCCTGGGGGCGATGGCTGGGCGGTTTGGGGATTGGGGTCTTGCTGGTGGGCTGTGGGTTAGGAGAACAACCCAGCGGGCCCGATCGGCCCACGGTGGTGGTCACCAACACGATCTTGACGGACTTAACCCAACGGGTGGCGGGTGATGAAGTAATCGTGAAGGGCTTGCTCCGACCCGGCGATGACCCCCACCTCTATGAACCCGTGCCGCGCGATACGGTGGCGATCGAGCGGGCAAATCGGATTTTTTACAATGGCTATAACCTGGAGCCGGGAATTATTAAGCTGATTCAATCTTCGGGGCAGACGGCCAAGGCTGTGGCGATCGGGGAGCGAGTGCCGGCCCTCACCTTGACCGAGCGAGGGGCAACGGTTCCGGATCCCCACGTGTGGGGCAGCGCCCGCAATGGAATAGTGATGGTGATGGCGATTCGGGATGAATTAAGCAAGCTTTCCCCGGGCGATCGGGCGGAGTTTGTGGCCAATGCCGATCGGTTGTTGGGGGAACTCAAACAGCTTGATCAATGGATTGGTGTCCAAATTCAAACCATTCCCGCCGCCCAGCGACGACTGGTGACCACCCACGATGCTTTTCAGTACTATGCCCAGACCTATCGGATTCCGGTGCTCGGAACCCTGATTGGCATTAGCACTGAGGAGCAACCCAGCGCCCAAACCATGGCCCGGATGGCGGCGGCCATTCGCCAAGCCAAAGTGCCAGCAATTTTTGCAGAAACAACCATTAACCCGGCTTTGATTGAGACGGTGGCGGCGGAAAGTGGGGTCACCCTGGCTCCCGACAAGCTCTATGCGGATTCGATCGGGGTGGCTGGGGGGCCGGCCGAGAGCTACGTGAAGATGTTGGCGCAAAATACGCGGGCGATCGTGCGGGCCTTGGGTGGGCACGATCGCCCCTTTGCGCCGAACCTTGCGCCCGCCAGCGCACCCACTCCCTCAAGCGCCCCAGCCATGCCGCGTTAGGGCTGGTTGGCCAAACTGCAATCGCTCAGGTGCGGCAACTGGGCGGCAGGGGCAGCAACACCGGCAGCCGAATCACAAATTCTGTGCCCCATTCCGGGTCGGAAGTCCAGTCGATCGTGCCGCCGTGATTTTCCACCACGATTTGATAGGTGATGGACAGGCCCAAGCCCGTGCCGCGACCCACGGGCTTGGTGGTAAAGAAGGGATTAAACAGATGGGGGCGAATGTCGTCAGAAATCCCATAGCCCGAATCACGAATGGCAATTTCCGCGATCGATTGGGGGCCGTTGCTCAACAGACGGGTGCTGATTTTTAAGATGGCGGGTCGATCGATCGACTCCATCGCGTCAATGGCATTGCCAATGAGGTTCATCAACACCTGGGCCATCTGGCCCCCATGGCAGGTCACCAGGGGCAGTTCTCCCCGATCGATCTCCAATTGAATGCCCCCAAATCGCCCATGGGGTTCCAGCCGGTGGCGCAGGAGGGTGAGGGTTTCGTCCAAGCATTCGTGGAGATTGGTGGGTTTCATCCCTGCTCGATCGAGGCGAGCAAAGTTGCGCAGGGAAAGGACAATTTGCCGAATTCGCTCCGCTGCCAACCCCATGGCTTCCAGGAGTTTCGTGAAGTCTTGGCGAACAAAGGTTAAGTCAATGTCCCGCAACAGTTGGTCGATCGCCTCGTGGGCTTCGGGATAGGTCGATCGATAGGTGTCAATCACCCTCAGCAATTCCGCCAAATACTGTCGGGCATATTTCAAATTGCCATGGACAACGGCGATCGGGTTGTTGATTTCGTGGGCAATGCCGGCCACCATTTGCCCCAGGCTGGACATCTTTTCGCTTTGGAACAGTTGCATTTGGGTAGACTGCAACTCATCCAGGGCTTGGGCCAGGCGATCGGCCTGGTCGCGGGCTTGGCGGGCCTTGTCTTGGGCATCGGTGTAAAGGGCCGCTTGATCCAGGGCGATCGCCAATTGGTCGCACACCCCCCGCAACAGGCCTACCTCGCTTTCGCTCCAGACCCGATCGCCCCGATGCTCCACACAGGCCACCGCTCCCAAAAAGGTGGTGCGGCTGCCCTGAACCGGCAAAATCAGTGCGGCCCCCGCCGACAGTTGCGCCAAAAATTCCTGCACCGTAATCGCCGCCGGCCGCACCACCTCATCGGTGCAAACAATTTCCCACTGCAACAGCAACGGCGCAACTCCCGCCGCCAAGCCATGTAACTGCTTGCCCACAAAGCTCGGTAGACTGCCCTGGGCCGACTCGGCCGCCACTTCCCAATAGGATTGCTCTAGGAAGGTCACGTCCTTGTTCACCGGCCGGGGGCAATAGTTCAAAAACAAGCAGCGATCGACATGCAGGAGCGATCGAATCTCCTGCACCGCCGCTTGCAAAACCACTTCCACATCCAGGGATTGGCGAATTTGCCCCGCCAACCGAAACAGCAGCGCCTCCCGCCGCGACATCAGGGCCTCGCGGGCCCAGGCTCGGTCAATGGCCATGGCCAAGACGCTGGCAATCCAACCCAGGGCCCCATGTTCCGCCGACACCATGGGCCGCCGCCCAAACAGGGCCATCACCCCCACCAATTGGTCATCCACAATCAGGGGATAGCCCGCAAAGGCCACAACCTGCTCACTGTCGAGCCAATCGCGGGCCTCAAAGTTGGGGTCGGTGGCGGTGCAGTTGGTCAGGTAGGGTTGGCGACTTTGGGCGATCGCCCCCACCAGGGAAGCCCCGATCGGGATATAGGTGGGAAATTCCGCCACCAGGGAATGTTGACCGGCTGAGGCTCGCAACTCCAGCAACCGCGCCTCCCGGTTATAGGTCCAAACCCGCACAAAGGGCACTTGCAGGGCCCCGGCGATCGTTTGGGTGCAACGTTGCAACACTTCCGACAGCGATCCCCCAGAAGCGAGGGCCGCCCCCACCTCCGCCTCCAACTTGGACAGCCGGGCCCGTTCAATCAACACCCGATCGGCCAAGCGCCGTTCCGTGATGTCGTGGCAGTTCACCACAATGCCGCGCACGGCCGAATCGTCCAGCAGATTGGTGGTGACCGCATCAAAAAAACGCCAAGAGCCGTCCCCATGGCGCACGCGATAATCCGACAGCCGTTGACTCACGCCGGGTTGGGCCAGGGCCGCCGCGATCGTGCCTTGGACGGCGGGCAAATCTACCGGATGCACGAAGTTTTCGACCGGTTGCCCCACGGTTTCAGCGGAAGTGTAGCCCAAAATGCCCTCGGTGGAGGGGCTGACGTAGCGAAAAATTCCGCAACTGTCCAAAATCACTACAATATCCGTGGCTTTTTCAATCAGAGATTGAAAATTGACCTGATGCTCATCAAAGCTCACGGCCCGGTAGGGAGGAGCCGAATCGGCCTCCGGGTGCAGAGCAATGCTCGCGTCAGGTTCTGACCGAGACGGTGGGGTCGATGGTGAGGTCGATCCAGCAGGAGATGAGGCGGTGCTGAACGGGTCGGTCATGGGGCTAGGCAACAGGACTTCTCGAAGGCAGGATGACGGATCCCCAGGGGCGATCGCACGGGACGATCAACGCTTCCCATACGTTAACAACAGTCTGAAAGGACGGCCTGAATTATTTTGGGAAGAATTGCTTTGGGAAGAATGACTTTGGAAAGTCCGTCGGGAATGATTGGGGGACTGGGTTGAAGCTGAGGAGACTGGGGCCAGCGGCTTGCGGGCATGACTCCAGGGCAATAGAAGCACAAGCGAATGGGGCAGGGCAGCACGCGATCGGCCATGGTGCAAGAGGCTTGGTTTGAGCAAGCGACAATTCCCTCAGCACAGACTAACTGAGATTACCCGGACGCTGCCGCAGAAAGTCCCGATTTCAAGGTTTTGATTCGCTCCCTGAAGCCCACCGAATTAGAGATGCGAAATTAGAGATGCGAACAGAGATGCAAACTGACATCTAGACCGAACCCACCAACCGATCGACTAGCTGATCGACCAGCCGATTGATCAGCCGATCTATAAAACAGAAAACAAAACAGATGCGGGCTAAGCAGCCTCGCCAGGATGGGACTGCTGAACCCGCATGGATGTTGTTGGAGTTGCCCGATCCCTCATGATTTGAGCATGAGACCCTGCTAGCTTCCGTCGCAACGATCACGCTTCGGAGGCCAACCAGCGCCCGATCGAGCACTGAATTATGGGAAGGATCGGTTTGGGGATGTGACTTGGTTGTCGCCCATTAGGCTCAAGACAGGGCCCGCTGCAAGGTTGACTGTTTGGGGCCACCGGGGCGATCGCCTGCGATCGAGCTGCTACCGAAACGGGCGATCGGGCTGGGATACACCAACGGGGACGGAGGCCGATCGCCAAAGCCAGGAATTTGGTAATGGGCTAACCCTTCCAAAATGCCCCAAGCGTAGTGCCCTCCGGCAAAGTAGATGTTTGGATGAGTGCGCAGCCGATCGAGTTCGCGGCTGTGGTTCCCCACCACCACGGCCCGGGTGTTGCCCCGCAGCATGGAAACATCATTGCCCGAATCGCCCGCCACCAGCAGGTTTTTGATCAAAAATCCCCACTTCAGAGCGCAGTAGCGAAGGGCATCGCCCTTGGAGGCACGCCAGGGCAAAATGTCTAAATATTGCCCATGGGAGCTAATCAGCCGGACATTTAGCCCCTGACGGCGCAGATATTGGCGAATTTGGCGAACTTGGGGCGCAATTTGCGGATCAATCCAATAGCTGATCTTGTGCGATCGCTGGTTGGCAGCGGGCTG
The DNA here is from genome assembly GCF_014698135.1 of Limnothrix sp. FACHB-881. Taxonomy (NCBI): domain Bacteria; kingdom Bacillati; phylum Cyanobacteriota; class Cyanophyceae; order Pseudanabaenales; family Pseudanabaenaceae; genus Limnothrix; species Limnothrix sp. FACHB-881. The sequence goes on from NZ_JACJSN010000008.1 coordinate 194,475, forward strand.
CAACACCAGGCCTTCCATGTCGTTCAAGGCGTTGCGGATGGCGTTCGGTTGCCAATTGTGGCTGATGTATTGTCGCCAACGGGTGTCGGGAACCAGGTCGGGGCCGTAGTGAATTTCGCTGCCAACGGCCGTGATCAACACATCCGGGAGCGGGATTTGCCAATCTTGCAGGGTTTCGAGGGCGCTGGGCAGGGTGCGCCCGGTGGCCACACCAAACCCGATCGCCCGATCGTCCACCAGCAACTGGGCCAAGAGCTGATCCAGTCCTTCGCGATCGCCAATCAGGGTGTTGTCAATGTCGGAAATGAACAGATGTTCTGCCCGAATCAGCGGATTCGTGGAAACCTCCCGCCGCTGGCGATGGGCCGGGGTGGTGACGCTGAGGGCGCTGCCCACATGCAAGGCCTTGGGTTGTAACAGTTGCCGAATCTGTTGCAGATATTTTTCCGTATGGGCTTCCCAGGAAAAGGTGCGTCGCACGCCTGCCAAACCTTGCTCAGACCACTGTTGCCAACGATCGGGCTGGGTCAAGGCTTGGTAAAGGGCCGATCGAATTTGGTCAAGATTCAACGGATCCACCAACTGCCCGTTGGCACAGGCCGCCAGAATATCGCGCGGGCCGCCGTCATTGGTGGCCACCACCGGCAAACCGCTGGCCGCCGCCTCAATCAACGTTAAGCCAAAGGGTTCCGTTAGGGCCGGATTAATGAACACGCCCCGAGTTTGGGTGGCCAGGCGGTATAAATCCGCCACGTCGGTGCTCTGGTGTTGCTTGGGATAGGCCACCTTGCCGTAGAGATCGTAGCGATCGATCAACAGCATCAGTTCCGTCATCACCTGCCTGGGGCCCGGCTCCATGGCTGCAATGTCCGTGCGGCTGCCCAGCACCAACACCAGGTTGGCCAGGGATTGCAATTCCGGCGACTCGCCATAGGCCTGCACCAAACTGGCCACATTCTTGCGCCGCTCCGCCCGCGACAGGGCCAGGATCATCGGCTTTTGCGGCTCGGTGAGGAATCGATCGAGCTGGGTTTGGATCGGTGGGGTGGGCCATTGGGCCGGCGGTGGATAAAACTGCTGCAGCTCCGTGCCCGGCGGAATTACCACCATCCGATCGGGCTGGTAATTGTCATAAACCTGATATTGCTCCTGCACTTCCTGTTGTGTGCTGGCCACAATCAAGCTGGCACTGGCCAGGGTGACTTCCTCCGCTTCAATGCGGGTGTTGAAGTGGAACTGCTCCTCCAGGGCGGCCGGCTTGCTGCCTTGCTCCAACATCCGCTGCAACTTCACCCGCCCCAGTGAATGGCCCGTATGTACCAGGGGCACCCCCAGCCACCCGGCCACCCGGGATCCCACATAGCCCGCATCGGCGTAGTGACTGTGAATCAAATCCGGCGTGCGGCCCACCGTGCGCAGGTAGCGCAAGACTTCATCGGCAAAGATATCGAGATGGGGCCAAAGCACCTCCTTGCGCAGATAGCGACGCGGCCCGGCCGGCAGCCGAACGATTTGCGATTTGGGGCTGAGGGGTTCAATGGGCTGGGCATAGTCGGCGCTCACTTTCGGGTCTTGGATGCGGCGAGTGATGAGATCGACCCGATCAATTTCTGGACGCTGGGCGAGCGATCGCGCCAGCTCCACCACGTACTTGGTTTGACCACCCGTATCAGCATCGCGGCCCAGTTCCAAATTGCTGCCCCGCAGCAAGCCGTGAATGCTAATGGTGACGATATACAGGTTTTTCAAGTCAGTCATGGTTCTGTTGGAATCCTCCATGAACAGCCCGTTCTTCAGCGATGGGTAATGACCAATGACCCTCGGGATGCTGAATCGAGCCTTGAGTAACTCGGCAACTGACGGTGAAACGACTGGTTGAACGACCGGCCGAAACGTGCCGCTCGGCCTCTCCAGCATAACCAGCGAATTTTGAGTAGCTTGGAGGGGTTACCCGAACCTCAAATTGCCCGGCGATCGGTTAAGCACCGGCCACAAGGCGATAGATTTCCGCTAAGGATTTGCATTTATGGCTCGATTTGACAGCGTTCAAAGTATTCATCACGCGCGGCATTTGCTCTATGACAAATCAATTGTTTACTGTCGAGATCGCCCCGTGGGAACCTTTGCCGCCTTGCCACAACCTCGGCGCGATCGACCCGATGCCCCGCCGGATCCTGACCTGAATTACAACGAAGTTTTCATCCGGGATAACGTACCCGTGATGATTTATTTTTTGCTGGATGGACGAGCGGATTTACTGCGAGATTTCCTAGATATTTGTCTGGACTTGCAAAGCACCGATCCCCAAACGGAAGGCATTTTTCCCAGCAGCTTTTATGTGGAACCCAACAGCCAAACCCTGGTGGCTGACTATGGCCAACGGGCGATCGGGCGGGTTTCCTCCGTTGATGCCAGCCTTTGGTGGCCGATTTTGGCCCATGTTTATGTGCAACGCACGGGCGATTGGAGTTGGAGCCAACAACCCAAAGTCCAACAGGGAATCCAGCGGTTTCTGCGGCTGATTTTGCATCCATGGTTTCGGCACGCTCCAACCCTTTACGTACCCGATGGAGCCTTCATGATCGATCGCCCCTTGGATGTGTGGGGCGCACCCTTAGAAATTCAAACCTTGCTGTATGGAGCCTTGCTCAGTTCCGTCGTTTTAATTCATAGCGACCTGAAGGAAAAAGTGATTGGCAGCACTGCCGGATCGGCAGCCCTCACCGATCCCTTTATCCGGCAGCAAATTTGGCAATTACGATACGCCACTGCCCTGGCCCGTCGCCTGCGTCGCTATTTGCTTCAGCACTATTGGATTAATGGTAAAACCATTCAAATCCTGCGCCGTCGTCCCACTGATCAATACGGCGAGCGAGTCTCCAATGAATATAATATTCGCACCGAAACGATTCCCCACTGGTTGCAAACCTGGCTGGGCGATCAAGGGGGATATCTGATTGGTAATATCCGTACAGGTCGCCCCGATTTTCGCTTTTTTTCCTTGGGAAATTGCTTGGGCGCGATTTTTGATGTGCTCACCTTTTCCCAACAGCGTGCCCTCTTTCAATTGGTGCTGAATAACCAAGCTGATTTGTTTGGAGAAATGCCTTTGCGCATTTGCCATCCCCCTTTGGATGCCAGTGATTGGCGCAATAAAACGGGATATGACTCCAAAAATCGCCCCTGGTGCTATCACAATGGCGGTCACTGGCCCTGCCTGCTTTGGTATTTTGTGGTGGCTGTTTTGCGACATCAACAAACGTCAACCACGCCCTACTATCGCTTTGGGCATTTGCACGAGTCGCTCTGGGATTGCTTGCAAGATGCCTATCAGGTGTTGTTGAAGCGGTTACCGGAACAAAAATGGCCGGAATATTTTGATGGGCCCACGGGGGTTTGGTTGGGGCAAGAGGCGCGTCTTTACCAAACCTGGACTTTTACGGGCCTGCTGTTGGTTCATCATTTTTTGAATAAGCCGGCCGATGCCACGGTGTTGGATATGCCGGGATTGCGATCGATCCTGTCGATCGAGGCGCAATATCAGGATTTGCGATGGGATTGAGGACGCTGGCAGCCAACGCGATCGCCCATGGTGACCGAACCAGGCCCCGCAGCGGGCGATCGCGTGAGTTGCCGGTTCGGGCCCGGCGATCGCCCCAGGGCCCCGCCCTGAGCATTGACCCGCACAATGCCGGGGAACCCCCGGCCGAATTCCTGGGGCGATCCCCTAGCCGGATTTAGGTAAAGAAAGTTAAACTTTTCTGAGAGTGATTGTGGCGATTCGATCGCTTTGTGCTTAGTCGCCCTTGGCCATCGATCATCCCTGACCTCTCATTTTTGTCATTTATTTCCCTTCTTACTCGGAGTTCTTCCATGACCATCGCAGTTGGACGCGTGGGCACGGAACGCGGGTGGTTCGACGTAGTGGACGACTGGCTGAAGCGGGATCGCTTCGTCTTCGTCGGCTGGTCGGGTCTGCTGCT
>NZ_JACJSN010000009.1:0-158006 GCF_014698135.1 Limnothrix sp. FACHB-881
AGCAGCAGACCCGACCAGCCGACGAAGACGAAGCGATCCCGCTTCAGCCAGTCGTCCACTACGTCGAACCACCCGCGTTCCGTGCCCACGCGTCCAACTGCGATGGTCATGGAGTTCCTCTCTATCTGTTAACAGAGGTTCAAAATTGCGATATCTACGGTCGTGAGGCGGGTTTGAAGCACTTCCGGTTCCGTAGAATTTTGACCCGTCTCGCGATCGGGGCCTGGGCAACGATGAGAATCCGCAGGGGGTTGGGGCATGAGTTGCACTTCCACCCAGAAGAGCGCCGTTGCCGATGCCATCGATTGCTGAGATCGGTTAATTTTTCTTAACCTACCACACTCATTTCGGGTGAGGGTAGGGCGATCGCAAGTCTGGCAACCAAATCAGAAAATTTGGAATGGTTTCCAGGGTTTAGTCGAACGATCACATCGATTACAAATCTCATGATAATTGAAGGGGCGATCGGGGGGGTGGGGAATCTCGTAACGGAGTTGATCAAACCCAGGCGAATCGCGTCAATCGGGCCCGCTGGCGGGATCACGGGCGGCGGAAACCCTTCCGATCAACTTCAGACTAATTTAAGAATTGCGGGGATCAACGCACGGCTCCGTAACAGACCACTGCCAATTCCCATGCCAATCCACAGCCCATGGGTGGTCAATCTCGCAGCCCGATCGCGATTCAGCGCCAAGTCACGATCGCCGAGTTCGCGGCTCCGGGCGATCGCGCTGTTGCGATTTTTTTCATTTCCCCCAATCTAAGACCTTCGTTAAGAAAAAATAAGTAATTATGCTTAATGTTTGTTAGCCATTCTCGGATCGTTGTCTTTCGCCAAGATTTTTAGGAATCTGCCAAGTTTGCTTAGACTGTTGAAGGGACGGTTCCTGATGGAGCAACCGGGCCCAATCAAATCATGGCCGGTCTGAGCCAACAGTTTGGGGCAAACAAGCGTTTCATCCCCCCTGCGTTCCCACACCTGTTTTCGATACACAAGCAATTTTTAAGCCATACACCTATGACTGTCTCCACCGATCCCCAATCCGATCGCCTGTTGCGGACGGAGATTGTCGGCGCGCGCCGTCTCAGTAGCTATGCGATCGCCACGATCGTCACCATCGGCGCTACGGGCTTTTTGCTTGCCGGTTTGTCGAGCTACCTGGGCGTGAATCTGCTGTTGTTCTCAGACCCCACCAAGCTCGTGTTTGTCCCCCAAGGACTGGTGATGGGGCTGTATGGCACTGCCGGATCACTGCTGGCCACCTATCTGTGGTTAACCATTCGCTGGAATGTGGGCGGTGGTTATAACGAGTTCGATCGCACCACGGGTAAAGCCACCATTTTTCGCTGGGGCTATCCCGGCAAAAATCGTGAAGTGAAGCTCACTTGCGACCTGAGCGCGATTCAATCCGTGCGCGTAGACCTCAAGGAAGGGATTAACCCCCGGCGGGCCTTGTACCTGCGAGTGAAAAATATGCGCGATGTTCCCCTAACCCGTGTGGGCCAACCCCTGTCCTTGACGGCACTGGAAACGGAAGGAGCCGCTTTGGCCAAGTTTCTGAGTGTGCCGCTGGAGGGTCTGTAACGATGAACTATTTAGCAACCTACTGTATGAAAACCTGCGCCAAAGCATTCCGGGGGCTATGGCTGGCTCCGATTGCCGCGTTGCTGGTTTTTTCGATCGCAGGCTGTGCTGGCCAGCCGGCCGATAGTCGCCAAGTGAGCAGCCCCGCGCCGTCGGTTGCCGCCACGCCGGCCCAGTTGCCCGCCGGTTTGCCCCAGTTAACCGGAAAAGCAACCGTGACCATGACCATCAAGGGTCAGCCGGTGGAAATTGAGGTGGACGGAACCAACGCACCCATCACAGCCGGAAATTTTGTGGATTTGGTGAACCGTGGGGTGTATGACGGCTTGATGTTCCATCGGGTGGTGCGGGAGCCGGTGCCCTTTGTGGTGCAAGGGGGCGACCCGCGCAGCAAGGATCCCAAGGTTCCGATCACGGAGTTGGGGATGAGCGGTTTCACGGATCCCAAAACGGGCCGCGAGCGCACCATTCCCCTCGAAATTAAGCCCAAGGGTCAAGCCCAGCCGGTTTATAGTGCGACGTTCCCCGATTTGGGCATTGCGGAAACGCCGGTTTTAACCCACAAGCGGGGCGCGGTGGCCATGGCACGATCGATGTCGCCGGATTCTGCCTCGTCGCAGTTTTACTTTGCGCTGGCGGAGTTAACCCCGTTGGATGGTAGCTATGCGGTGTTTGGCTATGTGACCAAGGGCATGGAGACGATCGACCAGGTGCAACAGGGCGATCGCATTGAAAAAGCCAGCGTCACGGCAGGTCTGGAAAATCTGAAAACCACGCCTTAAACCATTTCTGAGTTCACTGTGCGGCGGGTGGTGGTAACGGGTATTGGACTGATGTCGGCCTTGGGCGATCGCTCATCAACCTGGCGATCGCTCCTGGCCGGTCAATCGGCCATTCAGTGGCATCAACCCTTTACAGCGATTCCACCTCGCCCGATCGCCCTGCTTGGCTCGCGAGTGAATTCCCAAGTAGTCAATTCCCAAGCAGTCAACTCCCAGGCACAGTCCCAACCCTTTGACTTAACGCATTTGATCGATCGCACCAGTGCAGCGGCCTGGGCAGATGCAACTGGCTCGGAGTTGCAGTCGGGATCTGGGTCAGCACTGAATCAACCAGCCCAACGGCTGGGGGTTTGTGTGGGATCCAGCCGCAGCTATCAGGGAGTTTTGGAGCAATACGCCGCCGGGCAACGCCCCTTGGATGATCAATGGTTAAGGCATTTGCCCCACAGCCCAGCGGTGCGGATCGCCCAGCAATTGGGGGCAGGGGGCCCGCTGCTGGCCCCGATGACTGCCTGCACAACCGGAATCAGCGCGATCGCCCGGGGAGCGGACTTAATTCGGGAAGGCTGGTGCGATCGGGTCTTGGCGGGAGCCGTGGAAGCCCCGATCACGCCCCTGACTTTGGCGGGGTTTGCCCAAATGGGGGCCCTGGCGGCCACGGGTTCCTATCCCTTTGACCGATCGCGCGAGGGGCTGGTGTTGGGAGAAGGGGCGGCTCTGCTGGTGTTGGAAGCGGCCGACCTGGCCCGATCGCGCGGAGCCAAAATCTATGGAGAAATTTTGGGGGCCGGCTTCAGCACCGATGCTTATCACCTCAGCGCGCCGGATCCAACGGGGCGATCGGCTCGGGTTGCGGTGCATTGGGCCCTGAAACGTAGCGGCTGGCGACCGGAACAGGTGGACTATATCCACGCTCACGGCACGGCCACCAAGCTGAATGATGCCCAGGAAGCCAATTTAATTCAAGATCTTTTTCCCCAACAACCGCCCGTGAGTTCCACCAAAGGAGCCACCGGCCATACGCTGGGGGCTTCCAGTGCCTTGGGCGTTGCGTTTTGTCTTTTGGCGATCGAGTCCGGCCAGTTGCCGCCCACGGTGGGATTGCAGGATCCAGAATTTGCCGGGTTTTGGCTGCAAACCTCGATCGCCCGACATGTCGATCGAACCCTTTGTTTTGCGTTTGGGTTTGGCGGCCAAAATGCGGTGCTCGCTGTTCAGCGATTTGAAGATTGAGAGTTGAGGATTGAGGAACAGGCTAGGCCGTTAATTCGCAGCAACCCGATTTGCAGCAACCTAGAAGCCTGGAGAGACTCAGCACCTTAGCTTTCCAAAATCCTGCGGCCCGACTCTCAGCGATCGGGCGTGGATTGCACTGGGCGATCGGGTCGAGCGGTTTTGACGGGTAAGGCGGAATCGGTTGCCAAAGTCCAGCCATGATTGGGCGATCGCCACAGTTCGATCGCGCTTTTGATCGTTCCCGCCAACGGAACCGCCAAAACCACCCCCAACAAGCCACCCACCTTAGCCCCCGCCAACAGGGACAACAGCACCCAAACTGGGTTCAGCCCCGTAAATTGCCCCAACAGGCGCGGAGCAACCGTATTTTCAATAATTTGATCCACCAAAAAGGCCAACAAAAGCACCTGTAGCCCCAGCCAAAAACTCTTGACCGCTAACAGCAAGCTCACCACCACAATGCTGATCCCCGCGCCAAAGGGCACTAGCGTCATGACCCCAATGCCTAGGCCAAACAGTAACCCAAACGGCACTTGCAGCACCAAAAAGAGCAACACCATGGCCACCCCGATCGTGGTGGCCAAAGCCGCTTGACCGGCGTAGTAATTTTGGAAATTTTGACGAAAACATTGGCGCACCTGCTCCCGTCGTTCGGGCGGCAACCAACTAAAAAAACCATCCCAAAATTGCTCGCCCCGCAACAGCAAATAAACCGCCAACACCATCGCAATCAGAGCATCAAAGGCCCGCCCAGCCATTTGCACCAACAGGCTCACCAGTTGGGTGGTTAGGTTTTGAATTTGGGCTGAGAATTGGGCGATCGCCTGGGTTCCCAACTGTTGAAGGTCGATCGGGAGCCGCTTGGCAATGGCCCAATTAGACAGGTTTTCAAGCTGTTGCCGACTCGAAGCCACCCAACCGGGCAACCCATTGGCAAAGGCGGCAAATTGGTCATAGAGCACCGGAGCCAGCGTTAGCCCCAACAGACCCACAATCCCCAAGGTCAACAGGACGATCGCCAACACCGCAAATTCCCGCCGCACATGCCAGCGTTTTCCCTGCGCTTCCAGCCACCGCACGGGATAGTCCAACAGAAAGGACACCAGCGTGGCCACCACGAAGGCAGACAGCAGGGACTGAAAGTAATTGAAGACCTGAAGCAACATCCAGCCGTTCAAAAACGCCAGCGGCAACAGCAACCCCAATAAAAACCAGCGCAGGAGTGATCGGATGGACATTAATTATCGAGATTGATCGAAGTCGAGCGGCCACCCCAAAAACGGAGGAGCCGCGCACTGAAAATGGTCAAGGCAGCTCACTCAGGCTTCCACCGTCGCCCAGCGCAGCGGAACTGATGGCAATCATTTTGGCGCAGGGAAAGCCGACCGTGGCGATCGATCACCCTTCCCCGCTGCCACATCGCCCTAGGGAGCCACCACCTCATCGGCAAAGCTGGCCACCTTCACAAAGTCAAAGGGCCCGGCCACCGCCCCCCACACATGCTCATCGGTTTCCGGGTCGCGGCCCCGATCCCAGCTCACAAATCGATCGGCTGTGATTTCAAACTGACTATCCAAGTAGGTTTCCTTGCCCTTGCGCGTGACCATGCAGGCCTTGCCGGGTTCCACCTGGCCCGTGAAGGTTTGCCCTGTCCGGCTCACCAAAAAATTGCAGTGACAGAGCCGCTCCAGGCGATCGGCCGTCAGCGCTTGCAGGCGATCGGGCTGTCGAGAAGCACCAAAAAATTCCTGCTCATGGGCAACGGCATAGTTTTCAATTTGGATTTGCCCATCCACCTCAATCAACTTCAACACCCGCACGCGATAGGGCTGGTTGAGGGCGTAATCATAGGCCTGTTCCACATAGAAACTAATGCCGCCTAGCAGGGCGACCGGCAGGGGCCGCATACAGACCCGAATATGGGCGAAAAAGGGCGGATTTTCAAACGCTTGGGCTTGGTTGCTGAAGTCGGCGGCCATCCAACGGCCAAGGGTCACCAAATCAGCAGCGGGGGCGATCGCTTCAGACACTTGGGTCATGGTGTGATTAATCGGGGATTTCGTAAGGATTGAAAGGAATGAATGGTTATCGGAGCGAATCAAAATCGATCCCAACAATGGCGAGGGCAAGGCTGACCACTGACCACAGCGGATGACCGTTGCAGTTCGTTGCAGTGGCTCCCCGCAATCGCATCTTAATCGCCAACGCGCCGATAGCGAAATGGGCCCATGATTGCCCCCCAAATCGGTTTGCCCGTGTCGGGATCGATGCCCTTGTCGTAGCTGAGAAATTCGCCCGATCGCACCTCAAACCCCAAGCTCACCTGGCGCAATTGCCCATCGGCCTGGAAACAACAACGCCGATCGGGCGGAAGCTGGGCCCGGAAACCTGCATCCTCTGCCAAAACCGCCATGGGCAACAGGCAACCGGGCAGTGGCTCCAAGTCCGCCAAGGTCAAGGGTTCCAAAATAGCGGGATCCAAACCCCCGCCGCGCCACCGCTCCGGCTGTCGCAGGGCAAAGTAGGCCACCGCCAGCGGAAAATCAGGATCAGAGGTGGGAGAAATCTGGAACACCCTGGGGCGATAAATTTTGGCAAAGGTGGGGGCGCTGGCCTGTTCCGCATAAATCCCCAAGTGACCGGGCCCAAAGACCCCGACCGATCGATGCCACAGCCGCACACCCACATACCAAGTAGGATCCGCCAGGGCCTGTTCCCGATTTTCAAAAGTTCCCGGCAGCCAAAGGGCCAGGCGATCGAGCCAAGCAGAAACGTGATGGGTCATGGGAAACCAGAATCCATCTGGAACGATTGGGACTATTGCAATTGTTCTGTTGATCAACCTTAAATTTTGGCCCCCAGCCTTGCCACCCAGCTTGGGTTACGCCCTAGCAGAAACCATTACTGAAAACTGTTATCTACCAATGCTCGGGCATTGGCTTCCCGGGGATTCAGGGTGGTCAGATTCTGCATGTTTTGGCGAACGGTGTTGCAAATGGCATCTAGGGGCAAATCATTTGGATCCGTGCCAAAGGGATTTTCGATTTCTTCGCCAATTTCTTCAATTCCAAATAGGGTGAAAGAAATGATGGCAACGAGTAATCCTGTCCACCAACCCACCTTGGACACCAATTCAAAAGGCAAAATTAAGCAGTAAATTAATAGCAATTGCCGCAAGTGAATGGCGTAGGCAAAGGGCATGGGCGTTCGCAAAATTCGCTCGCAGCCTCCCAAAGAGTCCACCAGCACATCAAGCAGACGGTGCATGGAAGCCAGTTGATAGGGGTTGAGGTTGCCGCGATCGCGCTGCTCCTCTAGAAAAGCGGCGATTCGTACTGATAAATCCAGAGGCGCATGATCAGTGGTTCGCAGGTTGTCCAGCACATTTGGCTCAACCAAATCCGCAACCGCTTCGGTGACGGATGCCCCCCGTAAATGCTGCTTGGTGGCAATGCCAAAGGCAGCAATGAGATTCAAAGCTGAGATTTTTTGTTCCCGCACTTCCGGCGTTGGTTCGTCAATTGCCACCCAAATTTGTCGCCCCAGGTTACGGGAGGTGTTAACAATTCCGCCCCAGAGCTTGCGCCCTTCCCAGAACCGTTCGTAGGCGGTATTAGTGCGGAAAACCAATAGCAAACCCAGCACCACACTGGGAATTAAATTTGCCCAGCCCGGTTGGGCCACGGGAACTTTCAGGGCATGTAGCCAACTGATGATGGCGGCAAAGGTTCCACAAAGCAGCACGCGGGGTGCAATGGTGGGCACAACGGAGCCGCGCAGTTGCAGAATGACCCGCAGCCAGGGACGGCGATCTTTTTGTCTGAATTGAAAAATGCTGGTTGCCATTACGATTTCAGAGTTCTCGCAAAACCTTGAGTAGGGAAGTGGGTTGATTGTACTCAGTTGGCTGACTCTGCCGCAGGGCGATCGCTTGGGGCAATGGGTTTTGTGTTTTGTTGAGCAATCTCGCTAGAACAGTTTCCAGCACGCCGAAGACCACAGGAATGGCGCAAGGTTGGCCGTGGCGGATAGGCAAGCCTAGGGCGAGGGGCGAGGGGAGTCCGGGGTTTCGCCGGAGGGTGATGCGGGGCTTTCGGTGGTGGGTGCGGGGCTGGATGTGGGGCCAGGTGTGGGGTCGGGCGTGGGGCTAGATGTGGGGCTAGGGGTCGGGTCGGGTTTGGCGGTGCGACAAGGGGGATAGGTCAGGGTGTAGATGTGGATGAGATAGCCCGGGCGATCGGAGAGTTTTTTGCCGGTGAGCTGTTGGGTCAAAAAGGCGATCGCCTCGTCATCCAAGGCTGAGTAGCCGGAGCTTTGCACCAACCGCACGGGGTTCAAACCGGGGGCCACCAGTCCCCGATCGCCCACCAAGACAACCAAGCGGATCGGTTGGGGCGGGTTGGCGCTCAGGGTGGTGCAAGCCCGCAGGTCAGCAAATTTGCGCCATTGAATGGGGGTGTCTTTCTTTTGAATGGAGTCTCCGACGGTGAGCATGTCGCGGAAAACACCGTTTAATTCTTTGCCCGTGCCCGGCAACAGGGATCCATCTGCGTTGCGCATGGGGAGATCGTTGACCCGTTTCACCCAATCGGCCAGTTGGCTCAGGCGGCCTTGGGTGGCGTTGCTGCTCACCAGATTCGGATTGAAGGTGTAGTTACCGGGGCGATCGGTCGGTTCCGGGTTCAGACCGCTGGCCAAGGCCTGGAAACCGGCCGCCATTCGCCATTGATCTCGAAATTGGGCGATCGCAACGTTGGCGGTGGACTGGGCCAGGCGATCGGCAGCGGTGGCGGGGGTGGCGGCAGCGGGCGATCGGGACTGGCCATTGGGCTGGCGACCCCGACGACCGCGATCGCCACCGTTGGGGCGAGGGGGCAGATTTTGGAACTGATCCCAGCCAGCGTAATCGTTATAGGGATTGATGTAGGAGTTGTTATAGGGGTTGCTGTTGGGATTATTCTCAAACCGGTTCGTAGCCCGATCGCCCATGCGACTGTTGGAACGACCCTGGTTACCCGCTGCGCCACCAAAGGTATTGAAGGGATCAGCGGCGGCTCCGCGACCAACGGACGGCGACGAACTGCCCAAGCCTAAGCGATTGAACAGATCGTTGGCGCTCCCAGAATTGGGGTTGGCATTGGGGGGATTGGTCAGGCCGGTTGGATTTTGGGGTTGGGCGGCCGCTTCCCGGGCAAAGGCCGGCAGCTCTTGCAACTCCTCGGGGGTCAGCTCCAGCAGGGCCACTTTGCGCTCGTCCTCGGGGGGTGAGGCCGGATTCCAGTCCGCCAGCAGAGGCAAGGCCGCCAAATGCACCACAAAGGACAAGACCATGGCCGACCCCAAGGGCGATCGCAGTCCTTGCAGCAGTTGCTGTGATCTTTTCAGGATTTGCTCCATGGTTTGTTTAGCCCTCCTCCCCAGTGCCACCGAGGAGAATTGTCCCGCATCTTATACGTTTCCCTCAGTGTAGAGGGCCGATCGAGCGAGGGGGACGATCCAGGCTCGATTGGAAAAAAGCCAAACCAAGCTAGACGAAATGACTGTTCAACGGCTAAGATGTGTGCTTGTGGTTTTTTGAACCAGTCATGAACGCGCAAGAAGTCATCCGCTCAATCGAAGCTGAGCAACTCAAATCAGACCTGCCCGTCCTTTATGTCGGGGACACGGTTCGAGTTGGTGTTGTGATCCAAGAAGGCGGCAAAGAGCGCGTCCAGCCCTACGAAGGCACCATCATCGCGATGCGCAACGGCGGAATTAACGAAACCGTCACCGTGCGTCGGGTGTTCCAAGGTGTTGGCGTAGAGCGCGTGTTCTTGCTGCACTCGCCCCGCGTCGCGAATATCAAAGTCGTGCGCCGTGGTAAAGTCCGTCGTGCCAAGCTGTACTACCTGCGTCAGCGCATTGGTAAGGCAACCCGCATCAAGGAACGGTTCGATCGCAAGAAGTAAGATCCTCCCCGGATCTTCGTTCGATCGGTTCATCCATTTCAAATGGTTTTTGAGCGACCGGCCTCGATTAGTGCTAAACTGAGAAAACGTCCAAACGTGCGCTCTTAGTTCAGTCGGTAGAACGCAGGTCTCCAAAACCTGATGTCGGGGGTTCGAGTCCTCCAGGGCGCGCTGGCATTCATCGCCGATGAATCTACCCAAAGGCTGACCGCCATCACCGGCAAGAGGTCTTTGGGTAGATTCTCATGAGGCGTGTTTTCCGATCAGCCCCGATCGACCAACCGGGTATCACGACCGATCGAACGCCTCTTCACCGGAGCCAGTCTGTGGCCCTATGGCCCATCAGCCTTTGGTCTTCCGTGCGATCGAGTCCCCATCCTAAGGAGCATTGGTCAACAGAGGAACCCACCCGTGAGCAAACCAGCGGAATCGCCAGCCCCAGATAACGAAAAATTCGACCCCACCGAGTTTCTGCGCGGCACTCGCGAAGAACTCAGCAAAGTCGTTTGGCCCAGTCGCCAACAACTCATCAGTGAGTCCGTGGCGGTGGTGCTGATGGTTGTTCTCTCCGCCACAACTATCTATCTGGTTGACAACCTCTTCACTTGGATCGCAAAGCAGGTGTTCCAATGAGCCTGAGCGACGAACAGTTTTACGACAGCGACGAACAAACCGAAGAGCAAGCGCCCAAGGTTTTAGCCCGTCGTGCTCGCTGGTATGCCGTGCAAGTGGCTTCCGGCTGTGAAAACCGCGTCAAGATGAACCTGCAACAACGGGTGCAAACCCTTGACGTGGCCGAACGAATTTTGCAGGTGGAAATTCCCCAAACCCCCACCGTCAAAATGCGCAAAGACGGTAGCCGTCAGCATGGCGACGAGAAGGTTTTCCCCGGCTATGTCCTGGTGCGGATGCATCTGGACGACGAAACCTGGATGGTTGTGAAGAATACCCCCAACGTGATTAACTTTGTGGGGGCAGAACAACGGCGCGGCCAAGGTCGCGGGCGCGGCCATGTCAAGCCCGTACCCCTGAGTCCCGCTGAAGTCGAGCGCATTTTCCGCCAGGCCCAGGAGCAAGAACCCGTCATCAAAATTGATATGGCGGCCGGTGACAAGATTGTGGTTTTGTCTGGGCCGTTTAAGGATTTTGAAGGCGAGGTGATTGAAGTGAGTCCCGAACGCAGCAAGCTGAAGGCTTTGCTGTCGATTTTTGGTCGGGATACCCCGGTTGAACTGGAGTTCAACCAAGTTCAAAAGCAAAGCTAGCTCGTCCCATAGCGCAATAAACGAATGGCTAAGAAAGTCGTCGCAATCATTAAGCTGGCGATTACCGCCGGCAAAGCGACCCCTGCTCCCCCGATCGGGCCTGCCCTGGGTCAGCATGGGGTCAACATCATGATGTTCTGCAAGGAATATAACGCCCGCACGGCCGACAAGGCTGGGCTGGTGGTTCCTGTGGAAATCTCGGTGTTTGAAGATCGGAGTTTTACCTTCGTTCTGAAAACACCGCCCGCTTCCGTTTTGATTTGCAAGGCCGCTGGCATCGATCGCGGTTCGAGTGATCCGAAGTCCAAAAAGGTGGGCAAAATTACCCGCGCCCAGCTTCAGGAAATTGCCCAAACCAAGCTGCCTGACCTGAACACCAACGATGTGGAAGCCGCCATGCGGATCATCGAAGGGACGGCCAACAACATGGGCGTGACGATCGTCGAGTAGGAGCCATTGGTTCGGTTGGGGGCAGTCGGCTCGATCGACTCCTAATTCACCGAGTCATTGACCGATCGCAGACCGATCACAAACAGATTTGCTGAAAACCATCTGGGGGAGAAGATCACCTCTTCGCTAATGACCCCGAAGGAGTGTTTTAATTCATGACTCGTAAGATTTCGCGCCGGATGCGCGAGCTAATGGCCAAGGTGGAACCGCGTCCCTATGCACCCGTGGAGGCGCTGGAGCTGGTGAAGGAACTGGCCACGGCCAAGTTTGTGGAAACGGTGGAAGCCCACATCAAGTTGGGCATTGACCCGAAATACACTGACCAACAATTGCGAACCACGGTGGCCCTGCCCAAGGGCACGGGTCAAACCGTGCGGGTGGCGGTGATTGCTCGGGGGGAAAAGGTCGCGGAAGCAACGGGTGCTGGCGCTGATATTGCCGGTTCCGAAGACCTGATTGAAGAAATCCAAAAGGGCATGATGGATTTTGACATCCTGATTGCCACGCCCGACATGATGCCCCAGGTGGCAAAGTTGGGTCGGCTGTTGGGTCCCCGGGGCTTGATGCCGTCGCCGAAAGGTGGTACGGTGACGTTCGACTTGCCTCAGGCGATTTCGGAGTTCAAGGCTGGTAAGCTGGAATTCCGGGCCGATCGCACGGGTATTGTCCACGTGGGCATCGGTAAGTCTGCCTTTACGGCAGAAGATTTGCTGGTGAACCTGAAGGCGTTGCAAGAGACGATCGATCGTAACCGTCCTTCGGGTGCCAAGGGTCGCTACTGGCGCAGCATCTACGTGACCTCCACCATGGGGCCGTCGGTAGAAGTAGATGTAGCTGCCCTGCGCGACTTGAAGATTGGCGAGAACGCTGCCTAAACGGGCGGTGCTGGGGGGTAGAGATTTATCCCTTCGCGAATCCAAGCTTCGGCTGTTGATCTAGCTCGATCGCAGTGCTAATCAACAGCCAAGACCTCCTCGATGTTGAACTAGCGGCCCAGCAGTCGCTTCTCAAAACCCTAGCTTCAAAACCCAACAACCAAAGACAGTGGGTGTGTTCGCAATTGCGCGATCGCTTAATCAATTCCCACCGAGGTCTGTCCTGTTTTGAGCCAACTCGCTACCCGCTCAGGGTGCTGTTTGGCTGTCAAATCGAACCCCCTCGACCCGTCTTTGGCTGACCGTCGAGGGGGTTCTCGTTTCCAGACTGCGCGACAAACCGAAAGGAGGTGATGACGAATGGGTCGCACGCTGGAGGACAAGCAAGCAATTGTCGCGGATCTGAAGTCGCTGCTCACTGAAACCGAAATGGTGGCAGTGATCGACTACGCGGGTCTGTCGGTTGCTGAATTGTCGGATCTACGCAATCGCATCGCTGCGAGCGGCGCGGTTTGCAAAGTGACGAAAAACACGCTGATGCGGATCGCCGTTGAGGGTGATGCCAACTGGCAGCCCATGACGGAGTTTCTGAAGGGTACTTCGGCATTTTTGTTGCTGAAGGGAGACCTGGGTGCTGCCCTGAAGGCATACCAAGACTTCCAGAAGGCCTCGAAGAAAACCGAGCTGCGCGGCGGTGTGATGGAAGGTCGCGCCCTGACGCAGGCCGAGGTTAAGGCAATTGCCGACCTGCCCTCGAAGGAGCAACTCATTGCTCAAATCGCTGGTGGGATCAATGGCCTGGCCACCAAGATCGCGTTCGGTGTCAAGGAAGTGCCTTCGATGCTGGCTCGTGGGATCAAGGCAATTTCCGAGAAGCAAGCCGCCTAGGCGATCGCTTCAGAATCGAGCAGTGCGATCGCCCGGCGGCCTAAGGTTTTGGCCCACAAGCCGACGACCCCGATCGACTGTGTTGGTTTCCCCTGTTGCTGTTATTGCTGTTCAACCATTGCAAGGAGCAAATCCATGTCTGAGAAGGTCGCATCGATCATTGAAAGCTTGAAGTCGCTGACCCTGCTGGAAGCGGCTGAGCTGGTTAAAGAAATCGAAGAAGTGTTCGGCGTGAGCGCTGCGGCTCCCGCTGGTGGGGTGATCGTGGCGGCAGCTCCCGCTGCGGTTGAGGAAGTGGAAGAAAAGACCGCTTTCGATGTGGTGCTGGACAAAGTGCCCGCCGACAAGAAGATCGCCGTGCTGAAGGTGGTGCGCGAACTGACCGGTTTGGGTCTGAAGGAAGCCAAGGATTTGGTGGAAGCTGCTCCCAAGGTGGTCAAGGAAGGCGCGTCCAAGGACGATGCCGAAGCCGCCAAGAAGAAACTGGAAGACGCTGGCGCAGAAGCTTCGGTCAAGTAAGATTCGATCGCCCTTTTTCGATCAGTCTGATCCAGTTATTTGGTCAATTGGATTGGTCAGTGGTTTTGGTCAGCCGGGGTGCAGATCCAGCGCGATCGCCCCTGGACGACCATCAACCATCAAATCAACCAAGCCAAGATCCAATCAACAGCAACTCTCCTGGTTCACGAACTGGGGGAGTTGTTGCTATTGGGGCCTTGGGAACCCGGTTGAACGCGCTTGCAACTCGATCGAGGCTGGTCTCTTCAGCTTGCAACCTGTTTCCCAAGGCCTGAGCCGGAGCGATCGCCCCTTGCTGGCTGAACCGCTTTGGAGGCAAAATCCGAGAACAAGACTGCGTACTCCGTTGCGCGGCCGCAAGACAAAAGCCATGCGCGGGTTTGCTCAATTTGTGTTGATTGCCAACAGCCTATTTTTTGGGGCCTTGCTGCCTCCGGGGTTGTTGGCTGCGGTGGCTTCGCCGTCTCTTTTCGCCCAGGCCGATTCAGCGGCCCCCATAGGAGCCGGGCTGGCGTGGGTCGCGATCGCCCTGTTTCCTCCGGTGGCCATTTTGGGGCTAACGGGGGGCTGGGTGCTATGGCTGCGGGGGCGATCGCGTCAGGGGGCCATTTTCAGCAGCTTGCCCTACGCCAACTGGTTGTTGTTACTGTTGGGGCAATGGGTGGCGGGGCTATCCTAAGCGCCACTGGTGCTCTCGCCCTCGGCCGATCGCTGAAAGATCACGACCCGATCGCCCACCACGGGACTGCGGGCCAACAGTTGCCCCTCTCGATCCTGTAGCTCCAGCTTGTTGAAATCTAAACGGCGCGATCGCTTCAATAAATCCGCCGCAAACCGATCCTGATTGCGATCGCCCAACCCGTACCACAAATCAGCCGGAACCGTCACAATCAGCCGACTGGCACGGAAGTCCGCTTGGATGGAGTCCACCAACGCCTGATCGCCGTAGCGAGTGGCAATTTCGCTGGTTTCGTCCTGAATCGCCGCAATTAATTGTTGTTCCGGCGATCGCTCCAGTTTGGGCGGCGGGCTAGAAACCGGGGCCGTCTCAGAAACTCCCACGTCCCCGGATTCTGCGGCGGTCTGATCAGGAATTTCCGTTGTTCGAGGCGTGGACTCCGATCCCGCCGTTCCGTTACCAGAAGGGGCGATCGGTTCCGCTTCCTCCGCATCAGACGGCAGTTCCAGCAGGGTGGGAATCAACGGCTTGAGAGGAGCAGGCTGAGACTCCGGCGGCTGTTGAGCCACCGTGGCGGGTTGAAACTTGGGCGGGAAAATGGCGATCGCGGCAACCAGCACCACACTCCCCATTATCGACAGGGCAATGGTCAGGTTGCGATCGGACAGCTTCCGTAGAGATTCGGGCAACCAAGGGCGGGCCCAGCCTAAAACTTGATGGCCCGCTTGGGCTGGGGTCAACCGGGGCGATCGCACCGAGGTGGCCGGAGGCAAGGCCGACTCCGTTTCCAGTTCCGTCGCCGCCCAGTCCAACAAGCGAATCAGGCCCCGCAGCAGGCGAGCGATCGCCTGCCGCCACGATCCCTTCGTGGGTTCGGTTCCAACCGACTTGGGTGAGTCCGACGACATAGCCATTTCCAAAACAGCGCAACAGCCAGCGACCCTCAATGGCTCAGGGCGGATGAATCCAGTCCCTGGGAATGCCCACAAATTGACCTGAACTCCATATGCCAGCGCCGCTAAATCGCATCGTAACAGCCTGGGTCACGGGTCGTAACAATCACGGCCGGGTTGTAACGTTGAGCAATGGAGGCAACCCAATCCCGCTTTTCGGTTCCATCCTTAGGATGTCGATCGCTCCTGCACACCCAACTCAACCAGCACCGTCGTGCCCCCTTCCGGTTCGCTGGTGATGGTCAGGGTTCCCCCATAGAGGGTGCAAAGGCGCTGGGCCAGGGTTAACCCCAAACCCGACCCCTGTTGTTCATGCAACTTGCGATCGAACTGTTGATAGGCCCCCACCGATTTGATCTGATCCGAAGTCATGCCCCGGCCGCTATCTTTCACCACCAACTGGTAGCGATCGCCCTGAATTTCCGCAAACACCGCGATCGGCTGGCCCGGCTGCGAAAACTTGCAGGCATTATCCACCAGCTCAATCACCATCTTTTGCAGCGCCGATTCTGAAATGCCCACGATCGCATCCACCGCCTGCACCGACAAATCAGCCGATCGCCCCGCCCAGTCCTGCGCCTGTCGGCGTGCCGTTGTTTCAACCACCGCCGCCGGACTCTCCACTTGCAGTTGTCGCAGCTCGTGCAACCGCTGGGGATCCCGAGCCGCCAACTCCAAATCCGCGTAGAGCAAAAAGTTTTGAATTAACCGAAACAAGCGCTGACCCGAATTGTGAATATCCGTCAGCATCTCGCGGGTTTCTTCGGGATCCAAATCCTCCAACTCTTCAAGCATGAACTGCGACGTGGCCACAATCCCATTCAGCGGCGTTCGCAACTCATGGGGCAGCGAGAATGCAATGCTATAGCGCAACGCATCGAGCTGTTCTTGGGATTGCTTTTGGGTGGCCGATTGCCGTTGCAACCGAGCAGCCACCGCCCCCAGCAGCTCATCCCGCGTAAACGGCTTCGTTAAATAATCATCGGCTCCCAAATGCATTCCTTGGCGCACATCGCCCTTGGTGGTGCGGGCCGTCAGGAACACAAAGGGAGTTGTGGCGGTAATGGGCGATTGGCGCAGGGCCGCCAGCACCCCGTAACCATCCAACTCCGGCATCATCACATCGCACAGAATTAAATCGGGTTGGAAGGCTTCGGCCAAACGAACGCCCGCATTGCCATCAGCGGCTCCCGCCACTTCATACCCCTCAGCTTCCAAAATATCGAGAATAATTTCCCGAACATCCGGTTCGTCTTCGATGGTCAAAATTTTGGTCACGGCGATCGCTCCCTTAACCCGATGCGTTGTCCACAAAGAATCGATTAACTCAATGGCCACCCATTTTATGGATTTCCTTTCCAGGATTGAACCTGGCCGGCCTGGATCAGATCCAGGATTGAACCTGGCCGGCCTGGATCAGAACAGCACCCGGTAGACCGCGGCCGCCGTGGTCTGCAAACCGCCCCCAACGCTCAAGACTGGTTCAAGACTCAAGCATCAAGGCTCAAGCATTGAGGTGATCTTCTTCACTGCTGAGCGGTTGCCAAGGGGTGACCGGTAGGGTGACCGAGAAGGTGGTTCCCATACCTTCAGTGCTGTCCACTTGGATTTGTCCCCCGTGTAAGTCAACCGATCGCTTGACGATCGCCAGGCCCAACCCAGTCCCGGGAATGGTTCCCACATTGCCAGCCCGGTGGAAGGACTCAAACAGACGCTCCCGATCGGCCGCTGGAATGCCAATGCCCTGATCTTGAATCACGAACCGCACAGACTCCGGAGCACAGATCAATCGAAACTGAGTGGTGCTGGCGTTGGGGGAATATTTCAAAGCATTAGACAGCAGATTAGACAGGATGTGCCGCAGCAGCTTTTCGTCCATAGCCAACACCGGAGCCGCCGCCCCTCGGTTCACCACTCGAAACTCGATCGCCTGGTGTGCCTTCAGGTTCAAAGACATTTCCTCCACCAACCCGTTGCAGAACCCTTCCAGGTCAACGGGCCCCGGCCGAAACTGCAACCGCCCCGAGTCCGCCTGCCCCAACACCAACACCGACTCCAACAATTCCGTCAGGTGATGCACCATGGTTTGGATGCGGCGGAGATAGTTGCGACTTTTATCGGGCCCCCACCGATCGCCATAGTGCTCCAGGGCTTCCGCCGAGGCCAAGATGGTGGTTAAGGGGGTGCGGAATTCGTGGGAAGTCATGGACACGAACTGGGATTTCATGCGGTTCAGATCTTTTTCGGCTTCCAGGGCGCGGCGAATTTCCACCTCGGCCGCCTTGCGGGTGCTGACATCGGCCACCGTACCCTCGTAACCAATGATTTGCCCCCGCACGTCATAGACCGCTCGGGCATTTTCCACAATCCAGGTGGTGGAACCGTCCGATCGATAAATTTGAGATTCAAAGGCGATCGCCTGGCCCTCTGTGGCCAGAATGTGGCAAAACTCATCCCGCCGCTTGGGATCTGAATACAAACTCGGAATTTCCGTAATCCCCGCGATCGCAGCTTCCGGCGAGTCATAGCCCAGAATACGCGCCAGGGCAGGATTCATGCTGATAAAAGATCCATCCACCGTGGACTGAAAAATTCCCTCCACGGCGTTTTCAAAAATGCTGCGATATTTGGCCTCGGCCGCCTCCACTTGCTCATAGGCATCGGCGAGCTTGCTGCGAGCGCTAAATTCCGCGCGCTGGAGCCGTTCATAGAGATAAACCGACAAATCGCAAACCACACAAATCCAAAACAGCTCTAGCAACAGGCCAAAGCGCGATTGGATCGGTGAGGAGCGAATGGCCGCCCCCAGCAATTCCCGCAACCCAAAGGAATGGATCAACGCCAAGGCTTGGGACAACACATGCAGGGGCCAGCGCGCCGGAATGAGGGTCGCTTGGGCAAAAAAACCAAAGGCCCATCCAAAAAGACGCGGGGGCAAACGATTCAGGGTCACGGGCGACAACAGAACCTGGCAAGTTTCGGGGACGATCTGGAAGGAAAATAAAAACCCCAGAAACAGAACCCGCAGATGGCGCGCTCCCCAGCGGGTGTCGGATAAATACCAAAACCCCAACAGGCTAATCAGGGTGGCCAACCGTGCGGCCACGTTATCCCAACTGAGGGTTTCCTGGCGCAAGACCGATCGCGCCAGGTCTAAGACCGCAAAGCTCCAGGAAATCAGAAGCCCTAACCCAAAGGCTAACCGAACCCGAGCTAGCAGGAAGCGATTTTGCCAGCCTTCATAGGACATACGATCGAGATTGCTCCCATCGTCCGCCGCCACATTGACCGCAGCTAAGTATTCGATCGCTGTCCTGACAACCGGAATTCGCTGAAGCCACTGTTGGATCAACCGCGTTACGCGCGCCCGCAACAAGGTTTGCATCAACTACATTAACGACCCTATGAATGGCTCGTACATTAACGACCCTACGAACGGCTCGACACCACCGTCACGATTTCCCTAAACCCTTACCGCAAAATGCTAGCAATCAGGGAAATTCCTGCACCATCGCGGCGAAGTTGGCTTCATCCGCGGCCCAGGCTGACACGACCGACCTGGCCGTGTTTCGTGCAAATTTGCCAATGACCGTTTTGGCGATCGGTTTTGGTCATCGCTTGATCATCGCCCATGAGCCTTCTGATCAATGCCCTAAACAATCCCTAAACAAAACGAAACAACACTGTCGAGCCGAGAACCGGGACATCGCCAGCGGGCAAAAACCGCCCCCAGCGTGACAATCGCCTGATGGCAATCGCCTGATGAGTTGTCTTCTCTAGAATGGCATAGCTTGGGAAGGAGGCGAGATGTCTATTGCGATGGGCGCAAGCTAGATTAAAACTGGGGCTGCGATCGAACCGTGGTGGTCTTTGGTGCGATCGCTCGCCGGGCCTTGTTTGAATAGCCAAGGAGTGCCCAAGCCATGTGCATTTGTGTCAACTGCCTCCATATTGATCGCTGCACGACTTACCACGCGGTTGAAGCCCAACACCAACAGGCACATTTGACGGATTCCCCAGATTTTGAGCCGATCGAACCCAGCATTAATGTCAACATCCGACCGCGCGACAACGAGATTGAAATGGAGTGGGATGTGGTGGGTTGCCAAAGCTTCACGGCTGACCAAGGCCGTTGGGCCCGGCTGCGACCCGGCGAACTGGTTCCCACCTGATTGGGGACGTTGAGGGAGACCTCATCTGTGGGATCGCGGGGAGTGGACGGTGATCGATCGTGCTCTCCGATTGATGATTTGTCGTCACTTCTGGTTTTAGTGACTGGTTTTCATGACTGGTTTTCATGGCTGGCTAGGGTCACCAATTCACCACGCCAGCCGCAAACCAAACCAACTATTCCCCAAAGCCCGCCGGATTCCGAATGGGTTTAATCCGCACATCTTGCCCCAATTGCAATCGTTCACCGGGCAGGGCTTGCAAAAATACTTCAACGGCTTGCAGATAGTCCCGAACCATTTGGATATCTAATTCGTATTTCTTTTCAATGGAAATGGTTAAGAACGGTTGATATTGACCGCTATAGCCATCATCATGCTTATAAGCATTCACCACTTTGCGCATGGCTTCCACATCCTGAAACCCTGGCAATGTTTCTATTTCGACCTGAAATTCACGTTCAATAATTCGATAGATTTCCGCGATCGTTTTGTGGGAAAGTTTGCGGCGATAGTCGCGATGGGAGCCATATTTTTTTTGATAAATTGACCTCACAACCCACTTCAACTCATACTCCACCACGGAATTTAATTCACTTAAGGCGGCTCGTAGGACAATGCCTTCGTAATCTAACAGTAAACCTGTGGCGCGATCATGTTCGGCGGCTCCGAAGCGCTGCCATTCTTCAGGGGTGTAGGCACGGTTTACGCTGTTGATGTTGGCATCGTCAACTTTGAAGGCGCGATCAATAAACATTGAAATTGCACTCAATCGCGCGGAAAAGTGCCGAATAGGCATAGGAGCAATTTGGCCGGGGCGATCAGGTTTTGAGTTTTGTGGTCAACTTTTCGTAGTCAACTTTTCGTAGTCAACTTTTCGTAGTCAACTTTTCACGGTCAACAATTTGTAGTCAACAATGGCAAGCTTGACAGTCGCCACCATTCTATACCTAGCGATCGCGCTCTCCCACGAATCAGTCAGGAGTTAGGAACACATGTCCGATCGATCATTTAGCTTTCGTCAACTACAAAGCCAATTTGGTCTTGGTCAGGCATTGCAGTCCTTATCCTTGGGAGCCAAGACCACCGCGATCGAGCCGTCTTCTTGGTTGCTCAGAACCTTGGAAATTGCCCAAAGTACAACTCTCCTCACCGAAAAGGAGCGATCGGAGCGGTTAATTTCTCCAATTTTATTGGAGCTGCGGGAACAAACCCACCGACAAGTTTCTATTTTTTCTGGTTTTGAATTAACCATTCAACCTGATCAAGGGCTAAATGGAGAATGTGATTTTATTGTCGCCCGATCGCCCCTAGATGTTGAGCTACAAGCCCCCATTTGCACGATTGTGGAAGCGAAGCGGGGAGAATTAGAATCAGCTCTGGCCCAATGTTCAGCACAAGTTTGGGGAGCATACCAATTCAATCAGAAATTTAATTCCCACTGGTTGTCGTCAATAATTAATCCCCCAAATATCAATCACCCAGATATCGATCGCCCAGATCAGGAATCAAGATTACCCTTGCCCCTTTTCGGCTGCGTAACCACCGGGGAAATTTGGCGTTTCCTACAACTCATGCGGACACCTAACGACCATTACTTGATTGCCATCGATCGGGAGTCCTACTACCTCGACCAAATCCCCACAATTCTAGGAATTTTGCACTACATTGCCATCGTCGCCTAGCCGGATGATGACTGCCACTCCCAAACATCAGGTCAACATTAATTGACCCTTAGTTTCAGGATTTTGCAACAGAAGAGCCAAGGCAAAAGTTAGGGCAAGGCAGGGGGGGCTAACTCGGCCTGTTGGCGGGCCTGTTGGCTGTTTTGGCGGTAGCGTTGGGCCCGATCGCGCGCGGTGGCGGCCCGGCGATCGTCTGGGGTCACCTGCTCCATCAAGTCGGCGGCGGCTTGCCACTGGGTCGCCAGTTCTAGCCACTGTTGGCGCGTTTTGGCCGTTTGCCCCCCAAGAGCAGCCGTTTCCGCCAAGCGAACAGCCTTCACGAAGGGATCATTGGTGGTGCTGGCGATGGGGGTGGCCGGCGGGTTGCCAATGGTGATCCATTTCAAATTCCAGGCCACTAGCCCCAGCAAAAAGACACTCAAGATCGCTCCCCCGGCGGCTCCGACCCAAAATTGGGTGCGGGCGGCCTTGGCGGGCAAGGTGGATCCAAGGGTGGGTAGGTTGAGGTCTCGTTGGCGGGAGGTGAGATTGCGAAAAGCCCACCGGAACCAGTGCGATCGCTTCAAAATCATCGGCTCTGACCACAACAGATCCTCCGGCTCTCGCTGAATCGCCTCTAGCCACAAAAGCTGCTGCTCTTGCACAAGACGGGCATAGAGGGTGACTTTGCGAATTCCTCGGGGGGCCACTTGTTCCAAGATGGCGCGTACCCGCTCGACCGTGTGGTCGCGATCGAGGTTTTCCGCTGTGGGGGCTTCACACAGCAACTGCAAGCTACCACCCGCAATGATGGCGCGGGTGCGAATTTGGTCGGAAGCCAACTTTTGATTCAGGATCTGGACGATCGCGGCAATGCTGCCACCACAGGCCTGACGATATACATCATCAAACCCGTTATCAGATGTCCAATCCTGGTCTTGGGAGGGAATCACGAGGGCATCGCCATGGCTGCTTTCAGGACGGTTTTATCATACTCGGGGATCAACAATGGGGGATACGTGCGATTGCGCTCCGAGTCCGTACACTTTTGCCAAGGCCTGCGCCAAATCGGCTAATAAATCGTCTGGGTGCTCAAGGCCGATCGAGAGACGCAGCAGGTTTTCTGGGGTGGTGGTTCCGGGCCCCTCGATCGAGGCGCGGTGCTCAATTAAACTTTCCACGCCGCCGAGACTTGTACCCCGGGTGAAAATCTGGAGGGCGGCGGCAACGGCCAGGGCTTCCGGGCGATCGCCCCGCACTTGCACCGACACCATGCCCCCAAAGTCCTTCATTTGCGATCGGGCCAAGGCCGCTTGGGGATGATCTGGCAAGCCAGGATAGTGAACCGCCTCGATCGCCGGGTGCGATCGCAACCAGGCCGCCACCTGCCGCCCATTGGCACAGTGGGCCGCCATCCGCACCGGCAACGTGGCCACGCTGCGCAGGGTCAGCCAGCAGTCAAAGGGAGCTAATCCGGATCCGCCCAGCCGCTGCACCTGTTGCACCCGCTCAAAGGCGGGGGTCAGTTCGCGAGCAATGACCACCCCGCCGGTTACGTCGCTATGGCCCCCGAGATATTTGGTGGTGGAATGGACAACCCAATCGGCTCCCAATTCCAGGGGCCGTTGCAACAGGGGAGTGGCCCAAGTGTTGTCGCAAATGCAAAGGGCCCCGGCGGCTTGGGCTAACTGGGCGATCGCCCGAATATCCGACAGCTTCAGCAACGGATTGGAAGGCGTTTCCACCCAAACGGCGCGAGTTTCGGGCGTGAGGGCGGCGGCCACCTGTGCCAAATCCGTGGCGTCGACCCAAACCACCGCTAAGCCCCAGGGCTGCAACACCTGTTCCATCAATTGGGCCGTGCCGCGATAGAGGTCGCGCGGGGCCACCAACTGCCCGGGCCCGAGGGCTTGCAGCGCTGCCATCATGGCCGCTGCGCCGGAGCTGAAGGCCGCCGCCACTGCGCCGCCTTCGAGGGCGGCCAAACAGGTTTCGAGCGATCGACGGTTGGGATGATCTAACCGGCTGTAGAGATAGCCTTGGGGATAGGAACCATCGGCCGATCGCTCGAAGGTGCTGGTGAGATATAGCGGCGGGGCGATCGCTCCCGTGGCGGGGTCGGGTGCGCGGCCCGCATGAATGGCCAGGGTTTCCAGGTGGGGCGCGGCTGGCTCGATCGGGCGATCGGTTGCCTCGGCCGGTTGACCAGTCGGTTGCTCAGCGGGGTTAAATGTTGGGTTTTGCAAGGGAAAGGGCGATTGGGAAACGGAGCATGATACAACTCCTAATTAACGCAATTAACGCCACAGGATCACCACAAAAACCGCACCAGCGAACCTAAGACCGATGACCGCTCCCTCTTCTTCCCCCAATTGGCAAACTAAATTTTGGCTGTGGGCCGATCGCGCGCTGATGGCCAATCTGTTTTTGGTGTTTTTGAGCTTTGCTTGGCTGGCGATCGCCGTGGTTGGTCGCAGTCTCCACAAGCCCTTCGGGTTTGATCTGTGGTACTCCCTGTGGCAACCCCTATGGCAGCCGGCCTTGGGCATTCTGATGGCGGGTGCAATTTTAAATGGGATTGGCCGCTGGATTGCAAAACGGCTCGATCGCTCCCAATCTTGAATCAGGAATCCAAACTTAGCAGCTCAATGCTCAACACTTTAAACACTTAACGCTAAGCACTTAACGCTAAACACTCAAACCTCAAAATTCAAGCCTAAAAGCTCAAGCTTCAAAATTCAAAAGGTCTAGCCCAGACGCGGACTAGACCTTTTTGCTTTCGCTGGCTATTTGAAGACAGGAATCACTCAACAGGTTTTACTCTCAACAGCTAATCAATCGGGTGGACAACGATACACAACTTCAGTCGATCGGGCATCACTTCAGTCGATTCAGACTGCTTTGTTAGCAGCGCCTGTGGTGCGAACCTCACGATTCATGACCTCCCGAATGAGCTAGTTTTATCAACAGCTACCGGTTCGATCGCCGCATGGCGCAAACGCTACTTGAACAACAAGCTTCGGATGCAACACAGAAGAGGAAGTCGTGCCAGTCTCCGGCAGGAGGTACGCACCGGGAACTGTCCTTGGAGAGAAGCGTTTCTTGCTTCTTTCGTACCTTGATTTGAAGATAAACCGGTTCTGAGTCAGCGTCTAGGGAAGTCAACAGAAGTTGACGTTATTTCAACTAGGTTCATAAATCCAGGGATCGAACATAGCAATCCATGAGAGTCTTGCTCTTGCGGAATACCGGGAGTTGCAACGAAACAATTACAAAGCAGCCATTTGTAACCACCCGCCAAACGATGGCGATCCCAATCAATTCCGATCGATCCCGATTGATCTCGATCGATCCCCAAGGCTTTTCCCAACGGTCACTACGAGGGCGGCCATTCAGCACGATGGGGATTGCAAAGCAGATTCGCCTAGGGGAAATTTGGGTTTCGCAGCCTGAATTATGGCTGGAATGTCATGGGCAATTCACGGCTGCACTTGCCATTGCTCCCCACGCAATCACCGATTTCAGAAGGTGGAGACCAGAAGAGTTTTTGCTCATTGTTTGTAAAATTTTCTTTACGATGCATCTAACGAGCCACATCAAACCGGTTGGCAACATTGGGCAAGTCATTGGGCAAGTCACCTAGCGCCAACGGTCAATCAGCCAACGCCCCAATTCCAAACCCAACCAACCGAGGGCAAAGCTGCCAAAACCATAGGCCAAGCTCATGGCCCAAGCGCCCGATCGCGCCAGATTTGACGCATCCAGGATGTAGCTAGAAAAGGTGGTGTAGGAGCCTAAGAATCCCACGGCAAACAACAGCCGCAATTCGGGATACAGGGGCGATCGATCCGTCATCCACCCCACAAACAGCCCCATCAACACCGCCCCAGACAAATTCACCAAAAACGTGCCGATCGGCCAACCCGTGCCCCACAGCCGCGCACAAAGCAGCGACAGATAATAACGCCCCAATGCGCCGGGAATGGCCCCCAAGACCACCGCGATCGGGGCCCGCAGGTCTGGCCGCTCTGAGGCGGCAGCTAACCACTGATGCCACAAATATTTCAAGAGACGCACACTCCCGATCGGCTCAAGAATTTCCTCAAAATCATTACCCTAAAATTCCCAGCCCAGATTCCTAGCCCAGATTCTCAGTCCAGATCTGGATCAACCGAATCCCGATCGAGGTCTTCTGGATCCTCTAGATCTTCCGGGTCTTCGGCCGCATCCTCATCCGGCGGCAGGCTCGATCGCAACTGATTGAGCGCCAACTCCAACTGGGCAGAATTCTGATTTTCCACATCCAACTGAAAGTAGCGGTGGAACTTTTCGCTCACCTGCACCATGGACGATCGCCCATAGCGCCGTTTTTTCACAAAATCTCGCTCCACCAGCTCCTGGACATGTTGATAGGCTCCGGAGCCGCGTAAATCGACCAAATCCGCCATCGGCAGCGGCCCCTTGAGGGCAATGACCGCCAACGTTCGCAACGCCGCCACTCCCAAGTCCGCCGGAATCAGCCGCTCCACCAGGGACTGGAATCGATCGCGCAATTGCAACGTGTAGCAGCCCTTGCGCAGTTCCACCACCTCCAACGCCGTGTCCCGCTGGGCATAGTCGTTCATCAAGTCCAGCAAGGCCTCGTGGGCCAGATCTCGCGCACAACCGGCACAGTCGGCAATCTCCGCCAAACTGAGGGGCTGTCCCTTGAGGTACAAAATTGCCTCGATCGTGCTGACCAGCGAGTTTGCCCGTAGGTCGGTTTGTGAATTGGCCAATCCAGACAACGGTGAATCTTCCTTGGCGTTCGTCAATTCTCCATTCAACCAGCACTGATGCCGTGGCGATCGCAATTTTGACCCCAATTTCTCCCCAAAATCCGGTTTTCCGGCCCCCCGAACGAAGAGATTCTAATTAGCTAATTATCATCAAAAATTCAGGGACAGTTAAGGAATTGGCACTAAACCGTAAAGGGAATTAGTTCCGGAGAAAGACATCAAAATTCTTACTAAAAATGTTGATTCGTTTTCCTGATTCCGTTGATTTTTTTCAGAAGGAAGGAGCAGCAACGTTCGAGATGGATTTCTTCCTATGCGCCTGTTCCCTTCTGCTTCGATGCTGCTCGGTTTGTGCCTAGCGGTTGCGCCATCGCTGCCGGCGGGCGCAATGACTCCCTTGGTTTCCGAAACCCAAATGATCAATCATCAAGAACTGTCCGTAGAGGCTGCACCCACTGTGGTGCGCCGCACTCGGAACTCGCACCGGGGCAGCGGCCGCCGTGATTTTGTGCGGTATGTGTTCGCCGCTCCTATGAGCTAAGGATCGTTTGATGCAGCCTGTAATTGGGGGGTTGATTCCGTTTTCTTTCTAGGATTTTGTTATGCAAATTCCGAGAATTTGATTCCATCAAAAACGGAATTTTCAACCCTCCACCAATCAGCATTGGTCAGAATTAGCTAAAGCATGTTTGCGGTTCGTTGAGCCAGTTCAGTCTGGTATCCAGTAATTCTGAATTGGGTGTGGTGGAGTGTGGTTTTGGGGCGACAGTTCTGAGAGAACAAAACCAGATCAGAACTGCTGAGAATGACTCCCCCAATGCGTTATGGCGATGATTGGCTTTTGCAGTTGTTAATTGCCGGTTGCCAGTGGCCAGTGGCCATTGCTGATGACCCGTCGCTGTTTTGTTGATTCTGGTTTGCTGATTCTGGTTTGTTGATTCTGGTTTGTTGATTGTTATTGCGTTGATTGCCGTGGTCGCGGTGGATCGAGGCGAATCGAGGTGGATCGTGATCGATCGCCCTGCTCGGAGCCAATTTCGAGGGGCGCATCGAGCGATTAGCCTCGATTCGCTGTCTTGCTGGGCCGGGGGCCGTGGGGATCGATCGAGACTTTTTCTCTTTCGGGCAGGGCAGCCAAAATCCGGAACCGTCAAAGGCTAAAACCCTGAAAAACACCACTACCAAACCATTTCAGCTTCTCAAGTCTTTTGTTGGGAAACCACTTCCCTTGCGCTTCCAAACCGATCCAGGGATCGGGCTGTTCCTGATAGGATCGGAGTATGGCAACCATCACCATTCGCGGCGTTCCCCACAGTTACCGGCTCGATCCCGATCGCCCCACCCGCTGGGCTTTGGTCTTTGTCCATGGTTGGCTGCTCAGCCGCCACTATTGGCAGCCCCTCATTGACCAATTCCAGCCCCATATCCCCTGTTTGTCCTATGACCTGCGCGGTTTTGGGGCATCCCAACCCACCCAACCCCAGCAATTTTCAACGCCGCGCGAGCGTTACCAAAACTACGCCCCGGCAGCCTACGCCGAAGATTTAAATCGGCTGCTTGAGCATTTGGGAATTGAGACCGCCTGGATTGTGGGTCACTCCCTCGGCGGAGCGATCGCCCTGTGGAGCGCCCACAAATTTCCCGATCGGATTCAAGGGGTCATTTGCCTCAACTCCGGTGGCGGCATTTATCTCAAAGAAGAATTTGAGCGCTTTCGGGCCGTTGGCCAGCGCTTGGTGCAATTTCGGCCCCAATGGTTGCGGGCCTTTCCGGGTCTCGATTGGGTCTTCAGCCGCGACAGCGTGGCCCGCCCCGTAGACCGCCAATGGGGTCGGCAGCGACTGATCGACTTTGTGACCGCCCATCCCGAGGCGGCCCTCTGGACTCTGTTGGAGTCCACCACCGAAGCGGAAGTTCATCGCTTGCCCCAGGTGGTGGCCCAGCTCACCCAGCCGGCCTACTTCATTGCCGGAAACCAAGATTCTGTGATGGAGCCGCGCTATGTGCGCCACTTGGCCAGCTTCCATCCACTGTTTGACATGTCGGGCGAAAACCTGCGGGAAATTCCCGATTGTGGACATATGGGCATGGTGGAACAGCCCATCCCGATCGCCCAAGAAATTAAAACCATCTTGCAACGCCACGGGGTCGATCACGGGTTGCAAACCCAACCCGAAGCCCTGAAAAACGTCTAGGCCCGAATCGGAGGCCATCGGAGACAAGGGGCTGAAGCCCCTTGCCCCTCAAACGCACAACCTACACCCGACCGCGCAGGAATTGGGCCATTTCGTTCGGTGTGGGCGAGTTTTCCAGCGCCACTTCCTCCGTGATGCGGCCCTCTTGGTAGAGATTAAACAGCGCCTTATTCATGGTGATCATGCCGTCAAACTCTGACTTCAGCATCACCTGGTTAATCTCCTCCATCTCGCCCTTGATGATGTATTCCTTAATCGCATCCGTGGCGATCAAGATGTCATGGTAGGCCGCTCGTTTCCCGTCGGTGGTTTTGCACAAGCCTTGGGCAATGATCGCCACCAACGATTCGGCCAAGCTCACCCGCAGGGCCGCGTGCTCATTGGGGGGAAACATCCCCAACACCCGCTCGATCGTCTTGATGGCGCTGTTGGTGTGCAGGGTTCCACAAACCAAGTGACCCGTTGAGGCTGCCTTCAGAGCGATTTTCATCGTTTCCGCATCCCGAATTTCCCCCACCAACATGATGTCCGGGTCTTGGCGCAGGGCCCCCTTCAGGGCGTTGAAAAATTGCCGCGTGTGCCGCCCCACTTCCCGGTGCTTGATCAGGGATTTTTGGCTGACATGCACAAACTCCACCGGATCCTCGATCGTGATGATGTGCTTCGCCATGCTCTTGTTGATGTAGTCGAACATGGCGGCCATGGTGGTGGACTTCCCGGAACCTGTGGGCCCCGTCACCAAAATCAAGCCCTTGTGGTAGTGGCAAACATCCCGGAACACGGGCGGCAAATTAAGCTGCTCCATGCTCAGAATGGTGGCCCCAATCAGCCGCAACACCATGGCCGGGCCCGCCAATGAATCAAAGCAGCTAATCCGAATCCGCACAAAGCCCAGATCGGCAGCTCCGTCATAGTCCAAATTTTCTTGGAAGAAGGCGATATCTTCTTCGCTCATGATTTCCCCCAACCAACTCATGAAGGTGTCGAGGTCGGTGGTGGGATAGTCCAGAGGCACGATGTCACCGCGCTTCCGGAAACGGGGCACTTCGTTCACTCCCAAGTGAATATCGGAGCAGCCTTCTTCGTCTGCCCGCTTCACGATGTCAATCATCGTCGGCTGACCGGGAGAGGGCTTGCGCTTCGCAGGAGGAGCGACCACTTGGGCCGCCACCGGAGCGCTGGGGGGCCCTGACTGCACCACGGTGGACGGTGGCGCGGGGGTGGTGACCGTGTTGGCGGCCGGTGGCGGCGGGGCCACACGCGGCGGCGGAGCCGTGGGGGCCGGCGGTGGGGCCACACGCGGCGGGGCCATGTTGATCGGGAGGGTTTGCTCGTTGTTCCCGATCGGGGGAGGCGACGGAGGACGACCAGCAACCGGCGGCGGCGGCGGCGGGGCCACCCGAGGCGGTGGTGGCGGCGGCGGCGGGGGAACCGGGGGACGGGAGGCGTTCGTCATGGTCGTTTCCTCGTCGATGTCCTTGAGTGCGTTGAGCCAGTTGGGTGGTTGAGGTCAACTGGGCCGAGGTGGCGTTGAGAGAATGCGATGGTGTGATTGATCCGCCCTGGGGAAATCGCCCTGGTGGCCTTCACGCTGGGAAAGTCACGCTGGGAAAGGGCATGAGAAGACTTCAGGATTGAGATTGCGAGAAGTCTTCGGGTCGATCGCCCGCTGATCAGTCGGGATTGGGGGGCGATCGGGTCTAGTCACGCCATAGCATGACCTGTTGTTTATTGTGGCTCATTGTTGGCCCTGACGGTGCATCAATCATCACTGAATCGGGATCAGCAATCTCACTCTCAAAATCGACCAAAATTCAGACAATTTCGACATTTTTTGAAAACACTGGTGCATTTTTAACTCAGTGTTTATACGGGGTGTAATGTGGCAATTTTCTAGATGCATTGAGTTCACTGTTGATTAACCCTCAATCACCAGGAGCCGGAAGAAACCTATGATGAACCCCCATGGACTGACCCCAACACAACCAAGGGGCCCATCGATCGAACTGATGCGGCACTGATGCGGCCACACGGTCAGATCAACGCTGATTCATAATCAGTGCATTCGCGGGCACACAAAATTCACGAGCATGCTCAGTTCTTGAACGATTAACCAACCAACAGATCTCAAGATTTCATCTCTCAAGATTTCATCCAAGATCTCAAGACCTCAATCAACAGATCATCAAGACCAATCATCAAGACCAACGATCGACCGGTTCCCGAACGAATTGCCAAAGCGCTGGCCGACAAGATGGCGGGATAGATTTTTCAGACTTGGGCGGAGGGCAAAACAAATGAAGGTGGCCTATTTTGATTGCCCAACGGGGCTGGCGGGGGATATGTGTTTGGGGGCGCTGCTGGATGTGGGTGTGCCCTTGGATTATGTGCGATCGCAGCTCGATCGCCTGGGAATTGCCGAGGAATATCGCCTCAGCAGCCAAACCATGCACCACAACGGCCAGCGAGCCTTGAAAGCGATCGTGGAGTGGCGATCGCGCGGCGGTTCCTTTCAGGTGGAAGATCCCATGGATGAGCCGGGGGAAGGGGCTGAACCATCTGCCCGCTCACCTGAAGCTCTGGGAGATCACGGGCACGAGCATTACGGGCGCAAGCATCATGAGCACGGGCATGAGCATCATGATCATGGGCATCACGAGCACGAGCATCATGATCATGGGCATGAACATCACAAGCACGATGATCACGACCATAGCCCCGATCACCATCATCACCACGATCCCCACAACCATCACACCCATCACCACAGCCGCCGTTGGCCAGACATTGAGGCCATGCTTCTGAGTTCGTCGCTACCCGATCGGGTGGTGCAATGGAGTCGATCGATCTTTTGGCAGTTGGCCCAAGCGGAAGGGGCTGTTCATGGCATTGCGCCAGAACAGGTGCAGTTCCACGAGGTGGGGGCGATCGATGCGATCGTGGACGTGGTGGGAACCTGTTTGGGGCTGGATTGGCTGGGGGTTGAGCGGATTTTCTGTTCCGCTTTGCCCACGGGCGGCGGCACGGTTTGGGCAGCCCATGGGCGATTGCCCGTGCCGGCTCCGGCGGTGTTGAAGCTGTTTGAAATGGGACAAGTGCCGGTTTATGCCAACGGAATCGATCGGGAATTGGTGACCCCCACGGGAGCCGCGATCGCCGTGGGATTGGCCCAGGGGTTCGGGTCGCCGCCGGCCATGACCCTTCAGCGGGTGGGGTTGGGCGCGGGCCAGCGATCGCTCCCATTGCCCAACATTATGCGGCTGTGGTTGGGAGAGTTGGCAGCGCCCGCCGGTTTGTCGGCTCCGTTGGTGCGATCGGCCCCTTTGCCCCCGCCGATTGTGCCCCCGCCTCGGAGCGATCGGGGCCCGCAGTCTCCGGCTCCGGGCGATCGGCCCGAGTGGTCTGCCCAGGCGGCCCAACCATTGCCATCAGGGCAGTCTCGATCGGGTCAATCCGGCCCAGCTTTGCCGGGGCCGGAGAGCCTAGCCAGTCCTCATGATCCTGACCTGGAAACGGTGGCGGTGTTGGAAACCCAAATTGATGATTGCAGCCCCCAGGCGATCGCCTACGCGATCGAGCGGTTGTTGCAGGTGGGGGCCCTGGATGCCTTTGTGCAGCCCGTGACCATGAAGAAATCGCGATCCGGCGTGGCCATCACGGTAATTACGCCCCTGGATCGGTTCACCGCCTGTGAGGATGTGTTGTTTCAAGAAACCACCACGATCGGGATTCGGCGATCGTTTCAACAGCGCCGTGTTTTGCCGCGCCATTTGGAAGTGGTGGACACGGACTATGGCCCCGTGCGGGTGAAGGTGGCTTGGCAAGACGAAACCCGCAAAACGGTTCAAAATGTTCATCCAGAATTTGAGGATGTGGCCGCTTTGGCACGCGATCGGGCCATTTCTTGGCTGGATATTCACCGAGCGGCTTGGATTGCTTGGGAACAGGCGCGCCGGGCTACGGAGGGCGATCGTTAAAATTCTGCAAGTCAATCATTAAGGTTCTGCAAGTCAAGAAAGTGATGTAAGTCAAGTTTTGTTCAATCAAACCTTGTATTCAATCAAACCTTGTAAGAAATGATTTGGATTCTTGGATTGTTGATCGCGATCGAGGCCCTGCCACCCAGTTCCACCACCATCCCAGACCCGTGATCTCGCCATGTATGACGAACTTTTTGCAACCATCAGCGCCCTAGTGATGTGTCATTCGCCCAGCGGGGCCGAACAGGAGGTCGATCGCTGGTTAATCGCTCGTGCCCAGGCTCTGGGGTTGACCTGGAATCAAGACGAGGCCGGTAATTTGATTTTTGTGATTCCCGGGCGCGATCGCACCGCCAAGCCGATCGCCATCACGGCCCACAAGGATGAGATCGGCGCGATTGTCAAAGGTGTTGAGTCCGATGGGCGGGTGCAGTTGCGCAAGCTGGGCGGGGCTTTCCCTTGGGTCTATGGCGAAGGGGCGATCGATCTGTTGGGCGATCGCCAAACCATCACCGGCGTACTCAGTTTTGGATCGCGCCATGTGTCCCACGAGTCCCCCCAGCGGAATTTGCAGGACAACCAGCCCCTGACCTGGGAGCGGGCTTGGGTGGAAACGGGTCGGATCCCTGCTGAGTTGGCCGCAGCGGGCATTCGGCCCGGCAGCCGCGCCGTGGTGAGCAAACACCGCAAACAACCGTTGCGCCTGGGCCCGAACCAAATCGCCAGCTACACCTTAGATAACAAAGCTTCCGTGGCAATTTTGCTGGATTTGGCAGAACGGCTATTGGCCCAGGAGGAGCCGCCGGCCATGGATCTATATCTGGTTGCTTCCGCCAAGGAAGAGGTGGGAGCCTTAGGGGCCATGTACTTTGCGCAACAACAGAAGCTGGCGGCCCTGATTGCGTTGGAAATTGCCCCGATCGCCCCGGAATACCCGATCGCCCCGGGGCCCGTGCCGGTGTTGCTGTCCCAGGATGCCTATGGACTGTATGACGAAGACCTAAACCAAGCACTACAGGCGGCGGCCGAGCGATTGCACTTACCCATTCAATACGCCGTGATCAGCGGATTTGGCAGCGATGGTTCGATCGCCATGAAATTTGGCCATGTGCCCCGGGCCGCCTGCTTGGGCTTCCCCACCCAAAACACCCACGGTTACGAGATTGCCCACCTCAAGGCGATCGCCCGCTGCACGGACATTCTGATGGAATTTGTGCAGCAGCCTTTTCCACCGCCCATTGAAAAGCCAGTTGAACAGATGGACGCGCCTTAAACCTGCTCTAGGTAATCATTCAGGTCAGACATCAGGCGATCGAGCGCCGTTTCCAAGCTGAGCCGAATCCGATCGTCCCGCACGGTCAACAGCACCTTCGCCGCAAAGGGCGATGGCCAAATATTGGGGTTACAAAACACCTCCAAAAACACCTCTCCCGCATGTTGATAGTCCAAATTGGCTTGGGGCGTGGGGCGATCGCCGGGAGTCACCTGAGTGGCGGCCTTGATTCGATCGATCAACCCCTTCAATTCCGTTTGTAATTGCCGGGCCGCAGCGGGTGCATAACCAAAAGCAACGGAGCCAGTTTCTAAATTGAGGCGGCAGGTAGGCGTAGTCATCCACAAATTTCCTAAAAATAGCCACGTCGCTCCAAGCGCAGAACAGCGGGGCCAAACCATGCCCAGTGTCCAAAATTAATGGCCGCGAATGATTCAGCAAATGATTAAGCCACTCACTGCCCAATCCTGAACAAGGGGTTTAAACCTTTTGTTACCACGAATGTTCTAAGGTTTTTGTCAATTCTGGTGAACGAGGGTCAAGGTAAATTGCAACAAATCTAATCAAACC
Source organism: Limnothrix sp. FACHB-881 (assembly GCF_014698135.1). Classification (NCBI taxonomy): domain Bacteria; kingdom Bacillati; phylum Cyanobacteriota; class Cyanophyceae; order Pseudanabaenales; family Pseudanabaenaceae; genus Limnothrix; species Limnothrix sp. FACHB-881. The sequence goes on from NZ_JACJSN010000009.1 coordinate 33,810, forward strand.
AACAAATCTATAGAATTCGCAAAATCCTCAGAAATTGGGGCGATCGGGCGATTGCTCTGCATTCAACGCTTGATCCAATGCTTTTACCCCTAGCCCTCAACCCCAAGGAGTCTGGTTAGGATGGCGATTGACCAAGGTTGAAGACCCCCTTACAGCCATGTTTTCGACTGTTTCAATCTCTCAAATTTCCCAACGCCTCCTTGGGGCAGCGCTGGGTTTGGTTTGCACGTTGTCGATCGGCCCCGATGCGGTGCAGGCGACCCCATCCCCCAAGGAACGCTACAACGAGGCAATTCGGGATGCGGCGGTGGCGGAACCCACCGAGCAGGTTTCGGAGCTGATTCCCCTCACGCCGGATAATCCGAATTTGGTTTGGCATCCCGATCGCCAGCGATTGTTGATGGTGACCTGGAAGAGTCAAAGCTCGTTCGATCGCTTCATCAAACCCGCCACCAACAGTTCCAGCAACGAAAACCAACTGATTTGGGTCACGGCGGCTCCCCAGGTGCAACAGCTTTGTCGGCAATATCGCCAACAGAATCCCAACGCCACTGAAGCGGATTTGAAACTGCGGCTCCAGCAATATTTGGGCTTGGATCCGGCCTGGAACTATGACGTGTTTGTGGAAATGTGGGTGGATGTGCGGGATTTGTTTCGCCCCTGTGCGGATCCGGAAGTGAGCGATCGCCAGTGCCAAGCGGATTTTCCCCAATCCCTAGCGGCGGACTTGCCAAAGGTGGCGGGCATCACCCCCCGATCGGGCATTGCCAACTATCAAACCTTCTTCAAGGGGCTGTATTACCGCAGCATTCGCACTAATCTGCAACCTTTCACCGGCTTGGGCTACACCTACGATTGGGGCAACCCCAACAGCGAAGTGGGAGCCAGCGAATTTATCCTTGTGCCCGGTGCGGCCTACACGATCGAGCGGGCCGTGCCCACGGGGGATTATTGCAAGCCCGAATGACGCATTCCGGGACTTGCTAGAAGCTCACAAATTATGACTAATCCTGAATAGGATGGGATGATCACGGAACCGCCTGAGGTCTCAAACCCGAGAACGAACCGGTTTGGGACGGGGGGTTAGGCGGTTACCTTGCTCGATCGCCCGTTTGGCACAAGGCTTAGGATTCACAACGCGGAAGCAAGACAAACTGAACAAGCAACCGGCCGAAAAGTTGCAACCAAAATGGGCCATGGGGGGTCTAAGCCTGAGGAATCGCCATCTCAGTCTTGGTCGGGTCTATTTTTGTCGGGTCTGTCGGGTCTATGGAGCAGTCTCCTGATGACCACAGCATCCTCGGAAGGTTAGGGCAGGGCAGCTCTTTGGCGATCGACTCTGGTTTTTCTGAACAATAACGGTGAGTGACATGTTTGCATGGCCCCTAAGGATCGGCTCCTTGATCTTGATCGGCGCGGGGTTGACTTGGGTGGGTCTGAAGGGCCCGATCGGGCAATCGGCCCCTTCAGATTCCCCCGCGTTGGCCCAAGCGGCCGACTCGTCCACGATCGCGCCGGCCGGCGGTGTCATCAGCATTCCGGCTCCGGAGCGATCGCTCGATGGTCACTTGGCCCAGAGAACGGCCACCGCCCTGTTGCGCCGCCCGATCGATTGCCAACTGGGCAAAGATTGTTTTGTGATGCTCTATCCCGACCACGACCCCAGCACGGGCGAGCGGGATTCCATGTGTCGGCACTTGACCTATGACGGTCACAACGGCACGGATTTTGCAATTCCCTTCTGGACTCCGCAAACGGCCGTACCGGTGGTGGCCACGGCGGCGGGCACGGTGTCGGCCATGCGGGATGGTGTGCCCGATCGACGGCTCACTTCCCCGGAAGCGCGATCGACCGTGGCGGGCATTGAGTGCGGCAACGGCGTAATGCTAGACCATGGCAACGGCTGGCAAACCCAGTATTGCCACATGAAACAGGGCAGCGTTCGGGTCAAAATTGGCGATCGGGTTCAGGCGGGCAATCCCCTGGGTCTGGTGGGTCTATCGGGCATGACCACCTTTCCCCATGTGCATGTAACGGTGCGCAAGGATGGCAAGGAAGTGGATCCGCTGTTGGGGGGCGATCGGATTGCGGGCTGCGCGACGGGCAACAACACCAACACGGTTTGGAATGACGGGGCGCGCAACTATGTGGCCACGGGGCTAATTCGCAGCGGCTTTGCCCCCAAGCAACCGGTGGAGGATGAGCTGTGGCGCGGCGAGTTCCAAAGCAACCAAATTCCCGGCCAAGCGGAGGCGCTCACCTTTTGGGTTCATGCCTTTGGGGTGCAAAAGGGGGATGTGGAATATTTCAAGCTGTTGGCCCCCGATGGTTCGATCGTCACGGACTATCAGCGGCCGATCGACCAAGATCAAAAACAGTGGATTACCTACGTGGGCAAGGGCACTCGGCGATCGCCCCTAATGCCAGGCACTTGGACCGCTTCCTATCGGTTGATGCGGGGTAACCAAACCTTGATTCAGCTCGATCGCCAGCAGGCGGTGGTGCGCTAGGCAGCCAGCCTTGGCCGGGACGAAGCCACCTAGCTCGGAAACTGGGGCAGCAGGTTTTGAATCGTGGTCACCAACTGGCGCAGGCGCACCGGTTTCGTTAAATACTCATTGGCTCCGGCCGCCAAGCAGCGATCGCGATCGCCCTCCATAGCGAGCGCCGTGAGGGCCACGATCGGCAAGTTAGCGTATTGCACATCTTGCCGCAGTAATTGCATCGCCTCCAGGCCATCCATCCCCGGCATTTGCACATCCATTAACACCAAATCGGGCTGCGATTGTTGCACTTGAGCAATCGCCTCTGCACCATTTTTGGCCAGAATCACCCGATATCCTTTGGCCGTTAAATAACTCACGATCGTGTTGATGTTGGCCTCTTGATCTTCCGCCAACAAAATGCAGGGCGATCGGCCCCCATCCGTTGATTCAATCACCAGCGATGAATCCAAATTGGCCGATGATTGATCATCACTAGCGTCCGCGATCGTGCGACCAGGATGGTAGGGCAAATCGACCGTGAAGCAACTGCCACTCCCCACCTTGCTCGTGACCCCCACCCGGCCGCCGTGGAGTTCCACAATCCGCTTCACCAGGGCCAAACCCAGCCCCGTTCCTTCGTATTGGCGATTCAGCGCACTATCAATTTGCACAAAGGGACGGAACAGCCGATCTAACTGATTCGGGGCAATCCCAATTCCCGTATCGATAATAGAAAACCGCAGCCAAGATTGAGACGGCTGCGATTCTTGAACGGCGTAATTTTCCAGGGAAACCAACAGCGTCACACGCCCATTTTCCGGCGTGAACTTCACGGCATTATTCAGCAAATTAATCAGCACTTGCCGCATTCGCCGTTCATCTAACAATGCGTGGGGCAACTGACTGGGAATTTGAGTATCTACCTGAATATGTTTCTTCAGGGCCTGTTGTTTAATGAAAGTCAAACTAGATTGGCACAGAGGCACGATCGCCGTGGGCGCTTGATCCAATTCCAATTGCCCCGATTCAATTTTGGCCACATCCAAAATGTCATTAATCAGAGAGAGCAAATGGGAGCCGGTACGCTCGATCGTCCCCAAGGCTTTGAGCTGACTATCATTAATCGAGCCAAAAACCTGTTCCTGCAACCCTTCGGTCATGCCCAAAATGGCATTCAAGGGCGTGCGTAATTCATGGCTCATGTTGGCCAAAAACTCATCTTTCAGGCGAGTCGCCCGAATTAATTCATCATTGGTGCGCTGTAGTTGTTCTTCGGCTTGGCGGCGCTGGCGATCGACCCGATAGCCCTCAATTAGGGTGCTACAGGTGACCAAAAATGGCTCTAGGTAGCCCACCATGCTCGACTCATAACCGCCGGGCCGGTTGGCAATTCCAATCATCCCCACCAATTGATTGCCTTGATAGAATGGAATGCCCAAAAATGCCTGTAAGGGAGGGTGGCCGGGTGGTGTGCCGCCACTGCGCGGGTCGGTGCTGGGACTGTTGGCAATCACGGGTTTACCGGTCATGATCACAGCGCCAAAGAGCGTGTTCATGTTGGTAAATTGCATTCCCGTTTCATAGTTATCTTCATAGAACTTTTGCGTATTTGCATCCCAAGCAATGTTGGTGACGCTGTGGGATTGCAGGTAGGGAACGCCTTTAATTTTGAGAAAGCCTTCTTCGATCGCGGCACTGCCATCGCCTCGAAATAGCGCTTCTCCGATAAAGCCATATTCACTTTCGGTCAGTTCTAATAAGCCATTCAGAAGGCCTTCAAAGATTGTTAATCGATTGGCAGCCGTAATAAATTCCGTTTGGGCTTGGCTGATGGTGGAAAGCAGGAAGTTGCTATTTTTGAGGTCAATTTCTGCTCGTTTGCGCGGGGTGATGTCAAAACGAACGGCCAAAAATCGAATCGGTTGTCCTGCGCGATCAAGAAACGGCACGATCGTGCTGTCTACCCAATAGAGCCGACCATCTTTCGCGCGGTTGCAAATTTCCCCGCGCCAAATTTGCCCCGCCAAAATGGTGTCCCACAAGTCCTTAAAGAAGGAGGCGGGATGGTGGCCAGACTTCACGAGTCGATGGGTTTTGCCAATCAATTCCTCGCGGCTGTAGCCGGAAACCGCGAGAAATCGATCGTTGACATAGGTCATGACCCCTTGGGCATCGGTAATCACCACGATCGCGGAGGCATCAAGCGCCAGCTTAAAGGCGGCCAATTCCTGAAGCAGCCGTTCTCGCTCCAGTTCTGCTTGCTTGAGGGGGGTGATGTCTTCGGCAATGCCCGCGAGGCGATAAACCTCTCCTTGGGCGTTGCAAATGGGGAATGCCCGATCGCGAATCCAACGCTGTTCGCCATCGGGCCGCAGGATCCGATATTCCTCGTCAAATTCGCCCAATAACTGTTTGGGAAGGGCGGTCAAGACCCGATCGTGATCCAGGGGGTGAATGCTGGTGGCCCAACTGTCGGGGGTGATATAGAGTTCTTCGCTGGGTCTGCCCCAAATCCGCTCGTAGGCGGGGCTGACGTAGATCCGATTGGTGCGATTGAGATCCAAAATCCAAAATACCGAATCCACAGCTTCGGCCAATTGGCGGAATTTTTCTTCGCTCTCGCGCAGAGCTTCTTCGGAGCGTTTGCGATCGCTGATGTCCACCACCACGCAAACACAGCTACCGGTTTCGGGGGCAATCATAGCCACGCCAATCAGCACCCACACCCAATGGCCATTTCGATGCACGTAGGCCTTTTCCCAAGGGGCGATCGCTTCGTGTTGCCGCAGGTGTTCAATGGCCGCGATGTCTTGCGCTCGATATTCGGGCGGTGTGAGTTCGGCCCAGTTTAAGCGCCCGGCTTGCAAGTCCAGGCGATCGTAGCCCAGCATTTCCAAGAAGCAGTCGTTGGCATCAACAATCAGCCCCTCAAAGTTGGTGAAAATAGTGCCCACCACGTTGGAGTCAAACACACGGCGGAATTTCTCTTCGCTTTGCCGCAGGGCCGCCTCGGCCTGTTTGCGATCGCTGATGTCATAGTTCACGCCAATCATGCTTTGGGGCTGACCCTGGGCATCACAAAGCAGCTCGCCATAGGCCTTGATGTGGCGGACTGTGCCATCGGCAAGCATGACTCGAAATTCGGTGTCGTAACGGGCTTCGCCGCGTGTGGCGGCATAGAGTAACTGTTCGGTGGCCGGTCGATCATCCGGATGGACGGAACTGGCCCAAATGTCGTAGGGCAGGCGCTGTTCCTGGCCGGGTTCCACGGGCGCAACCCCATACAGGCTATACATCCGCTCATCCCAAACCAGGGTGTTGGTTTGAATATTCCATTGCCAACAACCGATCGCGCCAGACTCCAGGGCAAGGGTGAGTCGTTGGGACAGGTCGGCCAATTGGCGTTCGGCATTTTTGCGATCGCGAATATCCCGAAAGATGCCTTGCACCAGTTGGGTTTGGCCCACCTGCACGATCGAGCCGGTAATTTCCACCGGAATTGCTTGCCCATCGGCCCGCTGAATTTGACCATTGGTGAGCTGGCAGGAACCATCCGTAATCACCGATTGGAAGGCCTGCACCATCTCCTCCTGGCAATCGATCGGGTGCATCTGGGATTGGTGCATCTGGATCAGTTGGGCGCGGTCATAGCCAAACAGTTCCTCCGCCTTGCGATTCACTTCCAGGATTTCCCCTTGGAGGTTGGCCACCACGATCGCGTCACTTGCCCCCGCCATCAAGCCACGATAGCGAGCCTCCCGTTCCTGTAGTTGGGCTTCGGCGGCCTTGCGCTCGGTCACATCCCGCACCATCACCAGGGCCGCATCCGCATCACTGCCCACAATCCGCAATTCCTCATCCAGAACCCGATCGCCCAGGATCCGCCGCTGTTCAATGACTTGCAGTTGGCCGGTTTCGATCGTCTGGTTCACCGCCTCCAACACCGCCTCCAACTGATCCGCCGCCACCCAATCGGTCAACTGGGAGAGGGTTGGGGTGTCCGCTGCCTCCAACGAATCGCCAGTCGCCTCAGCGCGGAAGCGGCCCCAGGGATGTTTCGCCTGGGTGAGGGTGCTGTAGTCCAAACATTGGCCCCGAGGGGTCACCCGCAGCAGGCGATCGGGAATGGCCGCCACCATTGCCCGAATCTGGGCTTCCCGAATTTGCAGCGTGGTGGTGCGCTTGGCCACCTTCCGCTCCAAGGACTGATTCAAGTCCCGCAGTTGCCATTCCACTTGTTTGCGATCGCTGATGTTGCGCACCAAAACCAACACCTCGTCATCGCGGTAAGGAACCACCCGCACTTCCTCAATTCGCAACACCTCATGGGTGGACAGATTTTGCTCATAGAACTGCACGGTTTTGGTGGCCAAGGCTCGCTGAATGGCTTTCATCCGCTTTTGGGCGGCCACCGGCGGCAGCAATTCCGACACATGCTTACCGACCCAACTACTTAAATCGCCAACCCGATCGAACTCAGGGTTGGCGACAAATTCCAGAAAAATCCCTTCAGCATTCAGCCGCACTAACAAATCCGGCAGCGCACTGACTAGGGCCCGTTGGTGTGCTTCCGCTTCCCGCAAGGCCGCCTCGGCCCGGCGACGCTCTTCCAACTCCGAGGCCAAGGCAGCATGGGATGTGGCCTGCTTGAGGGCAATGCCCACCTGCACCCCCAAGGCTTGCAGCAAGTCAATTTCCACCGCCTGCCAAAGTCGCGGGCGATCGTGCTCACTGGCCACCATCAACCCCCACAGGCGATCGCCCACCAGCAAGGGCAAAATCAGTTGGGCCCGCATCTGGAGGCCGAGCAGCAAATCTCGGTGGCAGTCTGACAACGGCGCAGTGGTGACATCCTCCAGCACCCGCACTTGGCCCCGCCGAAAGGGATCCAGAAAAGCCGACCCCAAACAGGCATCCTGAACCCGTCGCCCCAACAGGGACTGACCGCGATCACTCGGATCCGCCAAAGCCTCCGCGATCGTTACGCCGCTGCAATCGCCCTCAAATTGATAGACAATCACCCGCGCACAGTTCAGCAGCCGCTGCACTTGCTGCACCGTCGTTTCCAAAATGGTGTGCAAATCCAGAGCGTTGTGAATTTGCGTGGCCACTTCCCGCAACAGCGCTTCCCGTTCCGCCTGTTGCCGCAGTTGGGCGGTGCGCTCGGCCACCTGCCGCTCCAGTTCCTGCGCTCGGCTTTCCAGCAGCGCCAATCGTTCTTGCTCCAACTGCGACACCTGGGTTTCCAGCACCGTCGCCAAGTTGTAGATTTCCAGCGGATTCAAGGCCTGTAGCAGGCGCGTTTGGCTGAGGATGCCCAGCAATTGCCCCTGGTCATTAGTGATCACCAATCGCCGAATCCAGCGATCGGCCATTAACTGTTGCGCCTCCCACAGGCTGGTGTGGGGACTGACGCTAAACACCGGGCTGCTCATCACGAGATGGGCACTGGTTTGATCCAAGGGCAACCCCAGGGCCTGAAATTGCACCATATCCCGCTCGGTCACCAGGCCCACGGGCGGCCCACCCATCGGTTGTAGAGATGAGGCAGCAGCAAGATCGCCCTCAAGATCACCCTCAAGATCGCTCTCTGATTTCGCCGCTGGATCATCGATCGCCCCGATCTCTGCGTGGGCCGGATCCACCAACACCACGCAACTCACTTGGTTCTCACTCATTAATTGCGCCAATTCCAACAAAGAGGCGTGAGAGCTGGTCACCACAATCGATCGGCTCATCACTTCCTGGACTTGGCGCAACCGCAACAGGTCGATCGGGCGGGCCAACTGGCGCAAACTTTCCTGGGTAATTAGCCCCAACAGGCGATCAGCCTCATCCACCACCGGCAAATGTCGAATTCGATGTTTCGTCAACAGATGAATGGTGGAAAACAAATCCGTAAACTCACTCTCCCGCAGCATCACCAGTTCCCGCGTCATCACGGCGGTCACCGGGCGATCAAGCGGGCACTGCTGCGCACTCAAGCGCACCAAATCTCGCTCCGTCAAAATGCCCACCACCCGATCGTCCACCCTCACCAGCACACAACTGGGGCGAGACCCGATCGCCGCCTTCTGTGGATCCGCCTGGGCCGCCGGCAGCCCACTCATCAGGGAAACCACATCCCAGACCGTTGCCGCCGCATCAACCACCAATGGTTGGCGGATAATAGCCGCCCTCAGTTCAGAAACCGTCAGCATAGGAAACGGAATGGACATGACAGGACTTGTTTTTGAGCGAGAAAAATCGAGCGCATCCGGCTAACGGAGGTCAAAGCAGCTAAATTTGCCCCCAATTAGCTTTAAAACTCCCCCAAAACACAGCAAAAGCCCATTGCTTGGCGCGAATACTAGCTTAGGTCTGGCCGATCCTGCATCAGACCATCTCCCCACGGGTTCTATCAACTTGTTCTCAGCTCAGGGGAGCGATCGGGATCACAGCCGAAAACAGCATCTCCTAACAGCTAAAGTACCCCGACCAAAAACCCAAGCGATCCCAGACCACCACGATAGGCCTTTGATCAATTGACCTCACCGAAAAGTTATGCAAGATCCACACCAGCCGCCACAGTTTACCGTCTTAATCAAGCTAGAAATGCTTTTAGATACTCTGACGGCGATCTATGACTAAGCCATGGTAGATATCGCTTTTCCTCTAAAATTGACGTAAAACGAGCATAGCACGTGACTTTCTTTACCAAGAGTCATATCTTTATTTTATTTTTAATTCTTTCAAAAAGTCAAAAATGATACCTTGCATTGTCAAACAGTCCCTAGAATCCATCCCAGTTAAAAACTAACCCTAAAAAGCAAAATGGTGAAATCTGATCAACAAAATTCAACAAAATCGACTCACGCGCAAATCTATAAGCATTAATCGCCGCAATGAATGGGTTTTTGGCGATCGCATTATCCAAACCACGATCCATCATTTGTTGAATTTCCTGTTGAATCGCAGCTTTGAGTAGCGAACTTTCCATAACCATTCCCGTCTTTTTAGTATTCGGTCAGCTCAAAATAAGACCAAAGACATTGCGAGATGGATTGCGCGATCGCAGCGATTACCGGCACAGAAACCACATTTCCGAATTGTTTCTTAGCGATGCTGCTATTGGGATGCAGAATAAAGTTTTCTGGGAATCCCTGGAGTTTGGCATAGTCCTGGGCCGTGAGCGATCGAAACTGGCCGGGATAATAAATTTCTGCCAAAAATTGTTGCTTATAGGTATTCGGTTCACAGCCATTGAGAGCCGTTGTCGCCACAAAATCACGGGTTCCGTTGGCCGTTAGCGTCCCGATCGCTTCAGCAGTAGGCAAGAAAATTCGCGATACCCCCTGAATGCCGGTTGAAATTTTGGAGTTTTCAAAGTCAAAGTGATCGACCGTGACTTCTCGCAAAATCTCTTTTTGCACCAAAGCCGTGATTTAAGCTTGAGCCAATCGCTCCCAGAAATTTGGCAATTGATTTAGAAACTAACTAACAGGAGCGCGGCTGAGTTCGACCGCATCGCGGCCGTCAGGTTCTTGGAGATAGACCTTCACCTTTTCGTCCTTGGCGGTGGGCAGCACTTTGCCGGTGTAGTCCGGGTGAATGGGCAGTTGGCGATGGCCCCGATCGACCAAAGATAACAACCGAATCGACTCGGGCCGACCGTAATCCAAGGTGGCGTTTAAGGCTCCGCGAATCGTGCGGCCCGTGAAGATTACGTCATCCACCAAAACAGTGATTTTGCCCGTGAGATCGACGGGAATATCGCTGCGTTCGGGGGTGCGGGGGCCAATTTTGTCGAGGTCGTCGCGATAGAAGGTGATGTCCAGTGCGCCGACAGGAACGGTTACGCCTTCGAGCATTTCAATTTGGCGGGCCAGCAGTTTGGCCAGGGGTACGCCCCGGGTATAGATGCCCACGAGGACAACTTTGGAGAGGTCGCCCGATCGCTCAACCACTTCGGACGCAAGCCGGTTGACGGTGCGGCGCAACTCGTCGGCGGACAAAATTTCGATCGTGGCGGCAATTTCGGGGGACATATCCGGCGCAGGCGTTGATTTATTTGTGGATTATGCACGCGATCGACCGTTTCGCGGTGGGGGCGATCGCGCGATCGCCCCCAATCATTACGCTTCCACCTTCACGCCGCGCCAGAAGGCCACATAACCGGCGATTTTCTTGGCAGCATCCTTGGGTTCAGGATAGTACCAGGCGGCATCAGGGTTGGTTTGGCCATCCACGGCGATCGTGTAGTAGCTGGCAACACCTTTCCAGCCGCAGGTGGTGTGGGTGCTGCTGGGTTGAAAATAGTCCGACTTAATCGCGTCGGGCGGGAAATAGTGGTTTCCTTCCACAACTTCGGTGCGATCGCTCTCGGCAATCACGGTTCCGTTCCAAATTGCTTTGGCCATGGGCTTCTTAACTTGTCCTTTCGGGGTGATTGTGTGGTCTGTTTTTAACGATAGCGGCACAGACGAACAATCAGATCACAGCGATTAGCCACAGCAACGTCGCAGACTCATCTGAGGTTTTTGATGGGCAGGACATCTCGATGGTTCAGTCTCGGTGGAAACGGCCGCTAGTAGTATTTAGGTAGAATGATGAGAGAAAGTCAGGAAGTGATGACAAAGACTATCTTACTAGTTACCTGTTTCTCTTCTATTCAAGCAAACTTATTATGAGGAGCCACAAAAAATTTAAAGAATCAGGTAGTGCCGTAATTCAGTCATGGTTTCTAGCAATTTATTGCTGACGCTGAAAGACTTTCACTAGCCTATTATTACTTCATAGGCACTACCTGCCAGTAATTATGCTGGACTAAAAGAGGGTGACCGAGATCTAAACCAATAAATCTTTGCAGCTCAGGGTCGGCTGCAATCAGCAAAGATAGAAACTATCTAATTACTGAAGGCCAATCCTCATAACAATCACATTATTCAAAAGAAGATACTGATTGATCCAACCTTAATCTATAAAGCAATAGAATGAAACCCATAAAGCAACAGCATCGATTTTATCTGTTTCAACAACTGATATGGGGTGTTTTATTTTCACTGTTGATTGCTGGTTTTATTATTATGGCTCTTGGTGCTCTATTGACTGATAAACAAATAGATCAGCAGTTAAAACAACAGGCCCGATCCATTACTGAAGGTGTCGTTTTTTCCATCGAAGGATTAATTGAACTAGGTAACACCGGCGAAGGATTAATCGAACTGCGTAACACCAGTATTATTCAGCGGGTCGTCCAGAACTATGCCACCTTACCGCTAGTGATGGAAGTCGCGGTGATTAATCCCCAGAACAAGGTCTTAGCCCAGAGTGATACGTTTCCGACTCGTTTGTCCTTTTCAGCCTTACCCTCTCCATTCACAGAAGTTCTAGACCAAGCAGCTCAAACCGGTTTACCAACTAGTTTCAGTACGAGAATTGATCGTCATAGCGTCTTGGTTTCAGTACTACCGTTTAGCAACACCTTATTTGGTCAGGCTAACCGTCGGGGGCTGGCAATCGTTATTCTCGATGCCGATGCCCTTCGTAAACAGGCAGTACAAGCTCTCTCAATAACAGTTCTCATTTATATTTTTGGTATTGCTCTGACACTGATCCTCATGGCTATGTGGATCCATCGCATTCTCTTGCGCCCCCTCAAGCAACTCAGAAATGCAATTGTCAGCCTGAATAGCATTGACCAATTTGTGATGCCTGAAGGATTACCAAATAATGAAATTCGACTGCTAGCCCAGTCCCTAAAGAGTTCAACCAATCAAATCAAACAATATCAGGAATTTCTTCACAAACAAGCTCAAGCTTTAGAAGTTGCCGTTCAAGATCTCAGCGCCAAAAATACTCAACTGGATAGCGCATTATCTGAATTACATCACACCCAAATTCAGATGATTCAGTCTGAGAAGATGTCATCTTTGGGGCAGATGGTAGCTGGTATTGCTCATGAAATTAATAACCCACTGGGGTTCATTCATAGCAACTTAGTCCATATCACTAGCTACGTTCAGGACTTGATTGGGGTGATTCAAGCTTGTCAAGAACAAATTCCACAATTTCCGATTACGTTGCAAGATAAAATTGACGAAATTGATCTTATTTTTGTGCAAGAGGATATCATCAAGACTCTTCAGTCAATGCAGATTGGCACTGAGCGGATCCGCGAAATTGTCTTGTCATTGCGTAATTTTGCACGATTAGATGAAGCAAAACTTAAAGTAGTCAATATTCATGATGGAATTGAAAGTACTCTGCTGATTCTGCAACACCGACTGCAAGCAACTGACCATCGTTCCGAAATTCAAATTTGCAAATATTACGGTGAATTACCATTGATTGAGTGTTATGCAGGACAAATTAACCAAGTATTGATGAGTGTGTTGATGAATGCTATTGATGCACTTGATAGCTTGAATCAACGATCCAAGACACCAGAAATTCATCCTCAGATTAAGATTCAGACAGAAGAAATCTCTGAGCAAAAAATCAAAATCGCAGTTAGTGACAATGGATCGGGAATGACTCAGGAAATTATGTCCAATATCTTTGATCCATTTTTTACAACCAAGCCAATTGGAAAGGGCACAGGACTCGGGCTTTCGATTAGCTATCAGATCATTACTGAAAATCATCGTGGCAGGCTATTTTGTGAGTCAGAAATTGGTGTAGGAACAACTTTTACGATTGAACTTCCAACACACCAGACTCGGTGAGGGGTCTCTCATTGGGCTAGGCATCAGCGCGATCGCCTAGGCCGCGCCCGGCAGCAGCAACCGACAAACCAACACCGAGGCGATCGCGCTGACCGCATCCGCAAACAGCCCCACCGGTAAGGCATAGCGCGTCCGAATAATCGCCACACTGCCGAAATAGACTGCCAGCGTATAGAACGTGGTGTCCGATGCGCCCTGCATGGTGCAAACCAAATCCGCCAGGAAGCTGTTGGGATTGGCTTTCACAATTTCCGACATGAACCCAAACGCGCCGCTCCCGGACAGCGGCCGAATCAGGGCCATGGGCAGCGCTTCGGCAGGCATTCCAATTAAGGCAGTGACGGGGGTGAGCAGGTTGGTCAACAGTTCCAAAGCGCCGCTGGCTCGAAACATCCCGATCGCCACGAAAATCGCCACCATAAACGGAATCACCCGCACGGCAATTTCAAAGCCTTCCTTTGCCCCCTCGGTCAGGGCTTCATAGACGCGCACGCCGCGAAAGTAGCCATAGATGAGGAAGCCGCTGATAAACATCGGCAGCACCCAGTTGGAAATGGTGGTGAAGCCTTCCAAGCTGAAGACAAAGCCGAAACCGTGGCGGATCACCTTTTGAACGATCGCCCCGAGAAAAGCCAGCACCAACCCACCAAAGACCAGTTGACCGACACGGCTGGGGGGATGCAACACAGGCGGCGGGGCGGTGTCCACGGCCGGTTCGATCGCCTCTGCATCATCGGTTGCGGATGCGATCGGCTCGGTTGGCTCAATCACCGGGGCTGGATCAGGCGATCGACGGGCCGCAAACTTAGCGGCCAGCACCGCCGCCGTTGTCCCGATCGCCGTGGCAATCAAGGTGGTGAGGACAATCGAGGCCGGTTGGGTCGTGCCCGCGCTGGCCCGCACGGCGATCACTTCCAACGGAATCAGCGTCACCGAGGCCGTGTTAATTGCCAAAAACAAGCACATGGCGTTGGTGGCCGTGCCGGGGTTGGGATTCAGGCGATCGAGTTCTTTCATGGCCTTCAGACCCAAGGGCGTGGCTGCGTTGCCCAAGCCCAGCGCGTTGGCCGCCAGGTTCATGATCATGGCGGACATGGCGGGATGCTCCGGCGGCACGGTCGGGAACAGCCGCACCATCACGGGCCGAATCGCCCGGGCGATCGCCTGCATCAACCCAGCTTCCTCCGCCACCCGCATAATCCCCAACCACAGGGCCATGGAACCTACCAGCCCGATCGCCAGTTCCACCGCGCTGCCCGCCCCTTTGAAGGAAGCCTCCGTCAGGGGTTTCATCTTGCCGCCATAGGCCGCCACCACCGTGGCAAAGGCAATCAGAAACAGCCAAATCGGGTTCAGGGGCGAAACTTTCGTTTTCATGGGCCGGGGCGATCGCAAGGATTCCCAGCACAAATAACATGAATTGGCTGAAATTTAGTCAACAGGAAACAGATCAGTATTGCTGCAATCCCTTTTCACAGAGTGCGACAAGGACTTAGAGTAGAGTGTCAGCAAAGCATTATTATTTTTATTTTTTGTTACCAATTATTGTGAATTTGCATGTTATATTGTCAGTGGCAATGTTTCATCATCAGAAGACAAACTAAATTTACAGTATCTGTAACAAGATGCAAAACTTTAAAGATTGGCCAGTCTTTGTCAAAATAAGTTTCGGAGTTTTATTGACAGCTTTTGTTATTGCTGGACTAGTGGAGATTCCAAAGCTCAGTAGTCAACCTGAGGCAACGAATGACTCGTCGCAGAACATACCTAAAAAACTAGTGAATATTGACATCGTGATTGAGTCTGAGTCATCAACTCCGCTCGAAAACGTAGAAATTCGATTTTTGTTCAAAGGAGCACCAGAAGTTAGAAGAACTAATACTGATGGTTTTGTGCAAATAGAAATTCCAGAGAGAACGACTGTTGACATTACTTTGAGTAAAGAAGGATTCAAAACAGCACAATACACTATTAACCTTGAGAATGATCCAAATCGAACACGGGTTTATCGCCTAAGGTCTCAGAAATAACAGCGACGTGCTAAGTTTGACGATGCTATTGAGACAACTGCATAATAATCACACCGACTTCAGATATCCTTACGAATTATTGTCATTGCTGGTAAAGCTCTTTGCTTTAGGAATTTTCTCTACAGAAAAAGGTTCTAAAGCCTGGTTCGAGCTGATTTTAGTTACAGGAGCACTATGTGCTTCAGGTTATTTAATTTGGTGGCAAATTCCCTTACTGCTCCTCTCAATTTTCTTAGGAACTCTTGCTGCAGGAATGTTCTCTGTTTTATGTCCTCAATATCTTTCTGAAAATCAATCAGTACAGATCGATAGTCAAGTTTCTAAAACTTTAAGTATAATTTCAAGATTCAATGCAATACAGCTTGAAAGCCTTTCTGAACTAGAGCTTGCGGCGAGAATCAAAACCATACAAAAAGCAATAAGAATATTAGAAAGCCATCCTGAAATTCTCAAGGAAGCATCAGGTTTTTTATCCACGCTGGAAGTATTAGAGATATCTCGAGATTTTGCATTAGCGAAAAGTGAATATCTTAGAGAAAAAAGTGAAGCTCTAAGAATTCAGTCTAAATTAATAGAGAGAGAAAGACAAAGACGAATAAGAGAAGACCGTATTCGAAAACAGCAAAAAGTTGAAGAACAGCAAAATAAACTAGAAGCAATACGTAAAGAGGAAGGTTTCACAGGTGGCTGTCCTCCAGATAATCGAGATACTGAACCAACTTGCCCACTTGGTTATCCTGTAAAAGTAACCTTACATGGTACAGAAGATGGCTATGACGGCATTATTTGGAGCGCATCCCATGGCAAATACCTAACAATAAAACCTAGGTGGTGCTACAAATCAGTTGAAGAAGCTTTACAAGAAAGAGGGTACAGATTTAGAGAACCCAAGAGGTAACTCATAAAATAAATAGGAAGATGATTTGTTGTGACTCAAATTGATTTGAGAGCTGATTAATACTTGCGTTAAATCAAGCACTGTTGCTTAACCCTTGCAGAAATAGCACGATTTGCCCCAGAACGTTTCGGAATTTCGTTGCTATAACCGAGGCGTAATCTGGCAATCAATCCAAAAATTATGACCAAGCGCCCCTTAGGTGTGACTATTCTGGCGGGCTTGCAGTTTTTCTATAGTGGTTTTGGGTTCTTGCTCAGTTTGTCGGTGTTGGTGATTCCCCAATGGCGGCAATTTTTAGTGGATAGCACGATCGAGAGCCTCAAACTGCAACTCCAAACCGCCGGTTCCAATTCAGATCCGCAAGCCCAAGCGATGATGCTGGGGATGGTTCCGACGTTGATTTTGGTGTTTGGGGGAATTGGGGTGTTGCTCTCGCTGGTGGGGGGATTGCTGGGATATGGCCTCTGGAAGTTGAAGCAATGGGCTTGGATTTTGACATTAATTTGGCAGATTTTGCAGGTTTTGAGTTTGGGACAGTCGCTTGTGAGTTCGATCGCCCTAGGATCGGCTTCAGTTCCGGCCTCAACCCTGTCGCAGTTGGGGTTTCAATTGACGATCGCCCTTTTGATTTTGTTCTACCTGTTTCGGCCCAAAGTGCGTCAGGCCTTTAAATCGCCTCAATCGTCGGCCTGATGGTGGCTGTTGCCCAGGGGCGGCGGCGCGGAGCAGTTGTTTTTTTTCCAACATTCCGCTAGACAACGTTCATTGAGGCTGGAGACTTTCGATGACCCGGACGCGATCGCCCTTGGCTGTCAATTCAACGCCCCCCATGGCGGCCCCCGATCGAGCCAGGCGGCAACCCTGGCGGTGGGCCCTGGGCGGGTTGGGTTTTGTGCTGGCGATCGGGCTGGCGGTGCGCTGGCTGGGGGATGGCCTTTGGTTTGGCCAGTTGGGCTATGGCTCCCTTTGGTGGATGCGGCTGGCGGTGCAGGCGGCTCTGTTTGGGGTGGGGGCGATCGGGTCGTTGGCGGTGCTGTGGGGCAATCTGTGGCTGGCGGAACAGCTCAATCGCCGGGAGTCGGTGGCCCTGGGCCCTGATCCCGATCGCCCCTGGTGGGTGATGCCTCGGGCGATCGAACCGCGCGGGGAACGGCTGGTGGGCGGCCGGCTAGATTTGCTGCCGTTGCTGCTGGTGTCGGGATTGTTGGCCCTGGGGTTGGCCCTGCTGGTGGTGCATTACGGGCAAATTGGCTGGACGGCGGGGCGGGAAGCCTTACCCACGGCGGTTCCTCGTTTGCAACCGCTGTTGTTATGGGAACTGCTGGAGCCGTTGCGATCGGGCCAATGGTGGTGGTTGGCGCTGCCGGGATGCCTTTGGGCCCTGGGGGCGATCGCGCCGAGGTGGGGCTTGCGGGCCTTGGGGGCGATCGCCGCGTTGAACTTTGCCTGGATTGGCTCCCAACATTGGGCAACGATTTTGCTGGCCGCCCACCCCAGCCGATTTCAGCAGGTGGATCCGGTGTTTGGGTTGGATGTGGGCTGGTTTGTGTTTGGCTTGCCCCTGGTGGAACTGTTGGAGTTTTGGGCGATCGGGCTGTTGCTTTGGTCGGCCCTGTTGGTGGGGCTATATTACCTGCTCAGTCAGAAATCCTTGGCCCGGGGGCGATTTCCCGGCTTCACGGTGGGGGAATGGCGGCATGGCTGCGGCCTGTTGGGGTTGGTGTTGTTGGCAGCGGGCATCAGTGCCGGGGTTGCCTGTTTTGATTTGCTCAATTCCACCCGAGGTGCTGCCTATGGAGCCGGTTTTGCGGATATTCGCGTGCAGTTGCCAGCCAACATTGGCTTGGGGTTGGTGTCCTTGGGCAGTGGGGTTTGGCTGCTGGGCTATGCCTTGACGGGGTTGCAACCTCGGCGTTGGCTGGATGGCCGGGTGGCACAACCCACGGGCGATCGCCGGCCGGATTTGCCGCCCCGGTTGGTGGCGATCGGGCTGTTGTGCTACGCGATCGGGGGCATCAGTCTGGGTTTTCTGTTGCCCGAGGCGGTGCAGGGGGCAATTGTGGAACCCAACGAGCTGGAACGGGAACGGCCCTACATTGAGCGCAACATTGCCTTTACCCGATCGGCGTTTGGCCTCGATCGGGTGCAAGCGGAATCCTTTGACCCCCAAGCCACCCTCAGCGCGGCGGATCTGCAAACCTATGAACCCACCCTCGACAGTGTGCGACTTTGGGACACGAACCCGCTGCTAGATACCAATCGGCAGTTACAACAAATT
This sequence comes from Limnothrix sp. FACHB-881, assembly GCF_014698135.1. Taxonomy (NCBI): domain Bacteria; kingdom Bacillati; phylum Cyanobacteriota; class Cyanophyceae; order Pseudanabaenales; family Pseudanabaenaceae; genus Limnothrix; species Limnothrix sp. FACHB-881. Next base: position 52,208 of record NZ_JACJSN010000009.1, read on the forward strand.
CGCTCCTATTACCGCTTTGCCAACGCAGACCTCGATCGGTACCGATTGCCCGATCGGCCCAACTCGGCCCCGGCCGCCACAGACCGATCGACCCTCCATCCCACCATCCTCTCCATGCGGGAGTTGGACACCACCGCCCTGTCAACCCCGGCCCAAACTTGGCTGAACCGCCATTTGGTCTACACCCACGGCTATGGCTTCACCCTCAGTCCCGCCAACCAAGTGGGAGCCGGTGGCCTACCGCTCTATTGGGTTCGGGATATTGGTTCCGGCACTGATGACACGGGCGGCGGCATCCTGCGGGCCGCCAATGAACAGGTGAGCCAGGGCATTCCCCTCGATCGGCCCCGGGTCTACTTTGGTGAGCTGACCAATACCTACATCCTGGCTCCGACCGCAGCCCAAGAGTTGGACTATCCCCGAGGCAATGACAACGCCTATAACCACTACGACGGTCAAGGCGGGGTGCTACTGGGCGATCACTGGTGGAAGCGGTGGCTGTTGGCGGCCTATCTACGCGATTGGCAGTTACTGCTGACCAATAACCTCACGCCGGACACGCGCTTGCTCTGGCGGCGGAATGTGCGGGAACGGGTGCGGACGATCGCCCCCTTCTTGCAGTTCGATCGCGATCCCTACGCCGTGGCCGTGAACCTGCAATCGGCGACGGATGCCGATGGGTTCGATCGCCGCAGCCACCTGTTTTGGATTGTGGATGGCTACACCACCAGCCGCCGTTATCCCTATTCCGAACCCAGCCGCGCCGGTTTTAATTACATTCGCAATTCCGTAAAAGCGGTGATTGATGCCTATAACGGCACGGTGCGGTTTTATGTGGCCGATGGGGATGATCCGCTGATTCGCAGTTGGCAAGCGGTGTTCCCGGAACTCTTGCGCCCGATCGACCAATGCCCGCCGGCCATTCGATCGCACTTCCGCTACCCGATCGATCTGTTTGCCGTGCAATCGGAAAAGCTGCTGACCTATCACATGAGCAATCCCCAGGAGTTCTATAACCGGGAGGATTTGTGGCAAATTCCCAACGAAATTTACGGCAACCAGCCCCAACCGATTCAGCCCTACTTTGCCCTGATGCAACTGCCCGGCACCAGCCAACCGGAGTTTGTGCAGTTGTTGCCCTTCAGCCCCGCCAGGCGCAGCAACCTGATTGGCTGGTTGGCGGCCCGCTCCGATGGCGATCGCTACGGCCGACTCTTGCTCTATCAATTCCCCAAGGATCGGCTGGTGTTTGGGATTGAGCAGGTGGAAGCCCGCATTAATCAGGATCCGGACATTGCACGCCAAATTAGCCTTTGGAATCGCCAGGGTTCCAAGGTGATTCAAGGGAACTTGGTCGCCATCCCGATCGGGCGTTCCATTCTCTATGTGGAGCCGCTGTATCTCGCGGCCGATGCGGGCGGCCTGCCGACCCTGATTCGGCTGGTGGTGGCCCATGGCGATCGAATTGTGATGCAACCCACCCTCGACGCGGCAATCACGGCCATGTTTGGCCAACGATCACCAGCCCCTCAGGCCGCTCCCCAATCAACCTCCTAGGAATTCAAAATCTAGGAATCAGGAATCCAAAATGCCGGACAACGAGAGTGAAAAACCTGGTAGGCAACTATCACCGCTCAAGGTGGTGGGGGATTTCAGGGTTTCCACCGGGCGATCGGGTCGGTAGATCTGGGCGATCGCCTCCGCCGGATCCAGCAACCACCCCAAACGCAGCCCATTGTTGAGATATTCCTGCATCTTCGCTTGCACTTGGCCCAAGTCATCACTGGGCGACTTTAGCTCCACCACAAAATCAGGACAAAGGGGCGGATAGCTATCCTGTTCCTTGGCGCTGAGGGCTAACCAGCGATCGCGACTGACCCAAGCAACATCGGGCGATCGAATGGCTCCGTTCGGCAGTTTAAACCCCGTGGAAGAGTCAAACACCTCGCCCAAGCCCGTCTCTTCATTCCACAACACCAACCGCGCCGTGAGGCGTGAGTTGCGCTGTCCCGTTCTGCCTCCCGTGAGGGCCACGATCACTAATTCTCCTGCGGCGGTTCGTTCAAATTTGCAGTGGGGATTGTGGCGACAGATGCGGGCAAAGGTGGCATCGTCCAAGGCCAAGTCCGGCTGAAGATCGATCGCGATCGCGCTCATGGCAAGGGGCCCACCGGGGCCAACAAAGGAACGATCGGCCGCCGGGCCCCCAGGACAACCCCCAGACAACCAACGGCCGAAACAGACACAGCAACGAACCCTAAACCGCCAAGCCCACGGGACAGCTCACCCCCGTGCCGCCCAGGCCACAATAGCCGCCGGGATTTTTAGCCAAATATTGCTGGTGATAGTCTTCCGCGTAGTAAAACTCCGGCGCATCCAGAATTTCCGTGGTGATGTCCCCATGGCCCGCTTGGGTCAGGGCCCCTTGGTACTGTTCCTTGGAGCCGATCGCCGCCGCCTTTTGGGCTTCGTTGTAGGTATAGATGCCCGATCGATATTGGGTTCCCACATCGTTGCCCTGGCGCATCCCTTGGGTGGGGTTGTGGCTTTCCCAAAAGACCTTCAACAGTTGCTCGTAGCTCACCTGTTGCGGGTCATAGACCACCAGCACCACTTCGTTGTGGCCCGTCAGGCCCGTGCAAACTTCGTGGTAAGTGGGGTTGGGTGTGTGCCCGGCCGCATAGCCCACGGCCGTGGAAAATACGCCGGGGGTTTGCCAAAACTTGCGCTCGGCTCCCCAAAAACAACCCAACCCAAACAGGGCCGTTTCCAGACCGGCCGGGAAGGGCCCCTCGATCGGGTTGCCATTCACAAAATGCTGATTCTTGATGGGCATTTTGGTCGATCGCCCCGGTAACGCTTCCTTGGCGGTGGGCATCGTGGACTTTTGCTTTAAACCAAAAAACATGGCGAGGAGTTCCTGAACATTCATGGGCAATTTGATCGGGGTTCGATCAATCTCAAAGCAAGGCGCAATCCAATTTCAATGCAATTTCAATGCGATTGGTTTCGATTTGGGGTCGGATCCCTGGGCCGCAACTGCTCGATCTTAAAAGGTTTTCCTAGGGCTGGGGAGGCACAGACGATTCTTGATCGCCCGCTGATGGGGCCGCGTCCCTTGATGGGTGCTTGGGCGATCGCCACCCGATCGGGCGACGGGTTCCCATTTCCGTTGCCGCCGAAGCCAGTAAATACAACACCAACAGCCCCATGCCACCCGCCAGCCACCGCCAATCGCTGTCCGTGGTTGGGAGCGCCAACAGAGCAGGCTCGATCGAACAGCCAGACCCGTAATTCATCCCCCAATTCATCCCAAAGTCCATCCTGTCATCCATCCCCACAACAGTTCCCATACCCAGTTAAGCACCCGGTTCAGGCCCCGCTGAATTTCCGGCTGTCATCGGACAAATTATCGGTTTTCAAGCCCGCTTAAGTACGGTTTTCATCCTTGCAACTATCTTAATTTGATTGCAAGATCACTGCGCCTTTTTAGCATTTTTATTTCTTCGATTAAGCCTCAGCAGCCAGCAACAAAAGCGATTAGGCAGTTTGGTCAGCAGTTGGGTCAACAGTTTGGCTTTCAACACAATGTCTCAGCCAATGGCTTCTGAAAACTCAGGTGTGGGAACTGCCCTTGAATGGGTCGTGCAAACCGAATCTAGCTTCTGTTTGAGCGAGTTATCTTGAGATTGTGCAGAGCAAAACGCTCCACGCAAAATTGAATCAATTCGAGCAAGATTGAACTCGATTCTTGAGGTTGATCCTCAAGCAAACCCTTCTCTCAAATTGTTGATTTCAGGAGTTCGTGAGGTGGCTAAAATGACCTTGATCCGTTGGGAACCCTATCGAGAAATTGAGTCGCTCCGTCGTCGTTTTGATCGACTCTTGGATGGCGCACTGATGACTCCTTTGGCGATCGATCCGGAATTGCACCACGCACCGGCTGCGGAATTGGAAGAAACCGCTGATGCGCTATTGTTGCGCCTGGAGCTACCGGGCGTTGATCCGAAAACCGTTGATGTGGAAGTGACGGCGGAGTCGGTTTCGATCGCTGGTGAGCGACGCTCCGAGAAAACCGTCCAAGAAGACAGCGCTTTTCGCACCGAATTTCGTTACGGCAAGTTTCAACGAGTGATTTCGTTGCCTACCCGCGTGCAAAATGCCCAAGCTACTGCTAACTATCAAAATGGCATTTTGGAACTGCGGTTGCCCAAGGTGGAAGAAGAAAAGAACAAGGTTGTGAAGCTGTCGATCGGCTAGGGTAACTGGCCCATGGTTGAAAGCGTTGCCCTGCGGTTTTTCACTTTGGCTTTGAACTTTGATCTTGAGCGATGATGTTGCACTTCCGTTTCAGTGCAATTGCTGACCTAGAAGGATGAATGAATACAGATTCGGGGGAATCTTGAACGGATTCTCCCGGTTTTTTAATTCCAGTTCAACTCAGGTTTCTTCCAAACTTAGTCCAACTCCAATCAAAGCTCAATCCAAACTAAGCCCAAGCTAAAGCACGGTCAAACCAAGGTCAAATTCAAGCGAATTGAAGCACAGTCAAGACCAAATCAAGATTGATCAAGCATGAAGGCCGCTCAACTGTCCCTCAATCACAAACAGAGGGCAACCTTAGAATTGGCTTTAAACCTTGGCTTAAAATCTTCGTTTTAAACCGTTGCTTTCACAATCAACTTTTAACATTAGTTTAAACTCCCAAAACAATAGGGATTGATAATCCCTCGCTTTGGAAATCATGACGGGTAGGGGCCACACAATCCAGAGTGGCGCGTCTACAATCGAGGAAGCTTCTCACACAGGTCGGCGGTCTTAATTCGGGTATGGAAACAGGCGATCGAATGCGGTTATTGGCGCTCTTGGGGTTGAGCGTGGTGGCTTTTTGCACAGTGGTGGGCGTGGGCAGTGTGGTTAGCCACGGATCCACCCTGGGGCTGGCCAGCGTGGAGGTGACAGACTCCGCCTGGGGCCAAGGGGCCCTGTGGCAAAATGCGGCCCAAGCCTTGGGGGGACTGACGATCGGAGTGGTGTCCATGCGGGTGCTCGATCGCTGGCGCTATCAACAACGGTTGGAGCGGTTGCAGCGAGATTTGGATCACGAAAGCCACGAACGCCAAACCCTGGAAACCAGCCAGCGATCGCTACAACTGCAACTGGAAACCCTGGAGGAGCAGGCCACCAAACACCAACGGACGATTGAGGCGCTGAAAACCCAACTCCAAGAGCGCGATCGGCTGCTGCAAAAGGAGCGGGCCGACCTGGAAGCCATTCGCACCGATGTGGAACAAACCTGGGATGAGCAAGCCGCTCTCCAAGGGGAACTATCCCATTTACGGGATTACGTGGCGGAATTGGAAGCGGAGCTAAACACAAGCCAAAGCAACTTGGCCAGCCTGTTGCAATATCAACCCAAACCGGCCGAGGCGGGAGAAAACGACTCGGAAACGGACGAGTTAGTCTGTGCAGGGGCCTTTGAAACGGTGTTGGCGGCGGTGGAAACGGCGGAACAGCAATTTGGTGATGTGTTGGAAATTTGGGATTCTGCCCGATCGGCTGCGGCCGAGTCCCAATTTGGTCGCCCCAGTGAGGTTTATCAAGCTTTACGGGCGATCGCGGAAATTGGCCGCGCCTCCCTGCTGGCAAAACGGGAAGGGCGATCGATGGGCGGTTGGCGGGAGGGTTTCCGCGCCTATGGTTTGGACTTTAAGCCCACGGAACACCAAGTCACCGGTTCTCGATACGGGAGCGATCGGGACTTTCGCCATGGGGGCCGCAAACAGCGGATGTTTAAACATCTCACCTTGGGCAAAAACAACGCAGTCCACAACTTGCAAATTTATTTTGAGCTGGACTTTGAAACCGAAAAAGTGGCGATCGGCTACTGTGGCAAACATCTCCGCAGCTACGGTTGGGCTAGCTGACCTTTGAGCAGAGGCTCGATGCTCGCCACGACCCTAAACTTGGCCGCTAATTCCTAATCGTTAGGAGCATGGGCCAACATCGCCAAAATCGTTCTCAGTTCCAGTCAACAGGCTCATCTCTAATCAAAACTAAATCCCAAAGCGATCGCGAAATTCCAGCACAAGACGATTCAGCCTTTGGGTATTGATTAAAAATGCGTCGTGGCCGTGGTTAGAACTCAACCATTCCAAATGGGCATGGGACATCAAAGCAGCAATTTCCTGCTGCTCGTGGGGCGGATAAAGAATATCGGAATCGATCCCCACCACCAACGCCGGTTGCTGAATACTACGCAGTGCTTCTGGATAGCCGCCCGATCGCCCGCGCCCCACATCATGCCGATCCATCGCTTGGGTCAAGGCAACGTAAGTATTAGCATCAAAGCGCTCAACGAGTTTTTGGCCGTGGTGGCGCAAATAGTTGACGATCGCAAAGTTAGCGTCCACAGCCGCATCGCTGTGGTTCTGATCGCCATCAGGTTGCACTTGCCGACCAAAGCGGGTTTCAAAGCTCGTCCACGATCGATAGGTGCTCATGGCCATCATCCGGGCCACGGCCAGCCCTCGGGCCGGCGGGCGATCGGGCGGATAGAACCCCTCGCACCAATCCGGATCGGCGTAAATTGCTTGGCGCTGGGCTTCACCGAGGCCAATGCACCAGGCGGAATGTCGCCCGGAACAAGCCATTGGGGCGATCGCCCGCACCCGTTCAGGATAAGTCACGGCCCATTCCAGCACCTGCATCCCACCCAGCGATCCGCCAATCACCAAAGCGAGAGTCCCTACCCCCAACGCATCCAGCAAAATCGCCTGCAACTTCACCATATCCCGCACGGAAATGGCCGGGAAGTTTGGCCCATAGGGCACACCGGTCACGGGATTTGTTGAAGTGGGCCCGGTTGTGCCGTAACAACTGCCCAGAATGTTGCTGCAAATGATGAAGTCTCGATCGGGGTCAAGGGCGCGTCCCGATCCCAGCAGCGGTTCCCACCACAAATCCGCATCGGCCCAGCCCGTCAGCGCATGGCAAACCAAAACGGCATTATTCCGCTGGTCATTGAGTTGCCCCCAGGTGCGATAGGCCACTTGGGCCCCCACCAACGCCTCGCCCGATTCCAATTTCAAGGGAGCGGGCAACTCGTAAACCTGGGTTGCTGGCGAAACAAACTGTTGCCACTGCATAGAACTTTCAGCACAGAGTGAACAAAAACCGAGCCAGGTTGATTAGCCCCTGGCTCAGGGGTGGGGCGGATTTTCTCAAGAGCGGGCTAATTCGCAGAAACCACCATGGGCGCTAGATGGCAGGCCCTAGGCGGCGCGGCCGATCGCGGTGGCCTCTGGCACTTCCAGCAGTCGCCCCGTTTTTACGTCGTAGATGTAGCCGTAGATCGGAATGTTGGCGGGAACCAGCGGGTGCGATCGAATCCGGGTCACGTCGTCGGTCACACTCTGGGCCAGGTGATCGATCGTCAGCCAAGCGATGAACTCACCGGCCTTGGAGCCGGGCCCATCGCCGGAATCATGCCAGCCGGTTTCGTCAATCGTGGCCGTTTTTAGGCTGCTGGCCAACAAGCCCGCGATCGTGCGCCCCGTAAAGGTTTCCATGCCGCAGTTCGTATGGTGAATCACAAACCACTCCCGAGTGCCCAGCAGTTTGTAGGAAATCACGAGCGATCGAATCGCGTCATCACTCGCTCGCCCACCCGCATTGCGAATCACATGGGCATCGCCTTCAGCCAAACCGGCAAATTTCGCCGGGTCGAGCCGCGCATCCATACAAGTCAAAATCGCAAATTGCCGACCGGGCGGCATTGGTAACTCGCCCTTGTCGCCAAAGGAGGCCACATAGCGATCGTTGGCCGCCAGCACGTCTTCTAAAACTGCGGAATTTAAACCACTCATGGATCGTTACGCTCCCGCGATCGTGGCAAAGGATTGGGCAAAATCTGCCTTGATGTCGTCGATGTGCTCAATTCCCACCGACACGCGCACCAGGTCGGGGGTCACGCCAGCCGATCGCTGTTCGTCCTCGCTCAGTTGTTGGTGCGTGGTTGAGTTGGGGTGAATCACCAGGGTTTTGGCATCGCCCACGTTTGCCAAGTGGCTGGCCAGCTTCAGGCCATCAATGAAGGTGCGCCCGGCTTCCCGGCCGCCCTGGATGCCAAAGTTCAGCACGCCGCCGAAACCGTTTCGGAGGTACTGTTTCGCCCGATCGTGGTAGGGGTGATCGGGCAAGCCGGGATAGCTGACCCAGGCTACTTGCGGTTGCTCCGTCAACCACTGGGCCAAGGCGAGGGCATTATCCGCATGGCGCTGGACACGCAGGGACAGGGTTTCCAGCCCTTGCAACAACAGGAAGGCGTTAAACGGACTTAGGGCGGGCCCCAGATCGCGCAGGCCTTCAACCCGCGCACGGATGATGAAGGCGATGTTGCCAAAGGGGCTGCCGGGGCCAAAGACTTCGTGAAAGTTGAGGCCGTGGTAGCCGGGTGACGGCTCGGTGAACAGGGGAAACTTGCCGCTGCCCCAGTCAAATTTGCCGGAGTCAACGATGATGCCGCCGATCGAGGTGCCATGGCCGCCGATCCATTTGGTGGCGGATTCGACCACGATGTCTGCGCCGTGGTCGATCGGGCGGCACAGATAGCCGCCGCAACCAAAGGTGTTATCGACAATCAGCGGGATGCCGTGGCTGTGGGCAATTTCCGCGAGGGCTGCAAAGTCGGGGATGTTAAAGCGCGGGTTGCCGATCGTTTCGACGTAGAGGGCCTTGGTGCGATCATCGATCGCCCGTCGGAAATCCTCAGGATCGTCCCCATCCACAAACTTCACCTCAATGCCCAAGCGCGGCAGGGCCACCTTGAATTGGTTGTAGGTTCCGCCGTAGAGAAAGCTGGTGGACACGATGTTGTCACCGGCACTGGCGATCGTGGCGATCGTCAAAAACTGGGCCGCCTGACCGCTGGCCGTCGCCAAAGCTGCCGCACCGCCTTCGAGGGCCGCCACCCGTTTCTCAAACACATCGGTCGTCGGATTCATGATCCGCGTGTAGATGTTGCCAAACTCCTGGAGGGCAAACAACCGCGCTCCATGATCGGCACTGTCAAACACGTAAGAGGTGGTTTGGTAAATCGGGACGGCGCGGGCGTTGGTTCCCGGCGCGGGGTCTTGGCCGGCGTGGACTTGCAGGGTTTCAAACCGGTAAGCGTCGAGCGGCAGAGAATCAGACATGGAACGTAAAGTCTCTCAAGGTCGATCGGTCACGGGGAGGCGGCAAAAAGGCTGGCGCTGGCTGGGGATAGGCAGCAGCTCTTCTAAAAGTACGATAACTCTATCGATTTACCGTGTTTTATGCAATCCAGAATTTCAGCCATCGATCGCCACCTAGTCCAGCGGCTCGGCCAGGGTTGGGGCGCATCATCCATTCGATCGATTCAGGAGACACCCTCGGGGTCGTCGATCGCACTCAGCGAAAAGGGCAATTAACCGCTGCCTCTGTCCACGGCTAACGGGCGATCGCTCCACCTTGAAAACTGAATATTGCTGTGAATATTGTGAATCTGTAGAAAAGCTGGAAATCAAAATAGTCCTCAAGCTGCTGAAAATAATTATCCGTAGCCATGCTAGTTGGCAATCAGCGTCAAAATGATCATGCTCTATCTCTACAAATTAGGTAATTTTAGATTTTAATAAAAGCTTTATAAAGTCATTCACACAGTACTTCATGTGAATGTAGTATGTATACAAGCATGGCCAAATATAAAAAGTCATGCAGCTCACGCTCACGTCAACATCTAAACAATGGACACCGCATTACTACGAGCAGCATACGAGACCTATCGTGCCCAAATCATGCTCAATGGTATTGATCATGAAGGTAAGCTGCGCATTGATCCTGCTTATTACTTCGCAGTGTCGGTAAGAATGTTTCCATATTTTCATACCCACTGGTGTGATGATCTTGACCCATTTGCTGAAATTTACAGTATCGGCCAGGAATTCATGGATGAAGTCCTTACCTATGTCGATGCACTTTGGGTACAGGGAAATCCGATTCCCAGCTTCTACGAGCTAGAGGACAAGTTTGGAAGAGATCAGCGATCAGATTTGATTCGGATTTTTCGCTACTGCTACCTGAACGAGGGATTTAGTCCTGAGTTTTATAGCTCACTGCTTGCTCCGTCCGCTCATCCCACAGAAGCTAGCATCATTTCCCTAGAGATCAGTAAACATGACTGTTTATTGGTGTGAAATCATTCTGGGAATGATCCAAAATGCAGATGCATCCTTAGTCAGTAACTAGATGCACAGGTAGTCTCCTCTTCGGTTTTACAAGTGCAGAAGGCTTTAGCCTTTTACTGTAAATACCCCTCCACTTCATCACAGGGAAGAGATTGCTAAACGCCGATCGCCCTAATCAAATTGCTATAAGCTATTCATCTTGGTTCCTGCAAGTTTGGGCGATCGCTGAGGTAAGCCATGTCGAATTTACAGCCGGTGTATGTGATTGGCGGTGGGCTGGCCGGCACTGAAGCGGCCTGGCAGGTGGCGCGATCGGGCGTGCCGGTGGTGTTCTATGAAATGCGGCCCGAACGCCTCAGCCCCGCCCACCACACGGAACATTTGGCGGAATTGGTTTGTAGCAACTCCTTTGGGGCCATGTCTGCCGATCGCGCGGCCGGCCTGCTGCATGAGGAATTGCGGCGGCTCGGGTCGATCGTGATTGGCAAGGCGGATCACCATGCCGTGCCGGCCGGCGGGGCGTTGGCGGTCGATCGCGCGGAGTTTAGCCGCGACCTGACCGAAACTCTGGCGCAACATCCGCTGGTGGACTTCCGGCGCGAGGAAGTGCGGCAAATTCCCACCGATGGCGTGGTGGTGTTGGCCACGGGACCCCTGACCAGCCCGGACTTGACCGATGATCTGCGGCAGTTCACGGGCCGGGACTATATGAGCTTTTTCGATGCGGCTAGCCCGATCGTGGTGGGCGAATCGATCGATCGCGACGTGGCCTTCATGGCTTCCCGCTACGACAAGGGCGAGGCGGCCTATTTGAACTGCCCCATGAACCGGGAGCAATATTTGCAGTTCTATCAGGCCCTTTGCGCGGCGGAACAAGCGCCCCTGAAGGATTTCGATCGCGAAAGTGCCAAATTCTTTGAGGGTTGCCTGCCGATCGAAGAACTCGCCCAGCGCGGCGAAGACACCATGCGCTACGGCCCCCTGAAACCCGTGGGCCTGTTCGATTCCCGACTGGGCGACGGGCGCGACCCCGCCAACCGCGACAAACGCCCCTACGCCGTGGTGCAACTGCGCCAGGAAGACAAGGCGGGGCAACTGTGGAACATAGTCGGCTTCCAAACCAACCTGCGCTGGGGCGAGCAACAGCGCGTGTTTCGGATGATTCCCGGCTTGGAAAATGCCGAGTTTGTGCGGATGGGCGTGATGCACCGCAACACCTTCATCAACGCGCCGGAACTGTTGAGCGCCACCTTGCAGTTCAAGGGCCGCGCCACCTTGCTGGCGGCGGGCCAACTGATCGGCACGGAGGGCTACACGGCGGCCACGGCCGGCGGCTGGCTGGCGGGAACCAACGCAGCCCGGATTGCCCGCGGTCTGGAGCCGATTGCCCTGCCCCCCGTGACCATGAGCGGCGCGCTGTTCGAGTTCATCAGTTCCGCCTCACCCAAGCATTTCCAGCCGATGCCGCCCAACTTTGGCATCCTGCCGGAGCTGCCGACCAAGATCCGCAACAAACAGGAACGCTACGGCCAATACCGCGATCGCTCCCTGGGCGAACTCGATCGCTGGCAGGTGGAATCCTTGGGCGATCGACCCGCGGCCTTGGTAGGTGCGATGGTTTAAGCGATCAGTTGTGTGCTAGCCCCAGCCCAATCACAATGATTAAAATGGCCATAGGTGTTGATTTTCTACACCATCAATTCCAGGTCAATTCGTCTAATCCGTCGGATGCAGGCGAGCCAAAGTGATCAAGGCCAATTCGGGTAGGGGCGTACGGCCGTACGCCCCTACGGGGTTGACTTTCAGGAGCGTGAACCATGTTGGAGATCCGCAAGCCCGGTTACGCCGAATACCTCAACTTACCGTCCTCCGATGACGAGCCTGTGGATCACGAAATTCAAAATTTGTTGCCCAATCTTTTGCTCTCGATCCTGGCTTGGCTCTGGAGCGATCGCGCCGATTGGACTTGGAATGTGGACATGGGCATTTTCTATTATCGAAATGGCCAGCTCCAGCCCGCCCTCTGTCCCGATGGGTTCTTGAGTGTGGGCGTTCCCAGGCAGCGGGGCGACCAGTTGCGGTTGAGCTATGCGATGTGGATGGAGGATGAAATTCCGCCCATTTTCGTGTTGGAAATTGTCTCGAAAACCAAGGGCGGCGAATACGATCAAAAACTGCTGCGCTACGCCGATTTAGGGGTATTGTATTACTGCATTTATAACCCCGATCACTATCAGCGCGATCGCCACGATCCCTTTGAGATTTACAAACTAATTGATGGGGTTTATCAACGGCAAAGTGGTGAACCGTTCTGGATGCCGGAATTGGAATTAGGAATTGGCCGGCAATTTGGCTCGTTCCAAGCGATCGATCGCGAATGGCTCTATTGGTTCAACGAAGCGGGCGATCGCTACCTGACTCCCGAGGAGCGATCGGCACTGTTCCAGTCCCAAGCCAAGACCCTTGCAGTCGAAACTCAAGCCCTCGAAGAACAAGCTCAGACAGCAAAGCAGCGAGCCGATCGCCTGGCAGCCAAGCTGCGGGAATTAGGCTTGAATCCTGATGACCTATAGCGCCTAAGGCATATTCAAAACAAGCAATTCTAGCCGCCAAATCGTTAGCAGAATCATCAAAATACTTCGATCAGCATCAACATCATGCAAAAAAAGATTGGGTTCAGCGATCGCCAAACCCAATCTCAACAGTACCAACTTGTGCAATTCAGTTGTGCAGTCCACAGGAGCGCAGTCAAGAACAGCTCGGGCTATCTTTTCAGTCCCCCAGCCTCATCCCTAAATTGGCTAGGGTTCGATCGACTGACGCGCTAGTTCCGAGCTGCCATTGACAGGCCTTGCAACCTAGTTCCGGGGTGCTGCAGCCCGCAGACGACGCTGAACCATTGCCCCACCAGCCACCAAACCAAGACCCAACAGCGCGGTAGGTTCTGGCACTGAAGTGGATTCTTTTTCGTATTCGTAATCAACCCGCAGCGCACCTTTAGCCAGGGTCAGCACACCGGCACTCAAGTTACCAGGGCCAAAGACACTGAACAGAGCCGAAGCGGAGAAGGTGTAGTCGATCGAACCAGCACCGATGAAGCCAGCCAAAGCTGCGGCATCAGTGATGGTTTTGGTTTGTTGATATTGACCGTTCAAAGAAGTAGCAAACTTCCGGCCCGAAGTGCCAGCAAAGTCTTGGGTTCCATCAAATGAGGATGCCGTAAAATCATGAGCACCCGTGAGGGGAATATCAAAAACTGACGTGCCGCCGCTGGATGTCAGGTTTAAATTAGCCTCAAAATCAAATTTGATGGCTGCTGCGTTGCCGGGGCGCAAACGACCGAGGTGCTCGTAGTAAGCCTTTTGCCAAAGTCCCGTATCAAAGGTCAACTTGGCTGATTTCAGAGTTCCAAGGCTAGGATCGAACTTCTGAATCGACAGGACTTCTTCAATATCCGTGAAACCATAAAGGCCATTTCGGGCTTCTGCGTCTGTGAGGCCGCCCGTAAATGCATCAATAGCATTCAGGGTTGTAACCGTGCTGGCATCCGGCACGTAGGCATCGGAGTAGCTGATGCTGAGGGCAAGGGCGGGAGCTGCGATGGAACTCAGCGAAATGGTTGCAAGTGCAACGCTGGGGGCAAACCAAGATTTCATATCTTCCACAGGAGGATGGGTATTTAGAGCAAAGTTCGACCGCGTGGCATTCCGCGTCGCTTTTATGACCCCTTATGGAATCTAACTTAGCTTTAAGATTTGGCGGAATCAAGGGGGATTTTTAAAGATTCAGCAAAGATTGGTTGATGATTACTTAAATTAAAGATTGGATGAAGAAGAAAATGCAATGGGACTCCAAAGTCGAGCGATCGAGAGTTGCGTTTTTCCTGTATCCCGATGATTAGGTTTTGGTTCAGGCTGTTAGAGCGAGGAATGATTTTGCGATCAAGTGCGGACTAGACCAATGCTGAATCATTCCAGGGTGAATGCAAGAGGACAGTCAAGATAGAAGATTTAGAGAAAACTGGGTGTTGATCGAGTCAAGGAATTACAGGAATGAATATCAAGATAGAATAAATTTAATTTGATTGATTGAATATCATTGATTGGATTTCATTACAATTTGATGCCATTTTTTGATGTAATAAATTGATAAGACTTATAAGTTGATTGCGGTTCTGAAAAGAGGTCTTTCATGAGTAGTTGTCAGGAGCCAAACTGCACGGAACGCTCAACGGTGGCGTTACCGGATGGATTTCCCGATCGCTTGCCCAGTCTCACGATCGAGCTGCTGTGGGACATTTTAGACGATCAACTAGAGGATGACCGGGTAAATCAACTGCTGTGGCATGGGTTGGGTTACCAATGGGATCCAAACACCCAAGCTTGGTTGGCTCCGGCGGACTGGCAAGGGGATTATCCAGAACCGCCGAACTTTATTGAAAGCCGCCCAGCCACGGTGAAGCTGACTCGATCGATTCCCGCCGAGAATAAGCAATTGCTGAAGGAATATTTGGGCTTCAAGGGCTACAAGGTGGGGGAATTAGTGCCCCGCAAAACCCGACGGGCAACGGCGGTGAATTGGCTGTTGGGCTATCTGAAAGAACAGAACTTGTTGCCAGTGCAGCCGCCCGATCGCCCTTCTGCCCAGGATTCATTACAGTCAGCCAATGGCGAAGACGCATGATTCAGCCTTGAGGCGCTTCCTAGGCGTTAGGTGGCTGAGATGGCTGGTGGGAATCGGTTTCGATCGGGCTTGCGGGCGTGTCGATCGCGGGGGAATCTTCATCCCACAGGTCGATCGGATCATCATCATCCGTCGCAGCATTCTCTGGGGCGGCGGGCAAATTTCCAGCGGGGCGATCGCGCTGGGGTGACTGACTTTCCTGGGTCAGGCGATCGGCGCGATCGCGCATGGTTTCTGTCAGCTCCGTGGCGCGGGTGCGGGCCGTGTCCGCCAAAGACTTGGCCCGATCGCGGGCTTCCCGGGCCAAATCTGCAAACCGACTGCGGGCCGTTTCGGCGATCGGCTTCGTCTTTTCCTGCACTTGGCGCAGGGTGGTTTGCACCGAAGTTTGCACCGAATCCAAAGCCTGATCCCAAGCGGCCGTCAAAGGAACCGCTTCGGCCGCTTCGGCCGCTTGGGTCACCACCAACAGCCGCTTGGGCCCGCCGCTGATGGCCGCTCCGGCCGGCACGCTATAGGCCACATCCGCCACGCCTTCACGCCGGAAGAGGTAGCGATCGACCCGGCCCACGGCCGGATCCAACTCCAGATCCGCCACCGTACCAATTCGATTGCCTCCGTCAGTCCAAACCTCGTGACCCACAAGGTCAAAGGCTCCCTCCGGCTGTTGCAGGCTCTCCCCTTGGGTTCCTATGTCCACCAACACGCTATCGGCCCCGATCGCCACCACCTGACCCCAGGCACAGGCTCGCAACGGGCCACCCAGCGGCAACTTCAGGGACAAATTCAGCGGCAACGGCCCCGATCGAATCACAATCCCCAACACCCGGGCTGCTCGCGGATCCACCCACAGGGCGGCCACATGGCCCAGAGTTTCCGTAG
This sequence comes from Limnothrix sp. FACHB-881, assembly GCF_014698135.1. Lineage (NCBI taxonomy): Bacteria > Bacillati > Cyanobacteriota > Cyanophyceae > Pseudanabaenales > Pseudanabaenaceae > Limnothrix > Limnothrix sp. FACHB-881. The sequence goes on from NZ_JACJSN010000009.1 coordinate 67,981, forward strand.
TGGCGCGATCGAGCACCAAGCGGCCCAGCAGTTGGCTTTGGCGAATAAACGATGCTGTCGCAGACATGGGAGTTATCCAAACGGCCTGAAAGTTGCGTCGATCCTAGCCGATGATCTTCGCCAATTTCTGATCAAAAATTCCTGATCAACACGGTTGCACTTTCACCCGAGCCCCTTGCATCCCAGCCAACCGCCGCGATGGCTCAGGTTGCCAAGCGTCAGTTCCAGAACAAAACTTTAGCAATCACCCTTGGGGAAAACAGGAGTATTTTGGGTGCATTGATGAGGGTGACCTAATTTGCCACCCCGTTCAAGACAATTGGGTTATTTTTCTAACACTGACTATCCTAACTTTTGCGGAATCAAAAACCCGAATCATCGGTTAAGGTCTAGTCCAGAATAGCCGATTCCCAATCTAGTTTCTGCTGGAATTTTAAGTATCCTTAAGCCAAGATCAAATCTTGCACAATTTACCCTTTTCAAAATCAAGGGACTCATGTTTTTATCATCCTGGGATTCTTGTGATCTCTAGTGGACTAACTCGCCGTAATTTCCAGCAAGCCAAAATTCTTTCTCATGGGTTAGTATAGTCATTTAAGGTAATTTTTCAGCGGTTGACTAGGTGAATCGAACTTTCAACTAATCTGAGCCATCAAGGGCAATTTCTTGCCCGCTCAGCACACTTACAAAACTTATAAAACCTCAGTTCCATAAATTGATATCAATAGAATTATCAATATGAGTTCAAGCGATCGAGCAAAGAACACTGTGATATTTCTAACACTTCAGTAGATCTACTCGATTAGTAGGTAGATAGCGTTACAGATCATCAGTCGCTGATAGTGTTAATACCAGTTGTAAGCGATTGGTTAGGCAACGGCGCGATCGAACTGCGATCGGGCCCCGATTGTGATCGCAGTCGAGGATTGCAAACCGGTCGATCGCACAATTGCAGTCAGGTCATCCACCGTTGAGCGATTGGGATGCCACTACCCACCCATGCCCAAAATCAAACCGACCATTTCCGACCCAAGCCGCTGCCTCCAGTCTCCCCGTCATTTCCCAAACCGCTAGGACAAGGGCCCCTGAACGCGCCTGAATTGCCCCGTCAGTCCCGCATGAGCCTATGAATCTTCAACAGCCACGCTGGCGAAAAATGCGGCTCCCTCGTCGGATCCAAGGCCTTTGGCAACGGATTTCGCTGTTGCGGCATGGCCAAAATCAGCCCGATCGATCTGTGGCCAATCGATCTGCGGCCATCAGCCTGTTTTGGGTGTTGACGGTTCCCTTTGTGGTGCAGGTGGTGGGGGCGGTGGGCTTGGTCGGCTATTGGTCTTACCGCAGCGGCCAAACCTCCGTAGAAAATTTGGCCAATCGCCTGCTGGATGCTGTGGATCACCGGGTGCGTGATCATGTGGATAGTCTGCTCAGCAAGCAACAACACACCTTGGCCGCCAATGGTCGAGCGATCCAAGGGGGCAAGTTGCCGTTGGATAACTCCACCCCTTGGCGCGATTATCTGTGGCAACAGATGGCCACGGATCCCAGTCTGGTGGCGACCATGTTTGCCAACGATCGGGGCTTGCTGGTGGGCTATGTGCGATCGGTCAATTTGGAGTTGCGCCAACAAATTGAGCAGTTGACGGGCAAATCCTATCCCGTAGGTACACAGTTCCTGGCAGAGGCCAGCCCCAACCTGCCCAACCAGCGCCTCTATTCGCGTGTGAATGACCAAGGGCAACCCTTGGAAGCCGCCTATCAAATTACCGATGATGTGCGACAAACGGCCTGGTTTCAACGGGCCCAAAGTAGTCGCCAGCCCACTTGGTCACCGGTTTACACCCATCGCGTGATTCCAATGTTGGGCATTGATGCATTGTTGCCAATTTATGATGGCAATCGCAATTTTCGGGGCGTTTTAAGCCGCACGGTTTTATTGTCGGGGTTGAATACCTTTCTCAATCAGTTGCAGATTTCGCCCCGAGGTCAGGCGTTTATTGTGGATCGATCGGGCAATTTGGTGGCCACTTCAACCCTGGAATTGCCCTACATTCAGCAACCCAACCAACCCTATCCCACAAGATTATCGCTGGCCCAAAGTCGTAATTCAGAAACCAGGGCCATTGCCCAGCAACTTCAACAAAAAGATCCCCAATGGCAAGCCATTCAAACGGAACAACGGTGGCGATTAGCCTTTCAAAATGGCACGTTGTTTACGAAAGTCACCCCCTACCAAGATGCCTATGGGTTGCATTGGCTTGTGGTCACGGCGGTTCCGGAAGCCGATTTCATTGGTGAGATTGAGGCTAATCATCGCCAAAATCTTTGGTTTTGTTTGTTGGCCTTGGCAGGATCCTTGGGAACGGGCACTTGGACGGCCAAACGCTTGAGCCGATCGCTGCGAAATTTGACAGAAGCAACCCGGGCGATCGCCGCCGGCCAACATGCCAACCCCCTGCCCAAAACGCGGGTGGCGGAAGTGAATCGCTTAACCCAAGCCTTTCAGCAAATGGTGGGAGCCTTGCAAGCGGCCGACCAACTCCGCCACACCTATGCCCGTGACCTGGAGCAACAGGTGGCCCAGAAAACGGCGGCCCTCACGGAAGCCCAACGGATTGCCCAGGTGGGCAGTTGGGAATTTGATGTGGCAACGGGCACAAGCACTTGGTCTGCGGAACAGTTTCGCATTTTGGGATTGGAACCCGATGGCCAGGAGCCGGGCCACCCTGACCTTTTTGATTTGCTCCCCGAGGCCGATCGCCCGCGATTTGTAGCCACGGTCACGGAGGCGATCGAGCAAGGAATTCCCTACACGATCGAACATGGCATCCAACGGCGCGACGGGTTAACCATCTATCTGATCAGTCGCGGCGAGCCGATTTTTGATCAACAGGGTCGAGTGGTAAAACTGGTGGGAACCATCACCAACATCACCGATCAAAAACGGATGGAACTGGCCCTACGTCAATCGGAATTAAAATTCGCCACCATCTTCCAAGCGGGTCCAGAAGCCGCCTGGATTGCCAAAGTCAATGATGGTTATTGTCTTAATATTAATGATAATTTCACGCGCATTCTAGGCTATTCTCACGTAGAAATGGTGGGCAAAAGCTGCACTGAAATGCAGCTCTGGAAAGATCCCAATGATTTGATTGAGTTTCGAAATATCGTGAAAGAGCAGGGATGGATTCGCGAATTTGAAACGGAATTTCGCACCAAATCTGGCGAAATTAAAACGGTTCTGCTCTCAGCCACCATCAGCTATTTGGAAGGTCAAGATTGCCTGATTGGCATCCTCAGTGACATCAGCGATCGAAAACAAGTGGAACGGGAGTTACATCAAGCCAAAGAGGCCGCAGAAGTGGCTAACCGCGCGAAAAGTACCTTCCTGGCCAAAATGAGCCATGAACTCCGAACCCCTCTCAACATTATTCTTGGATTTACCAATATTTTGCAGCGAGAAGCGGTTTTGTCACCCACCCAGCGGGACGACTTACAGCGAATTTATCGCAGTGGTGAGCATCTTTTAAAACTCATCAACGAGATCTTAGATCTATCTAAAATAGAAGCCGGTAAATTAACCCTCGCGCCTCAGGTCATTAACCTGCGCGAATTAATGCAAAGTGTGGCCGATCTATTTTTGTTGCAAGCCCAACATAAGGGCCTACAGCTAGATTTACAACTGGCCGAATTATTACCCACCCATGCCCTAGTTGATGGCCGAAAGCTAGAGCAAGTTTTGATTAATTTGATTAGCAACGCCCTGAAGTTTACGCAAACGGGCTTTATTCGAGTGCGGCTACGTTCCCACAACAGCAGCCCAAACCAGTTACCCCCTGTTCCGGAAACTTCACCCCCAAATATTCCTGATTTTGAGGCAGTTTCCTCAGAGATAACACCTATTCCTAATTCGGTTGCAGCGAATGGCACATCAACGGAGCGATCGCCCTCTACGCCCACCCAAACCACCTTGCTATTTGAGGTTCAAGATAGTGGAATTGGCATTGCTCCTGAACATTTGGAAACCATTTTTGATGATTTTGTGCAGGCAACGGATCACCAAGATGCCCATAGTGGAACCGGCTTGGGTTTAGCCATTAGTCGCCAACTGGTGGAGTTAATGGGTGGAGAAATTACCGCTGAAAGCCAACTGGGCCAAGGCAGCCTGTTTCGCTTTTATCTCCCCGTTTTGGTGACTCATCAGGCGATGTCGCAAACCAATACGCCGATTCCCCAAATTGTGGGATTAGCGAGCGATCGCACGGACTATCGAATTTTGGTGGTGGATGATCAAACGGAAAATCGCCAGCTTTTGGTGCGGCTACTGTCCTGTTTGGGTTTGCAAATTCATGAAGCAAGAAACGGTTTAGAAGCGATCGCCCAATGGCAAGATTGGCAGCCCCATCTGATTTGGATGGATTTGCGAATGCCAGGATTAGATGGTTATGCCACAACGCGAAAAATTCGTACTCTGGAGCAACGGCGTTGGGAAAGTAAGCATCAAGCACCCTTTTCCTTAACCACGATCATTGCCATTACGGCCCAGGGGTCTGCCGATGATCCTTCGCTGGCGATCGCAGCCGGTTGTAATGACTATATGAGCAAGCCTTTTGCCCTCGATGAACCCTTTCAGATGATGGCAAAATATTTGCCCTTAAAGTACCGTTATGCAGAACTCAGAACCGATGCGCCCGATCACTCTGTCAGCTCCCTAGGCGCGATCGACCAGCCACCCACCGTGGATTTATCGGTGATGCCCCAGGCTTGGATTGCCGCTTTACACCATGCGGCCCTTACCTGTTCTGATCAAACCATTACTCAACTCTTACAACAGATTCCTAGCCCTTATTACGACCTCTTTCAAACCCTGACCCACTTAACGGAAAACTTTGCTTTTCCGGAAATTGTCCAACTGACCCAATCGGTTTTGGATAGTCGATCGAGTGACGCAACGGGCGATCGGGAACCCTCTTCCTCTTCAATCTCTTTCCTGGGTTAAGGGCTAGGTGGTGCAACGGTTCCGGTCATCGAGCTGGGCGATGACTGAATGACGGGTTGAGTGGGATCCGGTGCAACAGAATTCTTACGCCCTGGATCGTCTTCCGTACAAAGGGGTAGTTTTCGGATAATCTCTCGGCTTGTGCCGCGCATCACAGCGCTGGTATCAACACAGGTCGCCATCCGTCCTTGCCCCACTTGGAAGAACCATTCATATTCTGTGAGGGTTTCCGGCCGCGATTTTTGCACACAGATGTTGTATTCCGCAGTGGCTTCCGTCTCCCGTTGTTCTTCACGATAAATTTGAGCCAGCAAGCAATGGGAAAGACCTGTGCCAAGCTGTTTTTCGGGAAAAGATTCATCTTCTCTAATGGCACGTTTCAAGACAGATTCCGCACCGATATAATCTCGTTGCCACCAACGCAACCACCCCAAATTTCGGTAGATTTGATAGCGCTGGTTAGCGGCATCAATGGGTTGATAGACCCCTCATGTCAATGCGGTGCAGTGCCAGTTTTAAAAGGGCTTCGACTTCCGAGGTTTGTTGATTGCGAAGTAACGTGTCGGATCGCTTGGTTTTCAGCAACAAAGAGAACTGAACTCGTGCCAATCGACTGAGGGCGATCGGGTCGCCTTGGTCAGCCACTTGCCGATAAGAATCGCCAGCTTCTTTGAGTTGCCCCAGGGATTCATAAACCAATCCCAGCCCCAATGAGGCTTCGTCATTGTTGGGCATCAGAGAAAGCGTTTTTTGATAATTTACACGGGCTTCCTCTAGCTCGCCCTGTTGATAGTGCTGATTGGCGGCATAGTTAAACCACCGGGGCAGACCGTCTTGGGCGGCCCACATGGACAAAGCGCCAAGGGTGATGGAAAAGGCGGCGATCGCCTCGCTATACCACTGGCCGGGAATCGAAAACCTCGCGCAAAACTGTTTGAGGGCCTTGGTTCCTTCGGGGGTGAGCACGCCACGCCCCAACACGGCCAGCCCGGTCACCTGGCCGGCGCTGGCCAGGGCTTCTCCTAAGCCAAATCCCCCGATCGAGAAAACCGGCAGGATGGTGCTGGCGGCACTGGCAGTGGCCAGGAGGGACACAACGGACACCCCCCGCCAGAAAATTTCCCGTCGTCGGGTTGCAATTTTGGGCTTGGAGCCTTCGGCTTCAGGAAACCACCACCAGGCGTTAGGGCCAGGATCAAAGGTATCTCGCCAACGGGGCAAGGCTGCAATGGCCAGAAATTTTGAGTCTAGGGTTGCCAGGCGACGATCGAGCGCGTCGATTTCTGAAACGGTGGCGGCTTCCAGTTGCTGATGCTTTGCCAAGTCCTTGAGGATGGCTTGCAAGGTATCTCGATCGCACAGAATGTCGAGTGCTAATTCATCACGAACCGTTGGATCAAGATCTTTTTGAGCAAATCGCTCAAGCTGTTCGGTCAGATGCGCAACTCGCTCCTGAAACGTCGGAGCATCCGAAACTGAAGCAAAGCTCAACTCACTTCTCCCAAAGACGATGACAAACCCTAAGCAATGCTGTTAAGCATGAGTTGGTCTCGTTTACTCATAATGCTGACTCATAATATTACTAATCAACCCTTGGATTAATCAGTAATTTCACGGGGCCGATCGGGCACTGGGCCACCAGTAGTGACTGATCGATCGTCCATCGCGGTAAATTTCGGGGGCTTCCAGGGGGCCCAACAGGATCGATCGCTGCACCACATCAGGTTTGCGCCGGGCCAGCCGATCGGGCACGCCCCACCCATAGACCATGTGGCCACGACCCAAAATGGTCACCACCCGATCGCCCGGCCGTTGCAGCAACCGAGCAATGCCCGCCGCCATGGTTTCGTCCCAAGCGGCCTGAGCGGCCAAAAATCGGTTAAAGCGTTCCGTGCGATCGGCACTCCCAGAACTCTGGACGCTACTTTGGGCGCTACTTTGGGCGCTGGCTCCGTGCTGTTGATGAATTTCGTCATAAATTTCTCGCAACCAGGCCCGGTAACCCGCAGACCCCAGTTGCAATTCATTGGGCGGGGGCAACCATTGCCAAGCCTCAGCGGGGAGCGCATCCCAGCCCTGGCGACCAATTTGGCGAGTCACTTCCGCGGGCAGGTTCAAGGCCACCACGGCCACACCCCGATCGCGCGCCCACCGCAAAATCGGCGCAATAATTTCCCAGTCGAATCCCCAGCGTTGGTCAAATTCCGTGCGATCGCGCAGGGTGGCTTCGTCAATCCGCCCCGCCAAGTAATCATCCAAGGCCGACTGGAACGGCTGTTGAAACATTTCCAGCGCAATGACCAGCCGGCCGGGCTGACCCTGGCGCGAAAAGTTTTCCACCTGTTGAAAAGTCCTGTGGATAACCTCCAATTTGATCGGCACATCGGCGGATCGGTCGTGAACTTCCCCCAGATAAATCACTTGCGATCCAGCCAGGTCGGCCCAGAACCGATCAAAAACCCCCAGATCACCCGGATTAATTAAGAGGTCTTGTGCCAGTTGTGGGTTAGGCGTGGCAGGAATGGCGATCGGGGCGCTGACCGGAGCACTCGCCAAAGCGCTGGGGTCAGTCACGGACGGCGACACCCCCATCGTGGCTGGTATCGGGGCTGATTCTGCCCAAACAGGAGCGGCCCAGCAGCAGGCGATCGCCCCCACAATCCCCAGCCATTGGCCCAACGGAGGCAGAAACTGCCACAAAAGCCGCTGATTTTGGAAATTCGAGCTATCCCTTGTCAGTTGCATTTCACTGGGCTTCCTGGGGCTGCTAGAAACCGCAACGGGCATGATCTTCAATATTTAGCCCACGCTAGGAAATTCCAAAGCAAGGGTAAAAGCAAGGGCAACTGAACTAGCAGTTAACACCAACAACACCAAGCGATTAACGCCTGCGGTCAACCTGAACCTAGCTCCGCACCTGCACCGGCATCACCAAATGGGTTGCCTTTGCGCCACCCAAGGGCGTGATCACCACCGGGCTGGTGGGTGTGTTCATTTGAAGCTGAATCTCTGTTGTGGTCAGGTTTTTCAGCGATTCCATCAAGTACTTGACGTTGAAGGCGATGTCGATGTCCTCGCCGGAAATTTGGGCCGATTCGATCGTTTCGCGACCGCTGCCCGCATCTTGCGCATCGGCTGAAATGCCTAGACTTTGGTTCGTTGCGTCGATCGAGAACTTGACGATGTGGTTGCTCTTTTGGTCAGCAATCACCGAGATCCGATCAAGCGCCCCCAGCAACAGCTTCCGCTCCACGGTCACCTGGCGATCGAACTGGCGGGGAATGAGCTGGTTATAAGCCGGGTACTGCCCTTCCAGGGTGCGGCTGGTGAGGTAATAATCTCCCCACTGCAAGGCCAACTGCCCCCGATCGCAGTACAGGGCCACCGGTTCGCTCGACTGCTGCGCCGCCAGAATCCGCTCCAGCTCCCGCAGCGTCCGGCCCGGAACCGTCACCGCAAAGGGTTCCACCGTGCCCGTTTCCGTCTCTTCGTCCTCCACCATTGCCGCCCGCACCACCGCCAGCCGGTGGCCATCGGTCGCCGCAAACTCCAGGGAATCGGTCTCCACCGACAGGTGAACCCCGGTCAAAATCTGCTTCGTTTCGTCGTTGCTGGCGGCGAACAGGGAACCGCGCATCCCCTCCAACAGCGCCGCCACCGGCAGGTAAACCGCTTCGCCCGTTTCCACCACCGGCAGGGTTGTGAATTCTTCGGCGCTCATGCCCTGAATCTGGTAGCGGCTGGACTGGGCGGAAATTGCCGCTGAGCAGTCCTCGTTCGCATCCAGCGACACCGTGCCGTTGGGCAGCTTGCCCACAATGTCCGCGAAAAGCTTGGCCGGCAACGTGATTTCCCCAGAATCTTCCACTTCCGCCGGGAAGCTGGTCTGGATGCCCAAGCTGAGGTCAAAGGCGGTCAAACTCACGCGCTGAGTGCCCGCATCACAGGTCAGCAGCACATTGCCCAAAACCGGGTGCGTCGGCCGTGACGGGACGGCACGGCTGACCAGGGACAGGTTGGCACTCAGGTCGCTTTGGGCGCAAAGCAGCTTCATGGCTTCTGGGGCTTGGGTTTCGGGGCTGTTCTGTGGAAAACGGCGACCGCCGCCGGGGGAAATTTGGCCCCGATGAGCAGCCCTGAGTTTAACCCAAAATCGCCGTTTTGGCCATCGGGAGTAACCCGTGACTTTGCGGCCCGATCGCCTGCTGGAAAGTCGAAGCGCGATCGCAACAATCAAAGCCTGGCTTGGGTTTTAGCCGTTTTCAAAGGGTTCGATCGCCCTCAAGCTTGCCGATTGGCTCAGCCTCAAGCGCAGCGAACTTTGAGCGCTCAGATCCTGATTCTGTCTGGGTTTTAGCCGTTTTCGGATCCGTCAACCGCTGGGTTTCAAACTCAGCCCAGCTCGAACCCTGTCGTCTCCAGCCCCTAGCGGCCACTGCCTCACCGGTCGGTTGCGATTCCGGCTCGATCGACTAGGCTAAAAACTGGATCCTGAGTTCGAGAGAAACAGACCGTCTCCCCGAAGAATTTTGGCCGTTTCCAAGAAAATTTTTGGGCTGGACTATCTATCTCTTCTTCTCTTTCTTATTTTTTAAATAGATAGTAGTAGTAGGGCCCTGTGGAAATGTGGAAAACTCAAAAAAATCCTTATTTCATGAACCTTTCAGCGATCACACCCTGTGGAAAACCCTGTGGAAAAAGGGGGGGTGTTTTTCCACAGGGTATTTATACCTAGTCAAGTTTTCCACAGACACTTTTTTTTTTCCACAGAAAGAGGGGTATTTTTCCACAGGTTTTCCACAGAATAGGGGTACTTTTCCACAGGTTTTCCACAGGTTTTGCCCCGATCGGGCAGTTTTCCACAAGGGGGTCAGGTGATCACCCCTTACCTGACAAAGCACAATTTGTTATAGAGTTAAAAGTTTTGAATTTTGCAATTCGCCCCCAATTGATAGGTAGCCTAAATTGGGTTTTGAATAATTGATCCAAAATCTGTCAGAGCGTATTTTGAATATCGTACATTAATTGACTGCAAAAGTTGCCTGATCGGGAAATGGGTCGATCGGGAAATGGGTCGATCGAAATTAATCAAAAAATCTTGGAGTTGATCACAGTTGGGGTGATCGGTTCGTGATCAATTCGTTCATCAACCCGCTGACCAACTGGTCAACCCAATACACCTGGCCAATACACCTGGATCGACCCCGACAACACCGCTCATTCCCATCGCCCATCCCATCAAGACACTGTGACAGTTGCCCAGCGCGATCGCCCTCGGCCCAAAGGAATTTAAGTGATTTAAGTGTGATCCTGAGGTCGTGCTTCCCTTAATCAGCCGTGGGCGGCTCTGAAGCGCTGGGAGCTGTGCTGGGTTTGGAAACCAGGATTTTATCAACCCGGTTGCCATCCATATCCACCACCTCAAACCGGAAGCCATTCCAGTGAAACGTGTCCGTGGCCTTGGGAATGTGGCCCAACGAAGCAATCACGAAGCCCGCCACGGTTTGGTAGCGTCCTTCCCGCTCACCGGGCAGTTCAGCCATATCCAATTCATCGCGCATCCGCTCGATCGCCAACATCCCATCCACCAGCCAGGAACCATCCTCCCGCTGTACCACCTTGGGCGTGTCTTCCTCATCCACATCGGTCAGGTCGCCCACGATCGCTTCGAGCATGTCGTTGATCGTCACCAACCCTTGCACCACGCCGTATTCATCCACCACCAAGGCAATATGCAGACCCGTTTCGCGGAACATCTCCAAAATTCGCAACGTGCCCGTGGTTTCCGGCACAATCAACGGCTGACGCAGGCAGTCCGTTAAATTTAGGGTCTGATTCATCAGAGTTTGGGCCAACAGGTCGTTCACCTGAATGAACCCAACGACCTCATCCAAACTGTCGCGGCAGACGGGGAATCGCTGGTGGTGGCTGTTGATGATTTGCTCGATCGTCTCGTGCAAAGGCGCATCCAAATCCAGCCACACCACCTCTCGGCGGGAAGTCATCACGGAGCTGACGGGGCGATCGCCCAGAGACAACACCCGCTCTACAATTTCCTGCTCGGCCTCTTCGACCGTGCCTGCTTCCGTGCCCTGTTGCAACAGCAGCTTAATTTCTTCTTCCGTCACCTGCGGCTCGCTGGAAACGGTGGTTCCGAGCGATCGCACAATCAGATCCGTGGAATGGCTCAACAAATAGACCACCGGAGCCGTAATCCGCGACAACCACCGCATCGGTAGCGCCACATTGGCCGCAATCTGTTCTGGATTGCCCAGGGCCAACCGCTTGGGAACCAGCTCGCCCACCACCAACGAAAGATAGGTAATGCCCGCCACGGTGATCACTACCGACAGGGCCCCGCTCATGGGGGCTAATGGCGGCACGGCTTCCAGGATTGGCCGCAGCTCCGCCGACAAAGAAGCACCCCCAAAAGTCCCCGTGAGGATGCCGATCAGGGTGATGCCAATCTGGATGGTGGATAAAAACTGGTTGGGCGATTCCGCCAGGGCCAGGGCTGCGCGAGCCGCTCGATCGCCCCGTTCCGCTCGGTTTTGCAGGCGCGTCTTGCGGGACGAGACGATCGCCATTTCCGACATTGAAAAAATCCCGTTCGCAACCGTCAAGGCCGCAACGATCGCCAGTTCGGTAAGGGCAGAACTCATACGGGACGAGACAACAACATCGGTGATGGCTTGCCGGCCGGGCAAGAAGCGGGCGATCGCCCAGAGGGGGCAAATTTACACCGTAATCCTACTACTTCTTATCCCGTCTTGCCCCGATGTGGCTTCGGCGTTGCCGCTGGCCTGGGGGCGATCGCGCTTCCTGACCGGGCGGAGCGATCGGCGGCAACCGGTTAAATCACCTCGATGACCAAGCCCTCCTCAGCCGTGGGCGGCTCAAAGAAGCGCGTGACTTCGTGAAACATCGCCTCCGTGTCAAATTGGGCGCGATCGGGTTCCTCTTGGCGGCGCTGGGCAATGCGGTCTAGACAGGTTTGATCGTCCACATCCAAATAGATGAACCGATAAGCCAAATCATGCTCGCGGATCAGCTCTTGGAACCAAACCCGCTGGGTTTTTGTATTAGCGGGAAAGTCCATCACGACTGAGAGTCCCGCCTTCAGCAACGTTGCCAAGTGCTGTTTAAGTAAACCTTTCAAGCGGCGAGAATACTGGATATAGTCTGCCAATCCTTGGATTTCCTGGGGATAAAGCTGACTGAGCCAGTCATCTTCTGAAATTAAAATCGCGTTTAACGCTTGGGCAATTTGGCGTGATCGGGTGGATTTTCCCGCCCCCATCTTTCCACAAAAAAAGATCAATATGCCTTGGGGTTGCATGGGTTAGTTGCTATCTACAAAAGCCGATAAAGTTCCACGATTTCCCGATCGGGATCCACCAGCAGGGCCACCTCAGCGCCCTGCTCTAAATACATGGTGAGTTTTTCGCGCAACTTCGCCACCCGATCGCTCTGGGATTTAATTTCCACCACCAAGTTGGGCACAACCTCCGCAAAATATCGAAAAAATATCGAACCCTGCGGGGCATTCCGGCCCGAAAAACATAGGACACATCTGGAGCGGTCAGATCGCTGTTCGGCAAAATAAAGCCACCGCTAGAGTTGAACACCATTCCAAGCCGACGGCGATCGCCCCTCAATCAACCTCAAAACCCATCGGGACGCGATCGCACCAAGCGCCAAAGACCTGACCCCAAACAATAAAGCGAAATCGCCGCCAACAGCGCTCCCCAAAACCAATAGGGCAACCAAAGCTGCTTGGCCATTTGTCCCGTATCCGAGACCATCGCCACACCCTGAATTGTGCAGTTTTCAGTGAACAAATAGTCCAGCCGGGAAAAGGTACTGAGGCAAGCCTGCACACTCAAAAATTGCAGTGCAAAATATTGCACCCAAGGGGATCCATAGAGCGGAATCAACGCGATCGCAACGCCCAAAGCCCCGATCGCCAACACCCCAAACAGCGTGCGCACCCACAACAACACCGACAGCAGCAGCGCACAACCCAACAAAAATAGCCCCAACTGCACCCGAGGCAAGCGCTTCTGGGAGAGGCGCAATAGCCCATAGCCCGCCAAGGGCGCACCCAAGGGCCCACCCGCCGACACCAAGGCTCGCCCGATCGGCCCCAACCAGAGCTGGCCGCTGTGTTGGGCTACGCCGCCGCCACTGGGATGGAGTAACAGCGTCTCAAACCGCCCGCCCAGAAGCATCGCAGCAACCCCATGACCCATTTCGTGGAACCAAGTCGCCAGAATTGAAAAGGGATACAGAACTTGGTGCCCCCACGGCAGTTGCCACAGGATCATCGTCGTGATCGCCGCTCCGATCAGCCACAGGTGTTGGGGCGATCGCACCCAGGGCAAACCGGCATCGTCATCCAGAGCGGGGCGTTTCGGATCCGACATAGGGTGGGGATGAGTGAGAACTGTTGAACGCTGGTCGCGATCGGGCTGGCGTTTTCCCATTGTAGCGATCGCATCTCATCCCCCAAGATCGATGAAGTGATGCGATCGCTCCCACAATCCAAGTGAACCCGTAGTTCCAAGCACGCTGCATCCCATGACAGTTGGTTTAGATCAACCGTGATGTTTGACAAATCATGAAACTTTGGCAGCAATGTCATGACCGAAATTCAGTCAATTTCTATCGATCGCCTGCAAGATTTAAACAGATGGCTAGACCAAAACTGGCACCAAAAGAACTCAGTTTGGCTAGTTTTTTATAAAAAATCGTCCAACAAAGCAGATTTTACCTATTCAGACATCGTCGATGTTTTGCTTTGCTACGGCTGGATTGATAGTCTTCCCAACAAAGTTGACTCCGAACGAACCAAATTGCGAATTTCCCCCCGCAATCCCAAGAGCTACTGGAGCCGAGTGAATAAAGAAAAAATTAGCAAGCTGATTGAGCAAAACCAAATGCACCCAAACGGCTTAAGGATTATGGAAATTGCCCAAGCCAATGGTGCTTGGAACGCCCTTGATGAAGTTGAAAATCTGACCCTGCCGCCTGATCTAGAATCCTTCCTCCAGCAAAATCAATATCTAGAAACATGGCACGCCCTATCTCGATCGTTTAAACGGGGCTTCCTAGAGCAGCTTTTGAATTGCAAAAAAGCCGAAACACGCGCCAGAAAAATTGAATCTCTGCGATCGAATCTGGAATGATGTGAGATTACGATCAAACGCCCATACGCTACGTCACCTGGCGCGACGGCTCCTATCGAAGGCGGCCCCAATTTGACGCGCATCCAGTAGCCAACCGATCTAACAGCATGACGGGCAGCCCCACAAGCTGGGAACTGCCCGCAAATATCTGAAACGGTGCGATCTCCCTGATCGAACTTCCTTAGCTCACGCCCGCCGGTAAGCGCAGGTCGATCGCCTGGGATTGGATATCGAGCAGGGTTTCGCCGTTGTCGGCCAAGTCCACCAACACCCGATCGCCTCCCTTGACCCGACCGGACAGAATCGCCTCTGCCAGGGCATCTTCCAGCAGTTGCGTCACCTTGCGGCGCAGCGGGCGGGCCCCCAAGCTACTGTCGAAGCCCTCATCGGCCACCTTGTCCTTGAAGCGATCGCTCGCGGTCAGGCGAATGTCTTGCTCCACCAGCCGATCGGCCACCTGCACGACCAACAGATCGACAATTTGCCGCACTTCCGATTTTTCCAAGGGGCGGAACACCACCACCTCGTCCAACCGGTTCAGGAACTCGGGGCGGAAGAAGTTTTTCAGCTCATCGGTGACCCGATCGCGGATTGCTTGATAACGACCCTCGGCGCTGTCGCTGGCGAGGCCAAAGCCCAGGTTTGCGCCACCCTTAGCGATCGCCTTGGCCCCCAGGTTGGAGGTCATCACGATCAGCGAATTGCGAAAGCTGACCACCCGCCCTTGGGAATCCGTCAGCCGCCCTTCATCGAGCAACTGCAACATCAGGTTGAACACGTCCGGGTGGGCTTTTTCCACCTCGTCAAACAGCACCAGGCTGTAGGGACGGCGGCGCACCGCTTCCGTGAGCTGGCCGCCATCGCCGTAGCCGACAAATCCTGGCGGGCTGCCGATCAGTTTCGAGGTGGATTGGGGTTCCATGAATTCGGACATGTCGATCCGAATGATCGACTCATCGGAACCGAACATGAAGTTAGCCAGGGCTTTGGCTAGTTCCGTTTTGCCCACACCCGTGGGGCCGAGGAACAGGAAGCTGGCGATCGGGCGCTCCAGGTTCCGCAGGCCGGAGCGGGCCCGGCGCAGGGCCTTCGAGACCGCTTCGATCGCCTCGTTTTGCCCAATCAGCCGCTCGTGCAGCTTGGCTTCCAGGTTCAGTAGTTGTCCCACTTCCGCATCCGAAAGCTGCGTTACCGGTACGCCTGTCCAGAGGCTGACGATTTCGGCAATGTCTTCAGCGGTAATCGTTGGGCGGGGGCGCTCGGTGGCGGGGGCTTGGCGGGCGATCGCCAGTTCTTCAGTGATTACCAATTCCCGATCGCGCAGTTTGGCCGCCGTTTCAAAATCTTGATTTTCCACGGCTTGCTCTTTTTCTTCCACGGTTTGGGCTAGTTGCTGCTCCAAATCGCGGATGTGAGCGGGTTTTTTGCCAACGCTGACGCGGGCCCGGGAACCGGCTTCGTCGATCAGGTCGATCGCCTTGTCGGGCAGGAACCGATCGGCAATGTAGCGATCGGCCAAGGTAACAGCCGCTGCGATCGCCTCATCGGTCATCAGCACGTTGTGGAAGGTTTCGTAGGTGCTGCGGAGGCCGCGCAAAATCTCGATCGCCTCGGCTGGGGTCGGCTCACCCACCTTCACCGGCTGGAATCGCCGCTCCAGGGCCGCATCCCGCTCAACATATTGCCGATACTCATCCAGCGTCGTCGCGCCCAGGCATTGCAACTGACCGCGTGCCAGGGCAGGTTTCAGCAGGTTGCCCGCCGACAGGCCGCCCTGCATTCCGCCCGCACCCAGCAGGGTATGGACTTCATCAATGAACACAATCACGTTGCCGGCCCGTTGCACTTCGCTGACCAGTTCCTTCAGCCGCTCTTCAAAGGCTCCGCGATATTGCGTGCCCGCCAGCAACCGCCCCATATCCAGGGAATAGACTTGCTTATCCAGCAGGGTTTCCGGCACATCGGCCAGGGCAATTCGCTGGGCCAGGCCTTCCGCGATCGCGGTTTTGCCCACGCCCGGCTCACCAATCAGGATCGGGTTATTTTTGGTGCGGCGACCGAGGATTTGCACTACGCGCTCAATTTCCCGATCGCGCCCCACCACAGGATCAAGCTTGTCCTCGATCGCCGCTTGGGTCAGGTTGGTGCAGTAGGTGGCCAAAATGTTGCCGCTGTCGGCGCGATCGCCCGTGGACTCTCGCCGGGACTCGCCCCGATCGCCTGCGGCCACCGCCGCCGTTTCGCCCAGCAATCGAATCAAGTTGATCCGCAATTGATCGGGATCCACATCCATACTCCGCAGTACCTTCACCGCCGAGTTGTCCCGATCGCGAATAATCGCCAACAGCAAATGCTCCGGAGCCACCACCTTTTGGCCCTGTTGACGCGCTTCGGCCAAGGCCGCCTCAAACAGGGCCTTCACCTTGGGCGTAAAAGGCACTTCGTCCGGAACCATCCCCGCGCCGCGACCAATCAGCGCTTCCACCCGGGCCCGGGCCCCCTCCAGGGTGACCCCCGCTGCCGCCAACAACTGAGCCGCCGGGCTGGACTGTTCACCCAACAAACCGAGCAGGATTTGCTCACTGCCCACGAGGCGGTGGCCCAAGCGGCGAGATTCTTCCTGGGCGAGCAAGATGGCTTGGATGGCGCGATCGGTAAAGTACTCAAACATGGTGCAGAGAGGGGCAAGAGGGCAAGATTACGCAGTTGGACGGGGTTGGCTCGTGGTGGCGGAGCAATCACCAAAGGTCATCATGGGCAGATTGCAGTGAGCAGACCAAATGAACAGACCAAATGAACAGACCAAGGGATCCAAATAAGCCAGATAAATGGATCCATGGACAGATCCCGGGGATTCGTCATCAACCAAGTCAACAGCCCAACAATGGGCTAGCAACAGGCTCACAGCGGCTCCTTAGCCCCAAATCAGTACCGATGTTTTGAGCTAGGGGGTGGGAAACTGTGAATAAATGTTTACAACCTTAAAACTAATCTAAAGGATTCTGTATAGCCTGGCGCGATCGCGCGGGTACGGGAATTGCGACAAGGGTGGAGGCAATGGGGGGCAAGACCCCTCATAGAGGTGTTAAAGTGCTGGAATCCAAAGGCTGGCATCCCTTCCTGAGCCACGATCGCCCTGGTTGGTGAACAATCCGGCCGGGTTTGATTTCCCCCCAACCGGCCCCAAATCGTCGGCATGAGCCTTGGTTTGGTCATGATTGGGTTTTGATTGGGTTTTGATCAGGCATAGATCTCGCGTTAGTCGTTTTTGATTTACGTCTTCATGTCGATTTACGTCAATTCACGTCAATCGGCATCCCGATCAAGCCCCGCATGGGCGGGTATGGTGATTCACGATGCATCCTCTGGTCGGGCTGGGCCAAGAACACAGAACACCCATGGGTCAGGTTTCTTTTGATCGTCTCTACCGCTATGCGGAACTGTCGGAGATTTTGCAGAGCTACGCGGCCGCATTTCCGCAGCTTGTCCAATTGGCATCGATTGGCCGCAGCTACGAGGGCCGGGATATTTGGTTACTAACCATCACCAATAGCGAGACGGGGCCCGATCGCCACAAGCCAGCCCTCTGGGTGGATGGCAATATCCACGCCACGGAACTTGCGCCTTCCACGGCCTGCCTCTATCTCCTCGACTTTTTGACAAAGCACTACGGCAGCGATCCGGACGTTACCCGCTGTCTGGATTCGCGGACGTTTTATATTTGCCCTCGCGTCAATCCCGACGGAGCCGAGCTGGCCCTGGCCGATCGCCCCAAATTTGTGCGATCGAGCACTCGACCCTATCCGGGCGATCACTTGGCGGGCGGCCCCAGCGAACTGCAAATGGAAGATATCGACGGGGATGGGCGAATTCTCTGGATGCGTGTGCCCGATCCCAATGGGGCCTGGAAAGTGTCCGATCGCGATCCCCGGTTGTTGGTGCGGCGCGACCCGATCGAAACCGGCGGCACTTACTATCGACTGCTGCCGGAGGGCCGGATCGATCGCTACGACGGCGCGACGATCGCCGCCCCCCGCCCGATCGAAGGGTTGGATCTGAACCGCAATTTCCCGATGCAGTGGCGACCGGAGCCGGAACAGGCCGGCGCGGGCAACTATCCCACCTCGGAGCCGGAAACCCGGGCGATCGCGGACTTCATTGCCCATCACCCCAACCTGAACGCCGCCGTGGCCTTCCACACCTTTGGCGGCCTGCTGTTGCGTCCCTACAGCCACGCCACCGACATGGAATTGCCCCAAGCGGACTGGCTGAATTACCGGGCGATCGGGCAAAAGGGCACAGAACTGACCGACTACCCCGCCACCAGCGTGTTTGAGGGCTACTGCGACCATCCGAAAAACGTGATGACCGGAGCCTTTGACGATTGGTGCTACGAGGAGCGGGGGCTATTTGCCTGGACGGTGGAGCTGTGGAATTTGCCCCAGGCGGCGGGGGTGAAAACGCCGAAGCTGCTGGAGTGGCTGGACGACCACCCGATCGAGGAAGATTTGGCGCTGCTGAAGTGGAACGATGAGGTGCTGGACGGGCGCGGCTATGTGGACTGGTACGCCTGGGAACATCCGCAACTGGGCAAGGTGGAGCTGGGCGGCTGGAACCAAATTTGCACCTGGCGCAACCCACCGGCTCACCTGTTGGAGCGAGAAATCGAACGGTTTCCCCGCTGGCTGCTCTGGCAATTGCTGATTTCGCCGCGTCTGGAACCGGTGAAGGCCACGGCGCAATCCTTGGGCGATCGGCTGTTCCAAGTGGAGTGGGTGGTGCAAAACACGGGCTGGCTGCCGACCAATGGCACGCAAAAGGCGATCGAAAAGGGGGCGGTGCAACCTTGCCGCGCGGCGATCGCCTTACCGCCGGGCGCGGAGCTGATCAGCGGTCAACCGGAAGTGAGTTTGGGTCATCTGGCGGGGCGATCGCACCAACCGACTACGCCCTATTACGACCACATGGATCCGACGGACGATCGATCGCGGGTGGTCTGGCTGGTGCGTGGTGAACCGGGAATGGTGGTGGAACTAACAGCGCGGGGCGATCGGGCAGGTCAGGTACAACAGGCGATCGTCTTGCCGAGTTCGTAAACCCTGATCAGTTCAGAAGCGTTGCTTTCGGGTGGCGATCAGTTGATTTGTCCTCAACAAGGCCATTAACTGTATCCCACAGGATACAGTTAGCAGTATGTTTGAAATTCGCCAAACGGAAACTTATGCGCAATGGTTTAAAACTTTGCGCGATCGCCAAGCAAAAGCGCGTATTGATATTCGCATTCGGCGGCTGTCGATGGGTAATCCAGGCGATGTGAAGCCAGTGGGGCAAGGTGTATCAGAACTGCGGATCGACTACGGCCCAGGCTATCGAGTGTATTTTGTCCAACGAGGGGAAACCTTGATTATCCTTTTGGCAGGAGGGGATAAGCGTACTCAGGAACGAGACATCAAAACAGCCTTAGATTTGGCGCAAGACCTATAGGAGGTTTCTATGGCGATCGTTCAAACTCATTCTTGGGATGCAGCGGATCATTTGGAAACCAAGGAAGATATTGCTGCTTATCTGGAAGCTGCTCTTGAAGAGGGTGATCCAAGCCTAATCGTGGCAGCGTTGGGAGATGTTGCCCGCTCTAAAGGGATGACCCAGATTGCCCGTGAAACAGGGTTGGGGCGTGAAAGTCTCTACAAGGCTTTGTCAATCGAAGGTAATCCGGAGTTTGCTACGGTTCTCAAGGTTTTACAGGTGCTTGGGTTACGTCTCCATGTTGTGCCCATTGCCTAACACTGCGTTGGTTCTGGTGGGCGATCGGGCTGGCTGGGTACAACGGGCGATCGTCTTGCCGAATTCGTAAATTTTTACAATCTCAGAAACCGCGACAGGCTAACGGCTAGACAGGGTTATTTGAGGAGTTGCGAATACCTAGATTGAGAACTTGAGTGAGTAGAAGGTGGCAGGAGGTTGATCGATAGAAGTATACTGATTAATTGTGGTGCTTCCACAATTAGAGTTGTGGCAAGAGTCCCCTAATTGGGGGTGATATCCTGAACCTGCGGTCTAATGTATAACTAGGTCTACTGGTTTTAAGTTACTTGCAAGCGTAGAAGGCAACAAAGATGCAACAAACAGACATAAAAAATCAAATTTGGAGGAACCTTGACCGACTTCGGGCAGATCCAAGTTTTCGAGGATGTCGTGACACCAGGTTGTTGGAGCTTATTGGAGCAACTTTGGGAGTGGAAAAGCTTGACAGCTTATTCCAGAGCACAGAATTAATTTCTAAACTGGCAAATGCTTATTCAATTGTTGCACCTATTTATGTTTTGAAATTTATTGAAAAACTTCTAGAAGCCGAGAGCAAAAAATCTATTTTTGATCCTTGGCTAACAGCATCCTCGCCTGTTTTTTATATTCAGGCTGATGACGTTTTCGGAACTTGCATAGATTCAACAGAATTTGAAACTATTAAGTCCTTATTCGAGGAAAAAAGTCAGAATATAAAGCTTGATGACACACTAGATGAACTATCAAAAACAACACAGGGATTTGATTTGGTTCTTTCGTTTCCTCCTTTCGGAAGACGAATGCAAGACGTAAATGGAGAGAAAAGTCCTTTTGATTTTACAACAACTCTACTCTTGAAATGTGGTGAACGTTTAGCTCAAGATGGAAAATTAATCTTCCTTGTTCCTAATTCATTTTTGTGGAACGAAAAAGGGAAAGAAGCATTAAACAAACAAGGACTTTTTGTTGATGCTGTCTTTTCCATTCCTTCCGGTGCTTTTTCACCAATGACAAGTATTCAGTTACATCTTATTCTCATCTCTAAACAGAATAAAGAGAAAACATTTGTTGCTGAAATTTCACAAGATGATATAACGAATAAAACAATACTCCAAAACTTCAAAAACCAAAAACAAGGTCGAGCTATTCAACTTGGCTGTCTTGTTGATTTTTTAGAGTTCGAGTCATTGAATGCACTTATAGCTGAAAAAGAGATGCAAGAACTTGTCAAGAGAATTGGCTACCCGCCAACTTTATTGACTGATATTTTATTAACTGATATTTCTGAATCTATAAATGTACTCAAGGGCGACAATGCTGATGAAGTTGAGCATTTAGCTAATTCTATTTATTTACCCAAGATCGGAAGCAGTCCCGTTGTTGCAAGTTTATCAGAACTGAAAATCCAACCAAAGAATTACTATCAAATTCAACTTGATGAAACAAAAGCCAATGCGATTTATGTGGCAAATTACTTCAATACGCCAATTGGTAAAAAATCAAGAGAGAGTTTAGAAGCTGGTGTAGTAATTCCTCGAATTTTAAAGTCTCAACTCTCAAAATGCGTTTTATTTTTGCCTGACTTACCTACCCAAGCAGAGGTAATTGAAGTTGATAGCAAAATTCAACAATTCACACTTAGGCTTGATGAACTTAGACGCAATCTATGGAAACAACCAAAAAGCTATAATTCAATCTCTAAGGAATTAAAAACTATAAATCAGGAAGAGAAATTGGAAAACTGGATTGACGAACTGCCTTTTCCTATCTCTTCGATTCTGTGGCGGTATTATGCCACTAAAGACAATAGTAAGAAAATTGAGCACTTGTTTCACTTCTTTGAAGGATTTTCGGAATTTTTATCAATGCTAATGCTGAGTGCTTTAGTTCAAGACAAAGAATTTTACAAAGCCGAAAGCCATAACTGGGTTAATAATGATGAAAAATTTCAAGATTGGTATTTGAGAGCTACGTTTGGCAATTGGAATGCCCTTACGTCAAAACTTTCAAAGGCGATTAGAAAATATGTATTAGACAAAGATAGCGATAGGAAGGATTATTGCAAAAGCCTGTTTGGCAATCCGACAGAAGCATTTTTATCAATGATTACCAGCAAGAGCATTGTCCGTATATTAGGGGAAGTTGCCGATCTTAGAAACAAATGGAAGGGACATGGTGGCATAACAAGCGAAGAAGAAAATAATCAAAGAGTCCTAACACTTGAACAGAAACTAAACGAGTTTAGAACGTATATTGCTGATGCCTTTGAAGATACTCGAATACTCTCCCCGACAACAAGCAGTTTTGAAGATGGTATCTTCACTTTTAACGCAAAAGAATTAATCGGAGCAAGAACCCCATTCAATGAAATAACAGTAAAAAGCCTAATCCCTCTTGACAGAAAAAAGCTGTATCTACGTAATTCAGGGCAGACAAAGCCACTGGAATTACTGCCATTTATCAAATTTGTTGAAGCATCTAACGCGATTTACTTTTATACAAGTATTGAGAGTAAAGATGTTCGTTGGATTTCATACCATTTTGAAAAAGAAGCTGAACTAAAACAACCAGTAGATGATCAACTATTTAAAGTATTTGACCTCCTTAAACCATAGCGGATAGGCAGAATGTCATCAGGTAACACAAGCTTGGTATGGTGGCGGGTTGAGTGTTTTGCATGACAGTCTCTATTACAACTATCCAGCCCCTGTAGATATTAGTTTTAGGAATTTAGCGGGTCATCAGTCCTGAGTTAGGCGATCGCCTCCAAATCAAAACCTATAGCGTGACTAATAACTGTATTGACTTAGGAATGGCCCGGCTTGGGAACTCTGCGCCGATGCTTCCACATCACGAAACCTGTGATTAACAGCGCTAGGGGAGCCAACCCAACGAAAACATAAAGAATTCGGGTTGCCAGCCCGCCAAAAGTCCCAAAGTGAACCGCATCAAACTGACTCATAATCGCCTCCGCCCGAGTCGGCTTCAGCCCATCAGTCAGTTGAATTAACTCACCAGTAAACTGATCGATCGCCACTCTAGTATTGCCCCATTGCGAGCGTTCTTGGGTTTGCCGCTTGCTCACGATCAATGGAGATTCCGGCTTTTTAGGAAGCACAATATAGGTCATCGTCGCATCGGGAATCACCGCTTCAGCTCGCTGGATCAACTCAGCAATGGATAAAGGCTGCTGACCTGGAATGGGCTTGGAAACTGGCGCGGCTGGCTTGGGTGTGAAAGTGACAGTATAAATCGCCTCATTCACCTTGGCTTGAGGCACATTCCAAGCAAACCCCGTGAACCCAATCAAGCCCAAAAAGATTGCCGTAATGATGCCTGAAACTTTATGAATATCAAAGTTTGTTCGTTTGATATGGGCGTTTTTCCACTTGATTTTGAATCCAGCCATGAAGTTGCGCCAGCCCGGCCATAACACAATGCCAGTGAGGCTCAAGATCAGTGTCAGCAACGCAACAATGCCCATAATTAGGGTTCCTGTTTCCCCCGCCAGCAGTTTGTAATGGAGGTCATAAATTAGGCCAACCCAACTGCTTTCCCATTCCCGATCGCCCATAATTTGCCCCGTGTAGGGATGCACAAACACCTGCCAATGGTGATGCGCTGGGGTTTCCAACCAGGCCTGATAGGGTTCCTGGGCTGATTGGGGTGGCGCAACGGTGCTGAGGTTCCATTGCTTTTTCCCATAGGCCGCTTTGATCGATTCGATGATGGCAGCAACGGGCACTATTGTCCCGGCAGGCACAACGGTTCCCAGTCGCTGAGCCAGCACCCAATGATCAATTTCGTGCCAAAAAACGAGAACGCTGCCAGTCAAACCCGCAATGCACAACAAAATCCCGATCGCTAAACCTAACCAGCGGTGAATGAAGAAAGAAATCGTCCTGAGTTTGGCAGAAAGCAGGCGAGTGAGTGATTTTGGTAAAGGCTTTTGTGGTGATTCCATCTGATGCTTACCCCGGCTGATGAATTGGGTATGTTGTGGCGGTGATTGGCTGAGATCGACTCATTCCTAATAGAACTGTGGCGATTGAAGATGGCGATCGCCCGAGTTTTTGATCGGTCAAGATGACTTTGCAGTAGCTATTGCTTTTTATCTCGACTGAGCGATCGCCGATCGCTGGGTTAAAACGTCCAAGAAAAACTGGCTTGCACGGTCAGCGGTGCGCCATAAAAGATGCGATTCCGGTTGAAAGACCCTTCAAAGTACTCCACATCAAAGAGGTTTTTGATGTTGATTGCCGCGCGGAATCCGTTCCGTTTATAAAAAATTGCGGCATCAGTTGTCAGGTAGCTCGGCAACTCAAACGTATTGGCATTGTCACCTGCGCGATCGCCCACATAAAACAAGCCCACACCAAATCCCAACCCTTGAAAATCGCCTTCCTGAATTTCGTAGGTTGTCCACAAACTTGCCGCATGGGGCGCAGTGCGTTGGACACGGTTATTCACCAGATCCGAGTTATTGTCCTCGGTGATTCTTGCGTCGTTGTAAGCATAGCTGGCAAAGATATTCCACCCTGGCAAAACCTCCCCGGCCACGCTGAGTTCAACACCCCGACTCCGCTGCTCTCCCGTTTGCACTGAGAAGTTGTCATCAACGGGATCGGTGGTCAGCACATTTTTTTGGGTGATGTTGTACCACGCTAAAGTTGCCGAAAGCCGATCGCTTAAATCGGCTTTCACACCAATTTCAAACTGGGTTCCTCGGGTAGGCTCAAAAGTACTGTCGTCGCGAGAACGACCAATAGTTGGTTCAAACGATCGACTGTAGTTGGCATACAGAGAAATCGGTTCGATCGGTTGATAGACAATCCCTAGCCGAGGACTAAATGCCTCGCCCGTCTGAACCAGATCGGGATTGCCGAAATCGCCAGTCTGTCTAAACATGTCAAACCGACCACCGATCAGCACCTTCAAGTTGTCTGCTAGGGTGATTTGATCTTGCAGCAAAATCCCCAGCTCATCGGTCACAATGCTGTCTTCACTGCTAAAGGTCACCGCGCCAGGCGATGCCCCAAAGGTGGGATCAAACAAATCAATGGGCGGGCCTTCTAGACCCGTGAACTTCAGCTCAATATCCGATCGCCCTAAATCAACCCCAAATAATAATTGATGCTGAATGGAGCCGGTCGCGAACTTACCTACCACATTCGTAGTCATCCGATAGTCAAAATACTGATCGGAAATGTCAGAGAAGCTGGTTGATACAGTTCGATTGTCAGCACCCAGCGCTCCCGGAAATCGGCCAAAGGTGTCAAACTCCATCCACCCATATCGAAACGCATGATTTAATGACCAATTTTCATTAAATTGATGCTCCAGCTTGTAGCCAATTCGGGTCTGTCTAACTTCAGCATCACTTTCTGTCAGGTTGCGGCTGCGCGGCACATCCCCAAGGGGGTTATCCAAAATTGTGCCCACAATCGGCAATCCATGGGTGGCGTTATCGCGCAGCAAGTGCTTATAAGTGCCTTCAATGCTGAGTGTGGTGTTGTCACCCAAGGCAAAACTCAGAACCGGTGCAATCACGAAGTTTCTAGTTCGGCTGAAATCCGTGAAAAGCTCTTGGTCTCGATAGGAAGTATTCAGTCGATAAAGAATGTTTTTGTCGCGATCGAGGGGGCCAGAGAAATCCACTTCACCCCGGTAAAAATCGAAGCTGCCCGCGCTCGCCTCAACGAAGTAATACGGATCGCTCAAAGGGCGCTTGGTGACAAAGTTGATCGTCCCCCCCGGCGAGGATGAGCCAAACAAAATGGAGTTGGGCCCTTGAAGCACTTCAATTTGCTCAATCCCCGTGAGGTCAGGGCCAATATTGGCAGAAACCCCGTTAAAGTCCCGCGCGACTATGCCATCGACGGTGGGCGAAGTGAAAAAGCCTCGCACCTGGGCCCGCACCGCATCAAAGTTAGACGGCGAACCAACCCGCACACTAGGCGCATTCAGCAAGGCGCTGGTCACGTCAGCCCGTTGGTCTTGCAGCAGTTCTTGGGGAATGATTTGGATCGATTGGGGAATATCGCGTAAGGGCGTATCTGTTCGCGTTGCGGCGGCGGAGTTTGGCACGCGATAGCCCCGTTGCCCTGCTCCGGTGACCACGAGTTCTTCGTCTGGCTCCTCCCCGGCAGGGTTGAGGCTATAGGCCAGGCCGGCGGTGGTTAGGGTCACTTCGGTGGTGGGCAGGGCGTTGGTTCCGGTGACGCTGACCCGGATCGTGTTGCTGTCTTGCTGCGTCACCTGCACTGTGGCGATGTCGGCGATCGGGTTTTCCGCCACAAAAGCTTGTCCTGCTGGGAGCGACAGCACGGCATTCGGAATCTCGGCAACGAGGCTATTGCCCTCGGTGCGGAACTGAGTCGCATCAATTTGCAGGGGCTGATCTTCGGCGCTTTCTAGGACAATTTCAAGTTCCGTATCAGTGCGGTTCAGTTGCACACCGGTTACTTGCACGGTGGTGCGCTCAATTTGCGCCCGCCACTCTTGGAGGCTGGTGGCAGGCTGCCCTAGGTCTTGTACTCGGGGAATTTGAGCGTTGTCCTCGGCCCAGGCGACCTGTGGCCCTGCCACCGACAGCACAGTCGCCACCACCAGACCCGACAACCGATTAACCATGACCCCACACCGCAGTTGAGAAAGACTTTCAGGAGCCTAGCAAGGGCGAACAGCAAAACAAAGCCGTTTTGGTGAGTCGCGGTACTTTTTTTGGGGGCTAGCAGAACTTTTTGCGCTGGGCCTGATAGAGCTTGGGATTGATGCCGAACTTGGTTCTGAACTGCTTGGCGAAGTGGCTGCGATCGCCAAAGCCCACGGCAGTCGCGACTTCGGACACTTTTAGCTCGCCGGTTTCGAGCAACTGTCTGGCTTGCTCTAGGCGATGGTCATGTAAATAGGTAAAAGGTGGCTGACCAAACACCTGCCGAAAGCCTTCTTTTAACGCCCGACTGTTCAGCCCCACCTGTTGCGCCAGAGTCATCAATGAGGGGGGCTGCTCTAGGTGTTTCAGCAAGATCGATCGCGCCTGGTGCAGGCGATCGATATCATCAGGCTTCAGGTTTGCTAGCGCCGCACCGTCCTCCCAAGTCTCTGCTGGGCCATGGGTTAATGGCTGTTCCTGCTGAATTTTCAGCTCATCGGCCAGCACCAGCATCACCGCCTCCAGGGCCTTGCTTTCTAGAAACATCCGCTTGGTAATGCCCTGATAGGGACAGCGAATGATTTGCCACAGCACCCGCTGCATGGCTCTAGAGACTTTGCCGACGCGGGTGTAGTAGAGCTGGTCGGCTGGCCGCACAAGGTGGCGCAAGGCCGGAGGGAGTTCCCCGTCTTGACCCGCAAAGGACTGAAACACCTGCGGCGACAGCCAAATATGGACTTCTAGGATCGGGTTCCGGTCTGTGCCGATGATCCAATCCTTGGGGGCCAGGCCACTGCCGTAGAGGGCATATTCCAGGTTGTGGACTTCGGTGTAGCTGTCTTGGTGCTGTCCGGAGAGATGAAAATGAAACGACAGCCACTCGGCACGCTCGGCCAGGGCCGCATCCCAGCGATCGCGCAGCCGGTAGTGATGGACTTGGATTTCAAAGCCTTCCCGGAGTTCCACTTCTCGGATGTAGCCGTCCCAGAGCCAAGCGGGGTAAACCAACAGGCGATCGTGCCGATCGGTTGCGTCTGGGTGTCGGGCTTGGGCAGCCGTCTCTTGATAAAGCTCAACGGCGGCTTGTTCAGAAGTGGTGATGGTCATGGCGATCGCGCTGGCTTAAAAGACAGATTCTAATTAATGCGAAATTGTTGCATTAGAATTTGTCCTTGAGCAAGCCAGCAACATCGTGGTCTCTGGACATTTGCCAACCCATTGCGGCTGCAACAACGATCGAGTCCGGCCATTCCACCAGGGCGATCGCGCTGCATCTGGCCGTGGTTATGCGGCAGTATCCCATTGCCAAAATGAAGCACCTTGCCAAAACGGCAAAGTGCTTGAAGATGTTTTGGGTTGCCAGGGCCGGCTCCTAGATCGGGGAGCCGGTGGGACTAACGATAGTTAGTGAATTGCAGCGCCACGGGCAGATCTTCCTGCTTCAGGCGCTGGATCACCAGTTGCAGATCGTCTTTGGATTTGGCAGAAACGCGCACTGCGTCGCCTTGAATTTGGGCTTGGGCTTTTTTGAACTCATCGCGAATCAATTTGCTGATTTGTTTGGCGATGTCTTGGGGAATGCCCTTTTGCAACTTCACCTTTTGGCGAACACGGTTGCCGCTCGCGGATTCAATGTCGCCAAAGTCAAAGATTTTCAGATCTAGTTTTCGTTTGGCGGCTTTCTCGCGCAAAACGGCCGTGACAGCTTCAAGGGTCATTTCGCTGGCGGTTTCGATCGTGAGATCGGTTTCGCCCAGTTCAACGATCGTGTTGGTGTCTTTCAGGTCGTAGCGGGATTTCAAATCTCGCTGCAATTGGTCGATCGCGTTGACCAACTCCTGTCGATCGAACTCACTCACCACATCAAAGGAAAACGTCGCAGCCATAACCCTAATTTTTCAATCCACACCAATACAAAATGAATCGCCCAATTCGTGATCAATCTTCAGCCAAGGGCGATCGAGCTCCCATGAACCAGACTCGCCAATGGTGACTGATTCAGCCGTGGATTCAGCCCCCCTAGGCAATTTGCTGGAGCGCTTGCACAAACAGCGAAATCATTGCAATTTGCCCAATGCCAAACATCAGCGATCGCAGGGGAGGAACGTTGGCCAAATAGGCCACCGAAAACAGCGCCCGCGCTCCCACAAAGGCCACCGCTGCCCAACCGGCCGCAGGGGTGTTGACCCCGGTGGCATAGGCTGCCAGGGCCGCAGCGGCATAGGGGGCAAAGGTTTCAATACTGTTTTGGTGGGCCCAAGTGGCTCGCTTACCATAGTCCGGCAGGCGATCGAACATGGCCCGGGGCGCACCCAAATCCATCCCCACCTGGAACCGGGCATAGGCCACCGCCAAGTAAGGGAAATAGACCAAAAAGCTCGCCACAAAAACTGAACCCAGCAGCAAAGTGGGAATGCTAAAACCCAAAATCATGCGTTTTCACCTAGTCGAATTTCACGAAGTCGAATCAACTAGTCGAAATAGAACAGCGTGACCACCCGGCGCTGTTCTTCAGCTTCCCGGCAGGTTTGCAGCAGGGTCACACTGTCATGGAAGGCAAAGCAAATTAACTGCTGGCAACGGGAAATAATTTCGTGGTTGCACAGGGAGCTGGCTTCAGCCAAAGAAAGCTGGTCATTTTCTGGTTTTTCAACCAAATGAATCACCGATTCCAATTGATCGCGAGATTCGCGCGGTTGCCGCTCCAAACTTTGGGGCAAAATCACGGTCAACAAATTGGCATCGGCGCGCATGGCTCCGCGAATGGCGGCGGCGTTGGTTCCCGTAGCACCCGAAGTAATAATTTGATTCCCGGCCAGCACCAATGCGTAGCTGAGGGTTTCAATCAATTGTTGATGCGTAATCGGCACGTGGCGCGAACCCAGGATGGCGATCCGCTTGGAGCCGGTTTGCTGGATTGCAGCGAGTTCCTGCAAAAAATCGTCAACCTTGGGAAGATCGAGAGACGGACTCAAGGGTGCTACGGGGCAATAACAACGCCGCCATTTTAACAGAGACTTGGAGGCTGGCGTTGCGGCCCAAGAATTTAAAAATGGGGTGGGCTGGCGGGTGCAAATTCAGGCCAGGATTGGCGGAAGGATGCTTTCGGGGATGGTAATTCAGGGGATCAATTCGCAGAACAACGGCTTTTGCTAGACTGGAGGTTCAATGGCGCGTGACTCAAAACAGTAACCCGTGAACCGGAGGGCTGCGCTCTCATCTTCATGACCCGATCGCCCCAGTTTGTTGCCACCATTTAAGTTTTGCTTGGGGTGGAGGCTGGGTTGATCGATCGACCGTTCATCAGCGTTTTGGTTTCGGGTTCCTGCGTTGTGCCATTGTTTGGTGCCATTGTGTTGCGCCATTGTGTAGAACTCACCTCGCCAGCCGATCGCGGCGACGTAATTTTGATGAGTGATCCGGATTTGAAGTTGAACGCGCAAGAGCTGGCCCTGTTGACGGCTGAGGGCATTGAAGACGAAGGGGACGATGAGACGGTAGTGGAGTTTGCGCCGCCTGTGGCCAAGGGGGCAGTCTATCAACTGGGGCGTGGTTCCAGCTATGAAGTGGCGATCGCGGCGGCCAACGCGGCGGACGATCGCAAAGGGGAAGACATTGCGCTGCTGGAGGTGACGGAGGTTTCCTACCTGGCGGACTATTTCCTGATTGTGACCGGGTTTTCGCGGGCCCAAATTCGCGCCATTGCCGACGCGATCGAGATGAAGCTGAAAACCGAGTTCGATCGCCGGCCCCAAAACACCGCTGGCTATGGTGATGGCGGCTGGGTTTTGCATGACTACGGCGATGTGGTGGTGCATGTGATGATGCCCACGGAGCGCGAGTACTACAACTTAGAAGCCTTTTGGGGCCACAGCAGGCGGCTGGAGTTTCGACCCCTGCCCGCCACCGAATCGTCCAACACGGCTGGCTAGGGATCTCGATTCGATCCCCCCGCTGATCATCCATGCCTGAGCGGCGCAACAGAGCTGATTCATCCCTTGTTTATGACGCGATCGCCCCGTTCGGTTTGCCCCGTTCCCGAAGAACAACAACCCCTCAACGAGTTTTCCGAGTTGAAGGAGGCCTGGCTGTTGTCTTGGCCCACCTTGCCGGGCCGAGGGTTGGTGATCAAGCTGCTGTGGATTTGGGCCTGGAGCTGGTTGGTGGTGGGGCCCGTGGCCGCCGCCAGCTTCCCCCTCAAAAAAGACCTGGCTCACTTTCTGTTGGGGGCCGGTGGCGGGGCGGTGTTGCCCGTGTTGCTGGTGTTGGCGCGGATCTATTCGGCCTGGAGCTATGTGGGCCGTCGCCTGTTCAGCGAAAAAATTATCTATGAAGAATCCGGCTGGTATGACGGCCAAGTTTGGGAAAAGGCTCCGGAAATGTTGGCCCAAGATCGGCTAGTGGTTTCCTATGAGGTGAAACCCACGCTCGATCGGCTCCGGCGGTTGGTGCTGATTTTGGCAGGAACCTTGCTGGCGGGGGCGGCCGTTTGGGGCCTGGTCTAGGGGCCGGTTCGGTTAACCTGGATGGGGAACGGTGGGCGCGATCGAGCGAGTTCGATCACAAGGCCCCGATCCGCGCAAGACCCATTGAAAAATGGAAAGCAATGAAAAAATGGGCTGATTGCCGAAGCTGATCTTAAATTGCGATGAACAATCGCAGTTTTTGGCGGAATTAATGTCTAACTAAACAAGTTTCAAACCAGTTTTTATGACTCGGGGCAAATTAACGCGCGCGGCCGATATTGAAATTCGCTTGCTGCGGGAAGGGTTGGTGGAGTCCACCCACATGGTGCAAGCAGTGGCCTGCGATGATCGGGGGCGCTTGTTGATGTTGGCGGGCGATTCCGGCATCTCCAGCTTTGCGCGATCGGCTCTGAAACCCTTCCAGGCCCTGGCCGTGGTCGCCTCTGGAACCTTGGATCACTTTGGTCTCAGCAATCGCGACCTGGCGATTATGTGCAGTTCCCATCAGGGAGACATTGCCCAAGCCCGTCAAGTGTTCAACATCCTTTGGCATTGCGGCATTGAACCCAGCGCCCTCCAATGCCCGATTCCCCAAGGCAAATCCAGCGCACTGCAACACAACTGCTCTGGCAAACATGCGGGGATGTTGGCCATGTGTCGTCACGGCAATTGGTCGATCGGGGACTATCTGCAATATTCCCACCCCGCCCAGCAAGCCGTTTCCAGTGTCATTGGCGAGCTGCTCGGGATTCCTGCCCAAGAATTTGTCGTAGCCCGCGACGATTGCGGCGCGCCCACCTATCTGATGCCCCTTCAGGAGTTGGCCACCCTGTTTGCCAAGCTCACATCCGGCGACAATCTGCAATTGGAGCGCATCGTGCGGGCCATGACCGGCTATCCGGAGCTGATTTCCGGCCATGGTGGCTTTGACACGGATCTGATGCGGCTGACGGGGGGCGAAATTGTCAGCAAAGCGGGAGCCGAAGGGATGCAGTGTATGGGCCGCGTGGGCGAGCGGCTGGGCATTGCTATCAAGGTGACAGACGGGGCCAAGCGGGCCAAATATGCTGCTGCGATCCACATTCTGAAACAACTGGGCTGGATTGGGCCCGATGTGTCGGAAGCGCTGGAAGAAAAATATGTGCAGCTCAATGCCTTTAAGCGGCTAGAGGCGATCGGGGAGCTAAAAATCGCCTAGATTTCGATCGGTTGAGCAGACCAAAATCAACTCAATTTCTG
This sequence comes from Limnothrix sp. FACHB-881, assembly GCF_014698135.1. Lineage (NCBI taxonomy): Bacteria > Bacillati > Cyanobacteriota > Cyanophyceae > Pseudanabaenales > Pseudanabaenaceae > Limnothrix > Limnothrix sp. FACHB-881. The sequence continues at coordinate 100,312 of NZ_JACJSN010000009.1, forward strand.
ATCTTGATCCATATCTTGATCGGCATACTCGATCGACATCGTGAGCGCCAATTCCCAGGAAAAGGGCGGCTCGATCGGGAACGTCTTCAAGGGCAATTTTGTTTCCACAAAAGCTTGCTCGCGGGCTTGGGGATAGGCCTGCTCGATTGCACTGGGGAGCCAGGGTTTCAAACTCGGATTTTCGGTGAGTAACTGTTGAACTTCACGGCGGGCGGAACGAATGCTAAACACCCAAGAATTCGATCGGTGATCGGGTTGAAACCGCCATTTCAGCAAATGCAGATAGAGCCGCACAATCTGACTGGCTAAAGCTCGCTTTTCCGATCGCCCCAAGCTTTCAACCTCTTCTAACAAATTCTCCAGATCCAATTGATCAAACTGCCCCGATCGCAACAATTCGGCCTGTTGTTGCACCCAGCCGTAATAATCGCTGTCGTAGGTGGTCGGGGCGATCGACTCGATAGTCGTCTGTGTTTCCATGCGGTGGCATCCTAATCCCGATCAACATATTCGATCGCAACAGTCATCGCAGCTTCCCAAGTAAACGGCAGCTCGATCGGGAACGTATCGATTGGTAAGCCCATTTCTCGGGCGGCTTTTTTGCGGGCCTGCTCATAGCTCTTGACGATCCAATCTGCTAAGTCGCGCCGAAAGCTGGGATTTTCGTCGAGTAATTCCAAGATTTCATCCCGCGCATCTTCAATGGAAAATGCCCAAGAGTTCGATCGCTTCTGGGGTTGGTATTGCCACTTCAGCAGATGCCAATAGAGCCGGACAATTTGACTGGTTAAGGCTCGCTTTTCCGATCGCCCCAAGCTTTCAACCTCTTCTAACAAATTCTCCAGATCCAATTGATCAAACTGCCCCGATCGCAACAGTTCGGCCTGTTGTTGCACCCAGCCGTAATAGTCGCTGTCGTAGGTGATCGGGGCGATCATTTTGGAAGTCATTAGCTCAAACTCCGCAGCGCCTTGACTATTGATGACCCGGAATTTTGCCAATGGTCACTAACACCATTGTGCAAGATTCAGCGAGCTGGGTTCCATTCAGATGCAACCTCCAGCCGCCCGAACCGGCCCGGCTGTCCCGTTGCGCTGATATCCTGAAAAGCATCAAGACTGATCATAAGAATTTTCCTTTTTCGCCCGCCATGTCCGTTACTGCGCCGCTCCAAACCCGAGACCCGATCGCCTTTCCTCTGACGGCGGTGATCGGCCAAGAGTCGATCAAAATGGCCCTGCTGTTGGCGGCGATCGATCCGGGCCTGGGGGGCGTGGCGATCGCGGGACGGCGCGGCACGGCCAAATCGGTGATGGCCCGGGCGATCCATGCCCTGCTGCCCCCGATCGAGGTGGTGGACGGCTCCCTCAGCAATTGCGACCCGGACGCACCCGATCGCTGGGAAGACGGCCTGCAATTTAGCGGCGAAGTGCCCCGGAAAGTGATTCCCGCGCCCTTTGTGCAAATTCCCCTGGGCGTGACCGAAGATCGGCTGCTGGGTTCTGTGGATGTGGGCCAGTCCGTGAAGCGCGGTGAAACGGTGTTTCAGCCCGGCTTGCTGGCGGAGGCGAATCGAGGCGTGATGTATGTCGATGAGCTGAACTTGCTCGATGACCAAATCGCTAACCTACTGCTGGGGGCGATCGGGGAAGGGCGCAACCAGATTGAGCGGGAGGGGATCAGCTTTGCTCACCCCTGCCAAGCCTTGTTGATCGCTACCTACAACCCGGAAGAGGGGCCGCTGCGGGAGCATTTGCTCGATCGAATTGCGATCGCCCTGTCCGCCGATGGAGCTTTGGGCTTGGATCAGCGGGTGGAAGTGGTCGATCGGGCCGTGGGCTATGCGCGATCGCCCCAGGACTTCCTCGGTCAATACGCCGAAGAACTGGACGGTCTGAAAACCCAAATTCTGTTGGCGCGGGAGTGGTTGCGCGATGCCACGATCAGCCGCGAGCAGGTGGAATATTTGGTGCAAGAGGCGGTGCGCGGCCGGGTGCAGGGCCACCGGGCGGAACTGTTTGCGGTGCGGGTTGCCAAAGCCCATGCGGCCCTCGATGGGCGGACGGCGGTGAATGCCGATGACCTGCGGGTGGCGGTGGAATTGGTGATTGTGCCCCGGGCCACGGTGATTGAAACGCCGCCGGACGAGCAACAGCCGCCGCCGCCCCCGCCGCCGCAACAACAGCCGGAAGCGGAACAAGAACAGGACGACGAAACCGACAACGAAAACGAAGACCAGGACGAAAACGAAGACGACGACCAACCGGACGAGCCGCCCGCGATCCCCGAGGAATTTGTGTTCGACCCGGAAGGGGTGGTGATGGATCCGTCGGTGCTGCTGTTTGCCCAAACCACGGCCCAGCGATCGGGCGGTAGCTCCGGCAGTCGATCGATCATCTTCTCGGACGATCGGGGGCGCTACATCAAACCCGTGTTGCCGCGCGGCCCCGTGCGCCGGATTGCCGTCGATGCCACCCTGCGATCGGCCGCGCCCTACCAAAAAGCCCGCCGCGCCCGAGCCGCCGCTGCCGGTGACACTAGCCGCCGCGTGTTCGTCGAAGAAAGCGACGTGCGGGCCAAGCGCCTGGCCCGCAAGGCCGGAGCCTTGGTGGTGTTTGTGGTGGATGCGTCGGGATCGATGGCCCTGAACCGAATGCAGTCCGCCAAGGGGGCGGTGTTGCGGTTGCTGACGGAGGCTTACCAAAACCGCGATCAAGTGTCGCTGATTCCCTTCCGGGGTGAGCAAGCGGAGGTGCTGTTGCCGCCCACGCGATCGATCTCGGCGGCCCGGCGACGCTTGGAAACCATGCCCTGTGGCGGTGGCTCCCCCTTGGCCCACGGTTTGACCCAGGCGGTGCGAGTGGGAACCAACGCCCGTCAGTCGGGGGATGTGGGGCAAGTGGTGATTGTGGCGATTACGGACGGTCGGGGGAATGTGCCCCTGGCGCGATCGCTCGGCCAGCCGATGGAGCCGGACGAGAAACCGGACGTGAAGCAAGAGCTGCTGGATATTTCTGGCAAAATCCGCGCCCTGAACATCAAGCTGCTGGTGATCGACACCCAAAGCAAATTCGTTTCGACGGGTTTCGCCAAGGAGCTGGCGGAAACGGCGGGCGGCAAGTATTACCACCTGCCGAAAGCTACCGATCGGGCGATCGCCGAAATGGCCCGAGGGGCGATCGCTGATTTGAAATAGGGGCGATCGGTTCGCAATTCACAGGCTGTAGGGGTTGGGTCTCCCAACCCTAACCCGGGCGATCGCCACAACCCCGGCCAACCCTGGGAACGTCAAGGATCTCGGGGGTGGGGAAGACTGGGCGGGGAGACCGGGCGGGGAGACCCCGCCCCTACGGTGGTTGGGGCATGGGAAATCAGCCATTGCTGGATCAATCCCATTCCAGAACTTGCAATAGAATCCAATCAACAGAAACAATCTCGCGGCGCTGTTCGCTGGCTGCGTGCCTATGACGGTTTCGATCGCCCCGATCGCCACCCTGGCGGAATTTCTCGATCGCCCCGATCTCGAAGATTCACCCGCTTGGGAATATCTCGATGGCCGGGCAGTCCAAAAACCCATGCCCAAGTTTCGCCATTCTCTGCTGCAAAAACGCCTGATTGGGGCGATCGATGCGGTGGGCGATCGCTACACAGCCATGCCAGAGTTGCGCTGTACCTTTGGCGATCGCTCGATGATGCTTGAAGATTCACCCGGAGAGGAAACGCCGTGACCGTCGTACCCAATGCTGGCTCCGAGGCTGATCGCGCCTGGCATGAATCGTTCGAGTTGCGATTTGACCGATGTCGGCCACTGTTCATCAAACAAAAAGGATCGATCGCGCTATAGGCGATCGATCCCTCAGCCAGAGTTGCGGATTAACTCAGACCGCAATCATTGATGGTCATTCTTGCCCGTCATCAAAACAGCAGACCTTCACACTGCAATGACTAACCAACCGTGATTGAGATATTCGAGAAATACTTGAGGAAATTGTCAAAAGTCAGCGTGATGAAGCCATCCTTAGCATCCTTGTAAGGATCTTCAGGGGCGATCGCATCTTCATTGTTGTCTTTTCCCCAAGGATTCCGAATCATAATCATCTGGTTCTGGGTATTGGGGTCAACATAGACATTGTGAACACTATAGGCATGGCCTCCAGGAACAACACCATCGGAGAGTTGTTCCGAATCACCTGGAGTGCCTGCGACTGCATAACGACCCTCCGCAAGAGCCGTTTGCACCCTCTGGAAAAGTTCATCCTTGTTGATAGGTGCTTCAGTCGCTGGCTGGAAGCTGAACCGAACTCCGCCATTCGCCGCCTGCTGGATCGAAGTTTCGATCGGGAGAACCGGTTGGAACGACGTATGGTTCGATGTCCGGTCTGCAGCTAGAGAAATAGCTTCCGTCTTTTTGCCTGTGAACCGACGCAGGGTAATGAAACCAACATCACCATTGCCAATCACCGTGTACCCGTCACGATTTTCATCAATGCCACGCTGTTTTGCGTAGGCACGCTCCGCCACTGATCCCCAAATTGCAACACCATTAGCTTGCTCTGGATCATAGAGTCCTGGAGCAGGCAAATTGGAAAACAACCGTTGCGAATCGGGTTTGACAATCACTTGATTGTTAACACTTTGCACCTTCTCCTGGCCAGTCACATAGTCATAGGTCTTGAAGCTGTAGGTGTTTTCTCCAGCCACCTGCAAATTGCTGTTCAGAATTGCGCTAGTAGCCGTTGCCGCGGCCGCCGGGTTTTCAATCTTGCCAAAGGTTGCAGTAATAGCCGCCAGGGACGCACAGTTACCCAAACTGGTCTGGTTGATGCCATTGATCTGATAGGGCGCTGCCACCACGCCACCCGTTAGGGGAGCATAGGCCAAGTTAACGGTCTTGGCGGCCGCTTCACCCCTTGCGGTGTCACCTTTACCCGTGTAGATGGGCGGTGGTAACTCCTCATCGGCACGACTGATGCGCGGGACGGTGGTGCTTGGAGTACCGGTGATATTCGCAGTGATGTTGTAGTCTCCCAGGCCAGGGGCATCCACACTCGATGCATAGACCAAGTACTGACGAGTGGCATCCGTTGTGAACGTCACGCGAGCGTCATAGTTACCGCCCTCGGTGTCAATATCATCGTCTTCCGCAATCACTTCTCCGGTCAGGGAATCAATGACCGTCAGGTAAGCATCAAAGTCCACGGACGAGTGGGTCAACTCCACCGTTAGTCCGCTGGGCAATTCCGGCAACTGATAAGCATCCGCATAGTTATCCGGGTCTATGGGATCGGGTAGGTCATCCTGATCGAGCGTGCCTCGGTTGTCAATGCCGGGGAACAGTGGTTCAAAGTTCTCGATCTCTGCCCGATTCCCTCGCTCGTTGAGCGCAGTGATTTGGTACGGTGTGGCAGCACTAGCTGCTTTCACGCTCACGTAGTAGTCCCCGGGTGTCAGCCCCCCATCCAGCAGGATGTCATTCTTGCCCTCGGCCGCGACTTCCGACGGATCCAGCTCCCCATTCCCGTTGCTGTCGCGCCATAGTTGCAGATCCACATCACTCGTGCGATTGGAAGTGGTGATGTCCAAATACCCAATATCCACCGCCAGACGGTAAGTGTCGCTCTGGTCACTACCGCCAACAAAGTCGTTCAGTTGAGTATCCTCATTGGTCGGCAATGCTCGTGCAGAAGCTGCATTACTACCGGCCAGATCCCGTGGTGTTCCAGCGGCCCCCGCCACACTCAAGGTGTAGTTGCTGTTGCCTTCAAACTGAGTCACCGCCAGGAAGTAGTCCCCGGGTTGCAGCAACATATTGCTGATGGATTCTGCGGCGTTTGCCGACTGGGCTGAAGAAGCGATGATTTCATCGGTTCCCAGTTCCCCATCTCCGTCAGCGTCGCGATACAGCTCGAGGTCTACATCGCTGTCACCGGCGAGACCCGTGAGATTGGCTTCTAGAACCGCTGGGTTTGCAACCGTGAACCGGAAATAGTCGTTGTAGTCTTCATCGCCGACGAAGTTGTTAATCGAGGCGGCTGCACCGAGGTTGCCGAGGTTGTTGGCACCCGGTTCTACGTCGTCGATCGCAGCTTTTTGGGTACTGAACGCACCGGCTAGGGCCGCGGGAGCGACTCCCTGCACGCGGGCGAGGATCGCTCCGGTGGACGCTAGGCGAATGATGGTGTCGCTGCCGTTGGCTTCCAGCTTGACATCGGCTTCGGAGAGGTTGTCGTTGCTGCCATCGGTGAGGGCGAATCGATCGCCGTTGGCGGCGTTGAAATCGGTGATCAAGTCGGCGGCGGCGATGCCAGTGGCAGTGTGGAGCGTTGAGAGGGCAAAGGCATCGGCTCCGTCACCGCCGGTAAGGGTATCGATGCCCGCGTCTCCAGCGAGGAAATCATCCCCTTCGTTGCCTTCGAGCCGATCATTGCCAGCGCCGCCAAACAGGACATCATTGCCCCGTTGGCCCAGGATTTGATCGGCCCCCTGACCGCCCGCTAGAAAGTCGGAGTCTCGCCCACCATAGATCACATCATCCCCGGCGTTGCCTAGGATATAGTCCCCGCCATTATTGCCGTAGATCACATCGGCCCGCGCTGCCCCAAAGATGCGATCGCTCCCATTTAAGCCTCGGACACTGGCACCGTTGGGAACGGTTGACCCAATCGTAAAAACATCATTTTGAGGAGTGAGATCAAAGTCCATTAATCAACCTATCCCTGACGTGTCAAGTTGCAAATTCCAGTGAGTTTAGAGGAGTGGAGATTCCTCAGGAGTGAGGTTAACTTTTTTGGGGGAAATTCGTCAATTTAGAGCAAAAATCCTTAAAGCATCTTGTAATCTTTCAAAGACCTAGCCGTAAACACACAATTAGGAATGACACTTGTTTACAGGGAATGATGCTTGTTTACAAAAATCCATAAATCAACGATCACATCACTTGACTATGAGTAGTTTTTGGCAGAGGTTTTCTGAGGGTCGGGAAGCGATCGAGCGTGCTCAAGCAAGCATGAGTGCTCAATTGTTGACATTGTTGACGATGATGACGATCGCCCGATGATGGTTGAAAATTCACCGGGGAAAAATGCTGTGACCGTTGCATTGAATGCTGTCGCTGAGACCGATCGCACCTGGCATGGATCGTTCGAGTTGCGGTTTGACCGATCGGGCGATCGCACCCAGGTTCAGGCCAAAACCCGATCGCCCCTGCAATTTCAGCGGCCCTTTTATCCCGAGGGGCCAGCGGTTTGCCACGCGGCCATGTTGCATGTGGCGGGGGGGATGGTCGGGGGCGATCGCCTGTCGATCACGTTGGACTTGGAACCGGAGACGGCGGCCCTGGTGACGACGGTTTCGGCAGCCAAGATCTATGGCAGCCGGGGGCGATCGCTGGTTGACCCGGCCGGGCGGTTTGCCCAGCAATCGGTGTGGGTGCGGGTGGGCGAAGGGGCGCACCTGGAATGGTTGCCCCAGGAGACGATTATTTTTGATGGCGCGCTCTATGAGCAGCGATCGCGCATTGACCTGGCGGCCGGAGCCACTTGGCTGGGGAGTGAGATTGTGCGGTTGGGGCGCACGGCCGGCGGTGAGCGTTACGGGTGCGGCGAGTGGCGATCTCGCTTGGAAGTATGGCAGGGCGATCGATTGGTGTGGCTCGATCCCCAGCGGATTGACGCGACCGACCCAGCCACCCGCGACGGTTCCCACGGGTTGGCTGGCTGCCCGATCGTCGGGACGCTGGCTTGGATTGGTCAGGAAATCCCGAAAGAACTGATTACGGAAGCGCGATCGCACCTGCCCACAGGCGATCGAGTTGATTGCGGCATCACGCGGCTGCAAACGGGGCTGCTTTGTCGCTATCGGGGCCATTCGGTCAGTGAGGCCCGGCGCTGGTTCTGGCAGGTATGGGATTTAGTACGCCGCCACCAGCGCGATCGCCGGGCGATCGTCTCCCGGTTTTGGCCGCTATAGCTGCGATCGCCCCGAAACCCAAAATCTTCGCAATCAATCGGTGGCCTGCTAGACAAATCGCGGTACAACCAACAACAGAGTATTGGCAAGATGACCTGCGCGATCGCCCTATGCAACTCACGCCCCAAGAAAAGGACAAGCTGCTAATTTTCACCGCCGCGCTGCTGGCCGAGCGCCGCAAAAATCGCGGACTGAAGCTCAACTATCCGGAAGCCGTGGCCTATCTGACGGCGGCCATTTTGGAAGGGGCGCGAGACGGCAAAACCGTGGCGGAACTGATGGCGGAGGGGACAACACTGCTCACCCGAGATGAGGTGATGGAAGGGGTAGCAGAGATGATCCACGATGTGCAGGTGGAGGCGACGTTTCCCGACGGCACGAAATTGGTGACCGTGCATGATCCCATTCGTTAATTTCGGTTGCGGCTTTGGTAGGGATCGGTTCGCAATCGGCTCCTAGGATGATTGTCATCATTTGCGATAAGGAAAAACGCCATGATTCCCGGTGAATTAATTGTTGAACCTGGCGAGATTGAATTGAATGTGGGCCGATCACCCGTGACAATCACGGTGGAAAACCGGGGCGATCGCCCAATTCAAGTTGGCTCCCATTTTCATTTTTTTGAAGTGAACGAAGCCCTCGTGTTCGATCGCGTGGCGGCTCGGGGAACCCATTTGGATATTCCCTCGGGAACGGCGGTGCGTTTTGAACCGGGTGATGAGAAAACGGTGACGCTGGTTCCTTTTGCCGGAACTCGGGAAATCTACGGGTTTAATGCACTAGTAGAAGGGCCGCTGGAGGGCAATCAGCCCAGCAAAAAGTCAAAGGAAAAAGCTGAGAAGAAAGCCGAGAAAAAATCCCGAAAATAACGTCAGATCGGGACAGGTTACAAAGCTGGATGTAGTAACTGATCGAGGGTTGGTGGGCCTCAGATGCTCTTGATTCTGATCTAGAGCCTGTAACGTAAACTTCTAGCCTGTCATTAACTAAACCCGATCAAGTAGTCAAAACGACCGCGCTGCTGATCACCTAGCTGACAATATTTGTAAGAGGTTGGTATGTCAACAGAACCCAGTTTGCAAGGTATTGCTGAAAAGCTTGATGCACTCTCTGATGAATTGACAAAAACAAATGTTCGGTTGGAAGAAACGAATGCACGGCTCGATCGCAGTGACGAGCGGTTTGAAGTTTATCAAAAAGCAACGCAATGGGTTGTGCAACTAGCTTTTGGGTTAATTGCTAGCGCCACAGTGACAATTTTGATTACTTCGATCGTTCGGCGATAGATTGGCTGATGATGCTCCATGGATTGGATTAATTGAGCCCTTGTTTTTAAACTAAAAACCCCATTGGGAGAGAAGACGTGCCCTACAGAATCGATCGCCGCACCTACGCTGAAACCTACGGGCCCACAACGGGCGATCGCTTGCGATTGGCCGATACCGAATTGCTGATTGAAATCGAAAAAGACCTGACGGTTTATGGCGATGAAGTGAAATTTGGCGGCGGCAAAACGATTCGGGATGGCATGGGTCAATCGCCCATTACTAATAGTGACGGGGCGATGGATACGGTGATTACCAATGCCGTGATCCTCGATTGGTGGGGCGTAATTAAGGCTGATATTGGGATCAAACAGGGCAAAATCGCGGCGATCGGGAAGGCGGGCAACCCCTACACCCAAGCGGGCGTGGACATCATCATCGGGCCCGGTACGGAAATCATTGCAGGCGAAGGGGCGATCGTCACGGCCGGCGGCATTGACACCCACATCCACTTCATCTGTCCCCAACAAATCGAAACGGCCCTGGCCGCCGGGATCACGACGATGATTGGCGGCGGCACGGGCCCCGCGGCCGGCACCAACGCCACCACCTGCACCCCCGGCCCCTGGCACATGGCGCGGATGCTGGAAGCGGCGGAAGCCTTTCCGATGAATTTGGGCTTTTTGGGCAAGGGCAACAGCGGTCAACCGGCGGGCCTGATTGAGCAGGTGAAGGCCGGGGCGATCGGCCTGAAGCTGCATGAGGACTGGGGAACCACGCCCGCCGCGATCGACACCTGCCTGAGTGTCGCCGACGAGTACGACATCCAAGTAGCGATCCACACGGACACCCTGAATGAAGCGGGCTTTGTGGAAGCGACCGTGGCCGCCTTCAAGGGCCGCACGATCCACACCTTCCACACCGAAGGCGCGGGTGGCGGCCATGCCCCGGACATCATCAAGGTCTGCGGCTTGCCCAATGTGCTGCCCTCTTCGACCAACCCGACGCGCCCCTACACGGTGAATACGATCGAGGAGCACCTCGATATGTTGATGGTTTGCCACCACCTCGATCGGGCCATTCCCGAAGATGTGGCCTTCGCCGAGTCGCGGATTCGCCGGGAAACGATCGCCGCCGAAGACATCCTGCACGACCTGGGGGCGATCGCCATGATGTCGTCGGACTCCCAAGCCATGGGCCGAATTGGCGAAAGCATCATCCGCACCTGGCAAACGGCCCACAAAATGAAGGTGCAGCGCGGCTCCCTGCCCCAAGACCCGGCCCGCCACGACAACACCCGCGCCAAACGCTACATCGCCAAATACACGATCAACCCGGCGATCGCCCACGGGATTGCCAACCATGTGGGGTCGATCGAACCGGGCAAACTGGCGGATCTCTGCCTCTGGAAACCGGCGTTTTTTGGCGTGAAACCGGAGTTGGTGATCAAGGGCGGGGCGATCGCCTGGGCCCAAATGGGCGATGCCAACGCCAGCATTCCCACGCCGCAACCGGTACATGGCCGTCCGATGTTCGCCAGCTTCGGCAAAGCGATCAACAGCACCAGCCTCACCTTTGTTTCCAAAGCCGCCCTCAAGGCCGGAGTTCCCGAAAAGTTGGGTCTCCAGCGGCAAGTGGTGGCCGTGTCGGGAATTCGATCGATCCGCAAATCCGATATGAAGCTAAACGATGCCCAACCGGCGATCGAAGTGGATCCGCAAACCTATGAAGTGTTTGCCGATGGGCAACTGCTGACCTGCGAACCGGCGGCGGTGCTGCCCATGGCCCAGCGATATTTTCTGTTCTAGCCTGTTCCAGATCGCTTGAGGGATTGCCGTTTGCCTAGGGGGCCGGTTTGGGCTGCTCGGTTGAACCTGCTGGCCCCATCGGGCGATTATTTGATTTTTGTACAGATTTTTGCTAAATTGGAGAAGCTCTTTCGTCTTGAGGGTTTTCGGGATGGCCGCTGCCTCCGTTGCGACTCCAGTTCCTCCTACAATAGAAGCCGCTTCGATCGCTCCCCTAGCAGGCACCCCGGCCGATCAGGGCTTGCCGGAGCCGGCCACGGTGCGATCGGGCAGAAAATCTTCCATCACCGTTGACCCCCAGGCGACTATGGCTTCCAACGCATCCGCAAATTCTGACCCCACGGCGAAGACGGCCACCGCCAAGGAATCCGCCAGCAGCGCTAAAGGATCCAAGGACGCTAAGGAAGCGGCTAAGGAGTCGGCCAAAGAGAGCGCCGCCAAAGACGGGCCGACCAAGGAAATTAGCAAGGAAAAGGAAAAAGCCCTGGGGCTGGTGGTTCAGCAGATTGAACGCAGCTTTGGCAAAGGGGCGATCGTTCGGTTGGGAGATGCGGCCCGAATGCGGGTGGAAACCATTCCCAGCGGGGCCTTGACCTTGGATTTGGCCCTGGGCGGCGGCATTCCCAAGGGCCGCGTGGTGGAAATTTATGGCCCTGAAAGCTCCGGAAAAACGACCCTAGCACTCCATGCGATCGCGGAGGTGCAGCGATCGGGCGGTATTGCGGCCTTTGTGGATGCAGAACACGCCTTGGATCCGGTTTATGCCAAGGCCCTTGGGGTGGATATTGATAATCTGCTGGTTTCCCAACCGGACACGGGGGAAATGGGGCTGGAAGTGGTGGATCAACTGGTGCGATCGGGCGCAATCGACCTGGTGGTGGTGGACTCGGTGGCCGCCTTGGTTCCCCGATCGGAAATTGAAGGGGAAATGGGCGCGGCCCAAGTGGGCAGCCAAGCCCGCCTCATGAGCCATGCCCTGCGGCGCATCACCGGCAACATCGGTAAATCGGGCTGTACGGTGATTTTTCTCAACCAATTGCGCCAAAAAATTGGAGTCACCTACGGCAGCCCGGAAACCACCACGGGCGGAAATGCCCTCAAGTTCTATGCATCGGTGCGCTTGGACATTCGCCGCATTCAAACCCTGAAGAAGGGAACCGAAGAGTTTGGGATTCGGGCCAAGGTCAAAGTCGCCAAAAACAAAGTCGCGCCGCCGTTCCGGATCGCAGAATTTGACATCATCTTTGGCGAAGGCATCTCCTCGATCGGCTGCTTAGTGGACTTGGCTGAATCCACCGGAATTTTGGTGCGCAAGGGAGCTTGGTATAGCTACAAGGGCGAAAACATCAGCCAAGGGCGTGACAACGCTATTCAATATTTGAAGGAAAATCCGGCGATCGCGGCAGAAATGGAGTTGGCCGTGCGCCAAAAGCTGGAGGAAGCGGGGGCAATTACTGGGGGATCCACTGACGATTTGGATGAAGCAGATCTGAGCGAAGCGTTCTAGGACAGATCTCGGAACACTCAAAATTTTGGGACGCTCGATCGAGCGGAATCGACAAGCTGAGCTGAGTTAAACCCGACCAGACCAAACCCTAAACAGCGGTAACCCCAATCATTAGTTAAGCGGCCAGCTCCCTCATTCAGTTGGGGAGGTGGCTGTTTTTGATCAGCTTTGCATTTTGGGCTAGCGGCTGGGTTGAGGGCCTGGGGGAACGAAATCCCGGGGATTGAATCCCTGAACTGAAACCGAGAGTCTAGGCGTAGGATAAATCGCGGGTGGTGCAGGCCGGGGCGATCGAGTCAGCCACCGCCGCGATCGTGAAATTTTGCTGACCCAATAACCGTTCACGGGACTCTTGGCGCAAGCTTCCTGACAAAAACGCCCGCTGAAGGGCCATAAACGCTTCGAAGTCATCGGGGCCATATTTCCCGCGCATGAGTTGGCGCAGGGATTCCTCTGCCTCGATCGACAGGTATTGATGAGCTAACGCTTCGGACACAATCTCGCGAATGGAAGTCATGTTGCTTTGAGACCTACTCAACGACTGCAAGGATCTGGGAAGTTTCCGGTTGCCACAGTTTTTAGTATCGGGGGAAAGTCTAATCAGCGAAGTGACCGATCGCTGACCCCGCATGGATCTTGAGCGTCATCCCCTGAGATCAAAACAGGGCTTGGGTGCGATCGCCGTCACAGGGTGAGACCCCCTCCCCCAATGAACTGACCAGCCCTTGAATTCAGCCAGGCTGGAATTCAGTCACGGCCGATCGAGATACATCGAGACTAAAGCCCACAACCAAGACTGATGCTGGGTTGCTGGTTCGTGGAGTGATTGAGCGAGCGTGCATCTAAGGCCCATGGCTGAGTGCGCTCCTGACCGCAGCCATGAGCCTTGATTCCCATTCCGAGGGCCAGAGGGTCGATCGCGATCGCAGCCTGGTTTCAACAACGGCTCAGGTTCCGGAACGAAGCTTTTGCTCCGCCCAACTTGCGCAACCGGTCACAATTACGGACGAAAACAGGAAAGAAAACGACGCAGGGAGACTAAGGAGAACCTAATTGAGATGCGTAGAAGCTAAGCGTAGATTGAGCAGTGGCAAGGTAAGGGAGAGTGCTCAAGGCTGAGGAAAGTGAAAAAAACAGCAATCAACCGTTTTTCAAGGCGATTTAGGCAAATTCCTCAAATTTTTTGCCAAATTTGCTGAACCCTGACGAACTGTCTTCCCAAAAAGTTTCTTCGGAAAAAGTTTCTTGGGCAGCGCAACTCAATCGGGTCGCCATGGAAATGGTAGCAATCGAGCGCAATCGTCGGATCTCAGTTTAGCGACCCGTTTCCGGATTTGGGTGTGGTGATCATCACTTTTTGGCGGGTTTGGTCTGGCTGGGTCTGGCTGGGTCGGGTGAATGGAGACCTGGGTGGGGCGATCGCCTAAACATCACTTCGGGTCTGGCTCATGAGGGTCGATGACTAGCCGTTGCCGTGGATTAGCAAGGGCTGGCGGTTTTGGCGGCTCAAGGCTGGGGTTGGGGGCTAATGAAGAGCGCACCGATAGGCCAAGGCGGCGGCGGTGGCATTGTTGGAGCCGATCGCCAAGTCACCAATCAAGCGCCAAAGATCGGGGCGGTGGGGCAAGGCCAAGCCGCCCGCCGGGGGATGATGCAGCCGATCGAGCCAAGCGGCCATAGCTTGCGGCATTCCCTGTTGTTTCCCCTGTCGCTCCAAAACCGTCAAAAGATTCGCAATGGGTTCATGCCAGTAGGTATCCTTTTCCAGGGCTTGCAGATAGGCCACCAGGGGTTCCAAATCGTAGCCAGTGCCGACGGGCAAGGTTTTGAGGGCAAAGCCAGGGTGACTGTGGCCAAAGATCTGGACTAGCGATCGGGTCAAGGGCCCGTAGTGCGCCAGGTCTTGATCACTAAACTCCGGCTGGCGCTGGGCCCAAATTTCCGCCAGGGTGAGATAGGGAGCCGCCACTTGGGGAGCCAGCCCGATCGCCCGTTCGCAGAGTTGTTGAGCCGCATCCCACTGGTGCGATCGCGCCAAGGCCCAAGCCAAGGCATCCAAGAGCAGCGGATCCGTTGTGGCCTCAGCCACCCGTTGCCAGGGAGCCGTGAGGGGTTGCCAATCGCGAACTTTACGCAAAAAAAGCTGATAGCCGCTAAAAACCACCTCAAAACAGTGGGTAAACAGCAACATAAACAAATCCACACCGAATTGTGGGCAATCCTCCGGCAAACCCACATAACGATAATCATCAATCACCACCAGCCCACCCACCTTCACCAGGGGCCAGGTCATGACGGCATCGCGGAAGGCCACCCAAGGCGCATGGCAACCGTCAATGTAGGCCAGGTCGTAGTGATCAACCGGTAGCTGGGCCAGGGCTTCCCAAGAGAGCTGAGATAGAAGGGTGACCTGCGGGGCCCGACCGGTGCGATCGAGATTGTCCCGCAGGGTGGGACGAATTTCCGGTTCAATGCAGGTGAGCCTTGCTTCCGGATTCAGCAGGACGCGATCGAGCAACCAGCAGGCAGACATCCCTTCAAAGCTGCCAATTTCCAAAGCCTGTACCGGCCCCTGATCGGCCAAGGGCTGCACCCAGTTCACCCAGTTGGGCAATTGATTGGAAAACCAGTCTCGGGAAAACCAATAGCCCCGATCGCCACTTTCGGGCCAGTCCCGCAGGCGATGGGCCTTGGCAAAGCAGGTTTGCGCCTCCGGAAGCTGATCACGACTGACCAACAGGGTTCCCAAATCCGTCCAGGCCTCGGGCATGGTGGGGTGTTGTCGGGTGAGGCGACGCAGCAGGGTTTCCGCCCAATCCCACTGGCCCGCCTGTTGGAACAGTTCGCCCCAACGACGATGCTCTTGGGGTTTTAGGAAGTCGGTGACCTGCAAATATAACTGACCGGCGCGATCGACCTGGCCCGCTGCGATCGCCGCTTGGGCCTGCTCAAAGCAAGAAACAACAGAATCCGCCATGGAAAACCATCCGTAAAAACCGCGAGCCACAAATAACGCAAGGGCAGTTCTGCGCTGCAAATTCTGCGCTGCAAATTCTGCGCTGCAAACTTTGCCCGGCAAGTTCTGCTCGGCAAGTTCTGCCCGGCAAGTTCTGCCCGGCAAATTCTGCACCGCGAATCATCATGCGCCCGGGAACTCATCATGCGCCCGGGCCTGTACCCTAGCGCAGGGGAAAAGCCGTGTTGATTTGATTGCGCCCCCGCACAAATGCCCCTGCAATCACAAACCGCTGCCCATCGTTGGCCTCGCAAAACCGACTGGCTTGAGCAATCGGGGAATTTTCCGCCGCCGAAGGATCTTGAGGGAGTGCCAAGGCGGTTGTCCCAGGCGCAGCGGGCATCAGTTGAGCAACCGGCGCAACCGCTGCTTGGGCCGAGGTCGATCGGTTGCCAGGCCGGTTATAACCGCACCAAGCCCAATCGGGCGCGCCCCCTGGGCAACTAATTTGATTGCGAGCCGCATAGCGGATCGATTCCAACACCTGCGCTTGGGAGCAGCGATCGGGAAACATCGTAGAAAACTTTTCCCGACTGGGATCGGCCCCATGGCTCCAGCGCACCCCATAGATCCCTCGCCGGTTGGGTGGTTGGGTCACTTGAAACCGGGCCACCGTGCGGGGATTGGTGCCGCCCGGTCGGGAATGGAACCCCTTGGGCCGACCGTTGCTAAATTCACCACAAAAAATATGGGGTTGGTTCACCTGGGGGCCGCTGGCAAAGTTGCTCCAGTGGGGCAGGCGATCGCAGTTCACCAGTTTGGGGGCCGCGGTTTGGCCCTCGGGAACCGCCAGCACCAGGGCCACCAACCCCGCCAGCACCAGACTCCAGCGCGATCGCCCTTTGCGGTAAGCCAAGGAGGAGGCAGTTTTCCCGATCGTTGGCTGATTCAACGGCTGAGTCATGTTGGTGTTGTTGAGTCATGTTGGTGTTGTCTGTATTGTCTGTATTGTTTGTGTTGTCTGTATTGTTTGTGTGGCTGCTGTGCCGGTGACTTGTCTTCGCTAGGTTTGTGCTGAGTTTTCGCTGGGTTTTCGCTGAATTCGCACCCTGCTATTGCCGTATGTGTGATGCTTTCCTGACTTTTGCCATGTTTCTACCTCGCCCCAGGGCTGAACGCTCAGGATGATGTTCAAAATTTTCAAGCGATCGAGGTTTCAAGCCGTGATCTTTGGAATCCTTGAGATGGCTGATTCCTCGGGGCCAACGCTCTGTTCATCAATTACTTGTCAATTACTTGTCAATAGACTCGTCAATTATTGGAGCGTTCTCAGGACAAAGCGTTCAGAACGCTGGGCCCAATCAGCATCACGATCGGTGTTGTCGAAATTTTTCGATATTTTTTTCGATATTTTAAGAGTCATCGGTTCGGGGCAAAATTTCCAGCCCCTTGCTCAGCAAGCTCTTGCTACACAAGCGAAAGACCCGAACAGAGGACGGGTGCGGCAGGATTCGAACCTGCGACCGGCCGCTTAGAAGGCGGCTGCTCTATCCACTGAGCTACGCACCCAGACTGAGATCTGTAGAGATTTCCATGAAAATTCCCACGAATAACCCGGGGAAAATTCATCGGCGGAAGTTCCCAGGGCCTTGAAAAAACCATTGCTTCTCCTGATTGCAACAGTTCGCCAACGAATGCTGTCATCAGGGCGCTTCCGGCTCGATCGCGGCGGCGTGGGTTTCATCCGCGATTCAGGATGACACGCCCGGACTGGCCGCTTTTCAAGGTTTACGAATTGTATCGAGTTAACCTAACCCCAAGCAAGGCCGTTGAGGAGGTTGATGGGAGTGATCAACCCACCCTCAGAACATCCATTCAGAGGCAATTCCGCCAAGAGCCAGTTTTTAGAAGGTCGCGGGGTACACTTGAGAGACCAAAGTTGATTTTCGACCCTAGATCCCCCAATAGCTCTACGCTAAGGGCCCTGGGCTAGAATGATGCCCAGCGCAGGCTCAGTTCACCGGTTGGGAAGCTGTCTATGCAGCCCTCACGACCTTGCTGGGGCTAGCTTCTGGAGCAGCTCTGGTTGACCGACTGCATGAGTTCAAGCTAGATCAGCCCTGTGGCCTCTGGTTTGGATGGCGTAGCTCCAAGCATGAGTTCTTTGAATAACGCATGTTTATTCTGAAGCGGCAAGACGTGGATATTTCCAACGTCCGGCATCCCGAAAAAGATCAGCAAATTCCGATCCTGAGCTATCAGGGTCAAACATTCACGTTGCTGAATGTTTTTAGCGCAAATCAGGCGGAAGAGGCGCGGGCCTTGTGGCGAGATCTGACGGATAACCGAGGGAAAGCTTGCGTCCTGCTGGAAGAGCCGGATCGGTTCAGTGTGTGGGGCAAGGTGCGGCTCGATCGCCTGGGAGTTGCGGATGCTGGCGCAGGCGACAGCGGGGCGGCGAAGTCGTCCTATGTGCTGGCGGGGATGCTGCTGCTCCAGGCGGTGTACTTCGACATTGAAGATTTGCTGGGAGAACGCCAGGGCGCGAAGTTTCGCCAGGAAATTGGCGAGGTGTTCAAGCGGCTCCAGTTTCCAGGGCTGGACAACCAGGCGGCCGTGAGCAACATTTTGGAAGTGAACCCCTTTGAAACGGCCTTGCCGCCCTGGCAAGAATTGCAAATCGTGGGGTTGCTACAGGAACTGCACACGCTGGGTAAAGGCTATTTTGGCAATACCAATTTCACCAGCCGAGCGTTTGATGCGTTGCAGGAGATGGATGCGGGCGAGCGTTCGGAATTTATGGACTGGCTGGGGCGATCGCCTGCGGCCAAGCTCTGGCGCTAGCCTTGGGCGGCGCTAAACCGAATGGCCATGGCCGTCTGGGGCAATGGGGGCGATCGAATGCCCAACTGCAATCGACGGCTCCAGGCTCAGGGATGTTGGGCGATCCATCCCCGGTCTGCGGTGGTCTGTGTCCCTCATGAGATCGTCACCTCCTGGTTTTTAGAACCTTTTGAAGCCAACCCCTATGACTAAGACTGCGAGCGAATCGCCAAAACTGTTTTCATCGCGCAACCTAATTATCGGGGCTGTTTCTTGGTCTCTGGTTGCCTTGGCGGTGTTTCTGTTTTTCAGTGTGACTCCGTCGGGGGAAACCCTGCCCCAGTGGTACAGCATTGCCACTTCAGTGTTGGAAACAACGTCCTATCTGTGGGCGGCGCTGGTGTGCTTTCGGAACTGGCGCAGCAATCAAATCCTCAGTGGCCGGACGGTTTGGTTACTGATTGGGTTGGGAATGCTTTGCTATGGTTTGGGCAACTTACTGTTCAGCTATTGGGAAATTGGTCTGGGGATTGAGCCGGATGTGAGTCCCGGTGACCTGTTCTACATCGTCACCTATGCTTCCCTGGCGATCGGGCTGTTGTTGGCGGTGTTGCCCCGGCGTTTGAATTTGGAACTGTGGCAGTGGCTGACGATCGGGGGAATTGGTCTGGCGGGGACTGCCTTCGCCTTCTCGCCGTTAGTTTTGGGCGAGGCCGCTTGCCCGGAACGCACCGCCGAGTCCGTGGCCAATGTGCCGGCCTGGGCTGAGCAGATCCAAGGGGCCCTCTCGCCGATTGCAGACTATATTTTGCCGGTTTATACCGTTGGCGATATTGTGCTGCTGGTGTTGGCTTCGGCGCTGCTGTTGGCCTTTTGGGGCGGGCGATCGGCCCAATCTTGGCGGATGATTGCGGCGGCCTCCATTTCGCTTTACATTGCGGATATGTGGTTCAAGTACGCCACGGCCAACATTTGCAACTATGAAAGCGGTAGCCTGCTGGAAGTGTTCTGGATCTTCAGTGGCGTGCTGTTTGGCATCGGTGCCGTGTTGGAGTACGATCTTTCGACGCGATCGCGCCGTAGTGCCCGTCGGCGCTCATCGGGAGCGGCTAACTAGGGTTCAAGGTTGTCGCTGGCCCCGGGCGGTGGCGACCATCCTTTGGAGCCCTGAACTGTCCGCAGGCATTTGCACAATTCCCCAGGTTTGGGCATGACTCCTCCCAAGTTATCGGATTCCGAAAAATACGAACTGATTACGCTCTATCGCCAGGGCGGCCACACCATGGCCACCCTGGGGCAGCGCTATGGAGTCAGCACTTCAACCGTGGGCCGAATTTTGAAGTTGGCGGCCGAAGAGCCAATTCCTGCACCGGTTTCAGCCCCGGCCCCGATCGCCCCGCCTGTGGCCACTGCCGCACCGGAAGCTCCGATGCTGGAATTGGATCCCCAGCCGCCCCAGGTGGATCCCATGGTGGACTCCGGCGGCCGATCGGGCGGGCGATCAATCTCCAACCAATCAGCGGAACCGACCGACGGCACAACGGGTTCAAGACGGGTGCGCCGTCGATCGCGCAGTGGAGCCTCGGAGTTATCGGAATCTGCGCTGCCGGAGTCCGTCGCGGCCCCGGAGCCAACGCCGGCCAAGCCCATGGAACTCCCCGCCATGGAAACCCTGCCGCTGTTTGAAACCGCCTTTGCCACCGCTGCGGCGGAACCCTTGACCGAGGTTGTTGCGGAGTTAGAAGCTGAGGCCAAGGAAGAGGTGCGATCGTCGCGGGTGGGCCGGCCGGTGAAAAAGCAGGCAGAAGCGACCACCAGCACCAATGGCAAAGGGGGGCGATCAAGTCGGCGGCGCAAAGGTAGCGGCCCCGTCGTGGCAGAGATCAACGAAGCCAGCGCGGAGGAAGCCGACGATGCGGATCTGGGAGCCGACTTAGATCTAGATGATGACGATCTGGATCTGGACGAAGATGATTTTGAGTTTGGGGATGACGACGGTGAAGCGGGCATTGCCGCCATGTTTGGGCGCGGAGCCAATCCGGATCAACCGATCGAAATCATGCCCCTGGAAACCTCACGGATCCCCAACCCCTGCTATCTTGTGATCGATCGAGCGGCGGAGTTAGTGGCCCGTCCCTTAGAAGATTTTAGAGAATTGGGGCAAATTCCACCCCAGGAAGCCGCCAGCCGCACCCTACCGGTCTTTGACAACCATCGCGTGGCGCGGCGATTTTCAGCTCGCAATCAGCGCATCATTAAAGTGCCCGATGCCAACGACCTGTTCCAGAAAACAGGCCCCTATCTCCAGGCCAAGGGCATCACTCACCTGTTAATCGATGGGCAGGTTTACCTACTGTAGGCCTGGCTGCCGAATTTCTTGATTGCCCCCCTCAAGTCTGTGGAGCGCCCATCCCGTGAAGACGGAGCAGCAGCCCAATCAGCCTGCCGGTTGGTCTGAACCATCGGAGCAGGGGACTCCTCTGAAATCCGGGACAAACAAACCGGCATCGATCGGGCAGGGGGTTGACCATGGGCGCAGGCGGCAAAATTGCCGATCCCACTGGACATCCTGGGTTCAATCCCTGTGCGTGATGGTGGCGCTGTTGCTGTTGGTGGCCCATGGGCTTTGGTATGGGGCAGTGCTGCCGGTGGCCCATAGTTTTCCTTTGTTTGGGGTGCGGCGGGTGCTCACCACGGAGCCGCTGGTGGCCCTGACCTTTGATGATGGGCCCCAATCGCCCTACACGGAGCAGGTCTTACAGGTGTTGGATCGCTTTGGGGTGAAGGCCACTTTCTTTGAAATTGGTCAGCAGATCGATCGGGAGCCGGCCTTAGCCCGATCGGTGGTGCAACGGGGCCATGAGTTGGGCAATCATTCCTACTCACACCGGAATTTGATCCTGCGTTGGCCGGGGGAAATTGCCGCTGAAATCCTCGAAACCGATCAGCGGCTGCGGGCGGCGGGGGCTGAGGGGCCGATCGCCCTGCGGCCGCCCTTGGGTAAGCGGTGGTTTGGTTTGCCCTACTGGCTATGGCGATCGGGGCGCACCTTGGCCATGTGGGAAGTGGATTCCGGTGACTATGACCCGGCCAATTCAGTGGCGGACTTGGTGCAAGGTGTGTTGCAGCGGGTGCGGCCTGGCTCCATTGTTCTGTTCCATGACGGCAGCTTCAAGACCCGTCAGCCCCGCGATCGCACCGTGGCGGCGCTGGGTGAAATTATTCCAACCCTCCAGGCTCGGGGCTATCGCCTGGTGACCTTGGGGGAACTGTTGCGATCGGGAAAACCCAGCGGTGGTGGCCCCTGGGAAAGCCATCCCCTGGAGCCAGGGCCAAACCCCGCAAAACCTTGAGGCCCGCAAAATCTTGAGGTATGAACTGGGTTCGGTGGCTGGTATCTGTCGATCAACGACCCAACGATCGCAGATCGCAAAGTCCCGCCATTGCTCCCGGCCCTAATCCGGCAGATCCTCCACAATGATCCAGGGGCCAGAGGGGTTATAGCGCCCTCGCAGAACGATCGAGCTACCGGATTCCAGTTGGCCAAGGTGGTAATTCACCCAAGGATGGAGCGCCACCAGAGAAATTGGCTCCGGGGTCAAGGCCGTTTCTAGGGCATAGTCCTGGGGGCCGCGCCGCTGAAACTGACCGGTGAACCCCAAAGTGGCTGAAGGTTCTGGCGGTGGAATCAGATTCAGGGGATGCTCCTGGGTGAGCAGTTGCTCGTAGGCTTGGGGATGGGCAATCCAGTGCTGCTGCTGCGATCGCCAATCATCGCGATCGGGCGTGAGGCCAAAACAGGGAATCACCGCCGCCGGAGCCTGTGGGTCATGGAGCAAGGCCGTTTGCACAGCGGCCACCGGCAGCGATCGGGGTTGGCAATGCTGCTGCACACAAAGGGCCGCCGCCGCCCCCGCCGCTTGACCCAACCCCAACACCACCGGTTGGAGGCGCGTGGCTCCGTTGGCCATGTGGGACACGGAAATATTTTTGTCGCAAACCAACAGCCCATCGACCCGTTGCGGCACCAGGCAGCCATAGGGCAGCGCAAAGGCCGTCCCCGTCCAGCGACCACCCCATCGAAGTGATTTGGGCGCTAGGGGAAAGACCTCCCCGGGGTAGTGGTGATCATTGGGATAGTTGCCATAGGCGATCGCGCTGCTGGCTCCACTGTGGGGATCTCGGGGCAGGGCCGCTCCCCAGCCTCCGACCACTGGCAAGATGTGGTTTTCCGTCACCGTTGCCAATCCCTGAAGGCGGCGGCTTTCCCGAAAGTAGGGATATAGGGCAAAGGCTCCGGTGTCGGGAAAGAGATGATCGGCCAAGCCATAGCGCCGTCCGAGGGTTTGTTGTAACCAATGGGCAAATCCCAAACTGCGATCGTAGGCAGCCTGTAGGGCCGCTGCCCGATCGGCCGCTGTTCCCACCAGGCGATCGAGGTCATCCCCATAGTCATTGCCGGCCTGGGGCCAGTTGATCATGAACCGATCGCCCGCAATCCGCCCATAGTCCAACACGCGCTGGGCACTGGCATAGCCCGCAAAGGCCGCTTGGTAGCGGGTGGGGTCATAGTCAGCGGGACAGGGAATTTCCGGGGCGATCGCTTCGGGGCCAAAATCCTGAAGATAAAAAACCCAAGTGGGAGCCTGCACCGGAAATCGTTCGGTCAAGGCCGTAGGCCCCGCCGGGGCCGTGGGTTCTTGCCATTGGTCTTGCCACTCCCAACCCCAGCGATAGGGAACCTCCCCCAGGGCTAGCAGATCTCCCAATTCCGTGCCGTCGATCGTGATCTGGGCGGTCACCTGTAACCCCGAGTCAAAAGTAACCCCGGTGACTCGATCGCCCGATCGCTGCACCGACACCGGCCGCACTCCGGAAACCCAACGCAAACTGGGCAGGGCCGCCACCCAATCCGCAAAAATCTGCGCCCCGATCGCCGGTTCATAGGTGAAAAAGCTGACCCAACCCCAATCCAGCCCCTGGGGTTGACGCTGGGCCAACTCCTGCAAAAATGCCCCCCAGAGACCCGTTTGCAAGGCCGTCAATTCATTGCCATCCGGCGCACAGACCCCCGCCGCCGTCAACATTCCGCCCAACCAGGAAAACTCCGTGGCCAACAGCACCCGCACCCCACAGCGGGCCGCTTGGATGGCCGCCGCCGTTCCCCCAGTGCCGCCACCCACCACCAAAACATCGGTTTCCGCGATCGGGTTGTCCAGAATGGGGCTGTTTAGGGGCAGCGGATCAGGGGTCGGGGACACCGCCCCCAAGGGGAGAGCAAAACCCTCAATCGCTGTCTGAGGGAAGCGTTCCGTGGTCACCGAGCATTACTCCGAGCAGATCAACTGCCCAACCTTACCACGTGGGATCAATGCCCAAATTGACCGTCAGTGCTGAGATTCCGGTGGGTACGGCACTGATGCAAGCACAAACGGTTTGGGGGTCTTCGGAACGGTCGGGGGCCGCTGACGGATCAGGGCGATCGGGGCTGGGTAATGGTTGCGCTGCCCAATCCACTTCGCAGGCATGGCAAGACCCCATCAGGCAACCCGTAGGAATGGCAACCCCGGCGCGATCGGCCACGGTTAACAGCATCTCGCCCGGTTGGGCTGAGACAGTAACTTGATCGGGCAAAAAGGTAACAGAGATCTCCATAGGGCGGATGGCGGCGGTTGGGGGGTTTGGCAGTGGGGTCAGTGATTGGGTGGCCTCAGCTCATTCCGTGGCCTCGGCGGAAAGGGTGGGTCGATCACCCCGAGCGTCCGGCTCGATCGGCAGGAACGATAATTCCGATTTGCGACCCGGCAGCAATTGGCGCGTGGTGATCGTGTTCAGGCGGGCCTCGGGTTTGTTGAGACTTAGCTCCGGTGACCAAGCGGGTTGCTGGGCAGCGGGCAGGCCGTCGCCATGGGGGCCCATCTCCGAGGCCCCATTGGCCGACGGCGTTTGGGTAATGGGTAAGGTAATCGTAAATTCTGCACCCTGGCTAGGGGCCGATCGACAAACCATGCTGCCGCGATGGCGCTGAATAATTTGATAGCTGATTGATAGGCCCAAGCCCGTTCCCTTACCTAGGGGTTTTGTGGTGAAGAAAGGATCAAATAGTTGGGATTGAATCGCTTCCGGAATCCCCGGCCCATTGTCTCGAATGGTGACACCAATATGCTGAGGATCCGGTTGTGAAAGTTCAATCCAAATGCGACCAATGAAGGGCAATTGATCGCGACTCAGTTGCTCTTCTTGGGCCTCGCGCAAAGCATCGATCGCATTGGAAAGCAAGTTCATGCAAACCTGATGAATTTGACCGGAATAGCATTCAATGGGGGGAATGTTGTCATAATTCCGAATGATCTCAATTTCGGGATAGCTGCCATTGGGTTTCAGGTGATATTGCAAGATCATCAGGGTAGACTCGATCGCCTCTTGCAGGTAAAGGGCGTTGGTAATCGTGCGATCGACCCGTGAGAAACCACGCAGCGCCGAGACAATTTCCCGAATTCGATTAGTGCCCAAATGCATTGAGTCCAGCAGTTTGGGAAAATCCCGCGCCAGAAAATCCAAATCAAAGGTTTCCAGTAAGGCTTGAATCTGCTCCTGTGGTGCTTGCTGGGCTTCCAGTCGGGCCAGTTGAATCAAAAATTCAGAATATTCACGAATGGGGCCCAAGTTGCTATGAATAAACCCGATCGGGTTATTGATTTCATGGGCAACGCCAGCGATTAATTGCCCCAAAATTGACATCTTCTCGCTTTGGAGCAAATGCATTTGGGTTTGCTTTAGCTCATCCAGGGTTTGGGCCAGTTCAGTCGCTTGCGATCGGGTTTGTTGCAGCAATTCCGTATGCTGGAGCGCCACACCCAGTTGCGCACAAACCTGGCGCAAAAACTCCACTTCCGAGTCTTGCCAGTCCCGGGGAGCCGTGCATTGGTGAATGCCCATCAGTCCCCACAGTTCCTCACTTTGAATGATTGGAATCACCAAATTGGCCTGCACTTGCCAAGTCCGCAACATTTCCAAATGGCAATCGGGCATGGTGGAATTGTGGACATTCGGGATGCTGTGAACTTTGCCCACTTGGTATTGAAGAACATGCTGATCACTAAAGCAGGGATCTTCTAATTCCAAGTGCAGAATGGAGGTGCAACCCCGGGCCCGATCTTCCGCAATGATTTTGCCCTGGGCGGTCGGAGCGTGGGAATTAAAGGCAAACACCACCACGCGATCGGCCCGCAGCAGTTGCCGCACTTCCCGCGCCGTGGTGCGAAACACGGTTTCGAGATCCAAAGACTCGCGAATTTTGGCAATCAAGCGCGCCAGGGTCTGTTGCTGATGGATCACCCGTTCTAGATCCGCAGTCGATCGCTGAAGTTCCTCGTTTGACTGTCGCAACTCCGCCGTGCGGGCCTGCACCTGGGCCTCCAAGCTGGCGTTCAGGCTGTTCACCTCTGTATACAGCCAATGCTGCTTGACCGCCGTGGCAAACCGTTCCCCCAATGCCTGGGCGAGCTTCACCTCAGAAACCGTCCATTGTTGGGCCTGGCCGATCCTGATTTGTCGCCACACCTCAAAGGAATGGCGGGCCATCAGTTGGCGCGTGTCCGGGTCGTGCCAGCCGGTCCAAAGCTCATCGGTGTTGACCTCATCCCGAAAGATGCTGAGGCAACCCAGTAACTCACTGCCGTAATAGAGGGGAACCAAAATCAGACCCCGGATCGGCAGCCACTGAAACGAGGGGGCCACCGATCGCAGCAAGGGTTCTCGATGGATGTCCCCGATCGCCCAAACGCGCTGGCTAAAACTGCTGCTGTCCTGGGGTGGGGCCGCCAGGCCATAGTTGGCGCGCATCCACTCCACAGACCAATCCTGAGTGGTGGTGCTGGGCGGTGGCTCGGGCACTGCGCCCGCTTTCAAAAAGGCATAGACCAGCCGGTGTTCCTCAAAGGGGCGCTGATCCGTGGTGGCCAGGGGATGGGGCTGGGGCCCCACCGTATACAGTTCCCGATCGGTCTGGCCCCCGGGCCAAAGACACAGCCGGCCGCCGCTCCCTCCCAAAATTTGCACCGTTTCTTCCAGGGCCTTTTGTAGTTGGCCCGTGGGCGCTTCGTGCAGCAGGGCCGTGACGCGGTTAATGCTCGCTTCCTGAAGGGCTTGATCCGTGACCCGCTGCACCAAAATTGACTGGGCGATCGCGATTTCTACCTGATCGACCACCGCTTGGATGAATTGCAGTTCCTCCTCATCCACCGATCGGGGTTCCGCGTGGTGAGAAACCAACAGCCCCCACAGATTGCCCATGTGCAAGGTGCTGGAAACGGGCGGCTCAGAGGTGGCCGGAAAGTTATCCAGCACGATCGGAACCACCACCGACGACTGCACCCCCATCACCGTCAGATATTCCACATGGCATGGATCCACCGGACGGTAGCGCATTGTCGAAGGACTGCGTAATTCACCATCGCCCGGGGGATCCATGGCACTCAGGCCCGTTTGGCATTCAGCCACATCCACCACCACTCGCTGGCGGGCCCGCACGAATAACTCGCGGGCCTGGGGCGGAATATCATCCACTGGAAAATGCAACCCCTTCAAGGAAGGCAGTCGATCGGGCACGAGGGATTCGGCCACCACCGTGCCATGGCCCTCGGGCGAAAATTGGTAAATCTTGACCCGATCGGTCTCCAAAAAAGCCCGCACCTCCGCCACCGTCACCGCCAGGATTTCGCTCAGCTCCAGGGACTGCCGAATCCGGTTTGCAATCCCCATCAATAGCTGTTCCTGAGTGCCTTTGCGTGGCTTCTGTAACTCTAATTCCATAGCTGCTTAACCTGTGCATCAACACGATCGCCACCGTTGGCCCAAGACTAGCGATTGACGGGCTAGACGGTGCTGAACAGAGGATCGATCGTCCCCACCCGCAGACAACCCCAAAGCATCGCGCCTCGCCCCTGATCCCCAAGGGGCCGCTCCCCCCAAGGCGCTGATCCCCAAGCGACTGGCCCAAGGCGCTAGATGGTGATGCACCAGTGCCGCTTGCTTTGCAGATCCCTAGATCTCAAGATCCCAATCTTTTACAGATGTCAATTTCTATCTTCAGGGAATGGGTCACTCAAAAGCAATGTACTGACCACGCACTGCGGAAACCGTAAGGTCAACGATTTTGGATCCCGCTGGATGAGCGGTCGATCGCGGCAATCAATTTGCGCCAAATATAAAAACGGTATGGAGATTCGTTAGAGTCGATAGGGGTCAGTACAAAACCAAAATTCCCCATATCCAACACCCAAGGTGGCCGCCTATGCATCTGAGCGAACTTACTCACCCCAATCAACTTCATGGGCTGTCGATCGCCCAATTAGAAGAAATTGCCCGCCAAATTCGAGAAAAACATCTGCAAACCGTTGCCACCAGCGGCGGTCACCTGGGCCCCGGTTTAGGCGTGGTGGAATTAACAGTCGCCCTCTATCAAACCCTTGACCTCGATCGCGACAAGGTGATCTGGGACGTGGGCCACCAAGCCTATCCCCACAAACTGATTACCGGTCGTTACAACGAGTTCCATACCCTGCGCCAAAAGGACGGCATTGCCGGTTATCTCAAGCGCTGTGAAAGTAAGTTCGATCACTTCGGCGCGGGCCACGCCTCCACCAGCATTTCCGCCGGTTTGGGCATGGCGATCGCTCGGGACATGGCCGGCGAAAACTACAAAGTGGTTTCGATCATCGGCGACGGCGCAATGACCGGCGGGATGGCCCTTGAAGCCATTAACCACGCGGGCCACCTGCCCGACACCAACCTGATGGTGGTGCTGAACGACAACGACATGTCCATTTCACCCAACGTCGGGGCCCTGTCGCGCTACCTGAACAAAATGCGCCTCAGCCCGCCGATGCAATTCCTGACGGACAACATCGAAGAGCAGGTGAAGCATTTGCCGTTCTTTGGTGGTTCCCTGTCGCCGGAACTCGATCGGGTCAAAGAAGGCATGAAGCGTCTGGCCGTGTCGAAAGTCGGCGCAGTGTTTGAAGAACTGGGCTTCACCTACATGGGCCCCGTTGACGGTCACAACATTAAAGAACTGATTGACATCTTCCGCGAAGGCCACAAGCAAAAGGGCCCTGTGCTCGTCCACGTGGCCACCACCAAAGGCAAGGGCTACGCGATCGCCGAAAAAGATCAAGTGGGTTACCACGCTCAAAATCCCTTTGATTTGGCAACGGGCAAGGCCAAACCCGCCAGCAAGCCCACGCCGCCCAGCTACTCCAAAGTTTTTGCAGAAACCCTGATTACACTTGCGGAAAACGATCCTCGAATTGTGGCGATCACGGCCGCTATGGCCACCGGCACCGGCCTGGATAAATTCCAAGCCAAGCTGCCGAACCAGTATGTGGATGTGGGCATTGCCGAACAGCACGCCGTGACCATGGCGGCGGGCATGGCCTGCGAGGGGGCGCGCCCGGTGGTCACGATCTATTCCACCTTCTTGCAGCGGGCCTTTGACCAAGTGATCCACGATGTTTGCATCCAGGATCTGCCGGTCTTCTTCTGTATGGATCGGGCCGGCGTGGTTGGGGCCGACGGGCCCACGCACCAGGGAATGTATGACATTGCCTACCTGCGCTGCATCCCCAACCTGACGATCATGGCTCCCAAGGATGAGGCGGAGTTCCAGCGGATGCTGGTGACGGGCGTAAC
This sequence comes from Limnothrix sp. FACHB-881, assembly GCF_014698135.1. Taxonomy (NCBI): domain Bacteria; kingdom Bacillati; phylum Cyanobacteriota; class Cyanophyceae; order Pseudanabaenales; family Pseudanabaenaceae; genus Limnothrix; species Limnothrix sp. FACHB-881. The sequence goes on from NZ_JACJSN010000009.1 coordinate 129,331, forward strand.
TCATCCGGGCCCGATCGCCGTGCGCTATCCCCGGGGCAGTGGCGTGGGTGCGCCGTTGCTGGAAGCGGGTTGGGAGCCAATGCCGATCGGCAAGGGCGAAGTGCTGCGAACCGGCGATGATCTGTTGCTGGTGGGCTACGGCACGATGGTCTATCCGGCCATGCAAGCGGCGGAAATCCTTAGTGAGCACGGCATTGAAGCTACGGTGGTGAATGCCCGGTTCGTGAAGCCGCTGGATACGGAGTTGATTGTGCCCCTGGCCCAGAAGATTGGCCGGGTAGTGACGATCGAGGAAGGCTGCCTGATGGGTGGTTTCGGTTCGGCGGTGCTAGAAGCCCTCGGCGATGCGGGTGTGGCCGTGCCGGTGACCCGCTTGGGTGTGCCGGACATTTTGGTGGAGCACGCCACGCCGAGCCAGTCGATGCAAAGTTTGGGTCTGACGGGGCCGCAAATTGCCGATCGCCTGTTGACGCAGTTGGGCCGCAAACCGGAAATGGCAGCGGTTTAACGGTGATCTAACGGTTAGTTGGGGGATGGTTGGCTGACAGGGCGATCAACCATCCCCCAATCTTTCTGCCAATCGTTCCCCCAGTTGTTCAAAATGGCTCAAAGCATCAAAACGGTAGACCACTTTTTCTATGAATGCCCTATCAATTCCCACTTGGATCGTGCATGTTTCTAGCGTCATTGAGTGGATCACGGCGATCGTGCTGATTTGGCGCTACGGCGATCTCACCGACAATCCGAGCTGGCGGGCCCTCAGTTGGGGCATGTTGCCAGCCCTAGTGAGCGCCATGTGCGCCTGTACTTGGCACTTTTTTGACAATGCGCCGCGCTTGGAATGGCTGGTGACGGTGCAAGCGGCCACGACGGTAATCGGTAACTGCACGCTCTGTGCAGGGGCTTGGTGGATCTGGCGATCGCGCCCGATCGGCCCGTCAGAATCTGAAAAAGATCTCTAGAAATTCGGTCTTAAAAGTCAGCCCCCTGACCCAAACAGGGGCTTTGATTGTGATTAGTCATTACGAGCATCGTGGTTGATCTAGAGCAAATCCTTGTGAATATTTTAAATCTTTTGCATTGAAAGAGTTAGAAAATGTTGTAATCTAAATTGTTTTTTGAAATTCAACCATTTTTTCTGAATTTTGTGCTTGATTCAGCCTTTGTATAAATTAATTCCATCAAAAAATAGAAATTTTCTAAATACTTGTCATTATCTTGAAAGCATTTTTTCGGATATAAATTTATGGCTTGAATTCATAATTCAAAGCCATGATCATGAAGTGCTAAGCGTGCTTCATAGAATCTTTGTCTAGAGATCACTTAATCTTTAAACCGATTTTTCAAAGTGTGATCTAGGATGTAACTCAAGAACCTAAACGTTGGGTGCTAGACCTCTCCACTACTGCGGAAAAATTGTCACTATGAAACGCTTCCAACAAATTGCTAGCACCCTGGCTCTTGCCCTAGTTCCTGCTCTGATTGCCACCCAGCCCGCACAGGCTGCCAACCTGGTTAAAAACGGCAGCTTTGAAGTGACTCCAGGCGCTCCCCTCAACGGCGGCTGGCGGACTTTTTCCGAAATTGAGGGTTGGTCTGCCACTAGTGGCGGCAAAATTGAGGTGCAAGCCGGGGTGGCCGGGAAAGCCTACGATGGCAAAAACCTGGTGGAACTCGACAGCCACTTCTACGACAGCAACGCATCCGAGCTGGGCCTGTTCCAAGACATCGTGACCAAAGCAGGAAAGACCTATGAACTTTCCTTTGTTTACTCGGCTCGTCCGGGAATTGCGAACAACTGGAAAGGCGGCAAAGACCAAAATGCCTTCTCCGTTTTGTTTGGTTCCAGCTTCAACCAGGTTTTCAATGCGGGTAACGGCGGCAGTCAAACCAACTGGCTCAACAGCGGCCCTCTGTTGGTGAAGGCGGTGTCTGATCTAACGCGCTTGCAGTTCAACTACCTGGGCACGCGGGACACCCACGGAGCCTACATTGATAATGTCATCTTGACGGAAGTGGCCTCCACCCCTGAGCCGGTTAGCTTGCTGGGTCTGTTGGTTGTGGGGACGGCGGTTGGCGTGGCTGCGAAAAAGCGCCAGCACGCGATCGACTAAATCGCGACTGCTAAGAGCTGCCGTTTTGGCTAGCTTTTGAAAACTGTTCATGTTCTGTTGAGGGCGATCGCTTGGACATCAGGCGATCGCCCTTGCTTTGTTCACATCCCCATGGCGACTGAAGATTTGCTTTGAAGATCTCCCGTGAATGGCAGAATTGCCTAATACGAGGATGGCTGAAGAGCCAGAGCTGATTCACCCTGTGGGATAGCCCTTGGCGGCTGGCTCTGCTGTTTTTGTTAAGTCCCTGATTCTGAAATTGAACGTTTTGCTATGACCCCTCCCTATTTGCGGCCGGCTCCTTGGTGGAATTGGTTGGGCCTGTTGGCTCTGGTGACGGCGGTGTTGTGGTTGTTGCGGGGGATGGGGCTGTTGGGCTTTGTGCCGGGGATTGTGTTTGGCGTTTTGTTTTTGGCGATGGGGGTGTTGCTGCTGTTGGGCGTTTGGGGGGTGCGATCGCGCCGTTGGTAGTGGATGGCGGGCCGTCCTCTAGCAGCGCCCTATTGCAGGGGCAAGAAGATGGTCATCACTTCGCCGCGCTGGGGCCGCTGCCGGATGGTGAGTTTGCCCCCGATCGCCTGGAATAGGTTTTTGGTGACATGTAAATTCAGGCCAAAGCTGCCGGTTTCCGGTTGGAAGGTCAGCAACTGCCCGATCGACTTCAGCGATTCCAGGCGGGTGGCTGCGCCCATTGCGTCGTAGCGCAATTGCACCTTCAGTTGGCTGCCGGCCGTTTCCGCTTCCATGTCGATGCGGCTACCGGCGGGCAGGGTGCGGGCCAGGTTTTCAATAATTTCCGCCAACATTCGATCGAGCAAGGTGGGGTCGCTGGCAACCGTGGGTAGTTTGTGCGGTAGCTTCACCGTCAGTTCCAAGTTGTGGCGGCTGGCCTGTTGTTGCCAACGGGGAATGCTGGATTGAAACACCTGGGCCAGGGGAATGGGCGTGAGGGACAGGTGGGCGCTGTTGCTGGTTTCCAGTTCAACGGCTTTGAAGATCAGGTCAAAGCGGTTGATTTGTTCGGTACATTCCCGATCGATTTTTTCGATATAGTTCACCGCCTTGTCCTGCAAATTTTGCTGGCGCATCAGCAGACGGGTGAAGGTACGGATCGTGGCCAGGGGCGTGCGGACGCTGTGGGCGAGGGCTTGCAAAAGCTCCAGGTCGATCGCGGGTTTGGCTGGTTGCGGCCGGGCTGAGGCCCGCAGGGGGCGACGGCGCGGCTCCGAATGGGCGGGGTTGCTGGGAGCTGGCAGGGCTTGCAGCAGGCGCTCTGTGAAGGCGCTGACGATCCGATAGCTGGGTTCCACCAAGGGAAACTGTTGAGCCAGGGCATCAAACGGCCCGAGCTGCTGCGGGGCGTTCAGTTGCACCCGGGCCCGCAAGGCTTGCCAGACGGCGGCGATCGCCTGAGGCTCAAAGGAGAAACGAAAAACTAGTTGACCGGTGGAGTCTTCTTGGAGCGAGAGGGCCAAGCTAAAGTCCCGCATTCGCACCACGCAAAAGGATTCTGCGGCCAGGGGATCCACCGGAGCTAGGCCGATCGCCCGTTCCGTCACTTCCGGGCAGGGTTCGCCCCCATCGGCGGAGGGCAACAGCCACAGGGATTGCCAAAGGTGGCTGCTGAATGTCCAGACCGAGAGGCGATCGAGCCAAGACCCCGTAAACAAGGGCAGGGGCCCCAACAGCACGACCCCTTGATCGATCGCTTCGGAGGGTAAGGCTTCCGCAAAGTCCGTGATGAAGGCCGCTTCGATCGCGTCGGCCGCTTCCATGGATTGGGCCATGATTTGGGCGATCGCCTTCGTGGCCCCCTGCCATTGGGCCTCGGCGGATAGGGTTCCTGGGCCCGCTCCGGGGGTAAGGGGAGCAAGCAGATGACCCACCGTTGGTAACACCCATCCATTCATAGTTGGTCGATCGATCCGTTGGCGATCGAGCGGGCGATCGCTCAGAGCAGGGGAGGGAAGCGGCATCGCGGGTTTGGGGTTCGCCGCAATCGTCGAGAGCGTCGTCACACGCGCTAGGGATTTAGACTTAGGGGATTTGCCTCAAGTGTATCGGCAAGGCCCCGGAGTCGCGCACCCCAAAACCGAACGTTGCGAGTCGCGATCGCCGCCATTGAGTTGGCCAACGCCCAATCGCTCCAGCACTTGAGCCAACACCAACGCAGTCCAATCAATATCCGCTTCCGTGGTGCTCTGGCCCAGGCTTAAGCGCAGGGCCGCTGTGGCTTCGGCGGGATCGTAGCCCATGGCCAACAGGGTGGGACTCGGGGTCAGGCTGCCGCTGCTACAGGCGGATCCAGAGCTGGCAGCAATGCCCGCCCGATCGAGCTGGCGCACCAAATCCCGACCACTGGGCAGGGGCAACCGTCCCCGTAAACAAAAGCTGACATGGTGGGGCAAGCGATGGAGCCGATCGCCCGTGGGATGCAAAGCGGGCAGGGGAGCCAAACGCTCAAACAAGCGATCGCGCAGTTGACCAAGCCGCTGAGCCTCTGTTTCCCAGGTTTGGGCCATGCGTTCCGCCGCTGCCCCAAAGGCCGCGATCGCCGGTAGGGCCTGAGTTCCCGATCGCCGCTTACTCTCCTGGCCACCGCCCAGCAACTGGGGAGCCAAATTAATCCCCGGCCGTGCCCACAGGGCCCCAGCCCCTTGAATGCCGTAGATCTTGTGGCTGGAGAGGGACAGCAAATCCACCGGCAGGGTTTGCAAATCCACCGCCACCCGGCCCACTGCCTGCACCGCGTCCGTGTGGAATAATGCGCCCGATCGCCGGGTAATCGTCCCCAACTCCGCGATCGGTTGCAGGGTTCCCACCTCGCTTTGGGCAAAAATAATCGACACCAGCACCGTTTCCGGGCGAATGGCCAAAGCCAAGTCCGACGGATTCACCCGTCCGGCGCGATCGACCGGCAAGCGCGTAATCGCCCAGCCTTGGGCCTCCAGCCGCTCCAAGGTTCGCTCGATCGCCGAATGTTCCACCTGCGAGGAAATGATATGGCGCGGTTGGGTGAACCGCTGGGCCACCCCCAAGATCGCCAAATTGTCCGCCTCCGTGCCCCCCGAGGTGAAAATCACCCCCGTGGGATCCCCATTAATCAACGTCGCCACCTGCAACCGCGCCGTTTCCAGCACCATGGCCGAGCGATCGCCCCAACTATGAATGCTTGACGGATTTCCCCATAGTTCCGTCATCACCCGTTGGGCCGCCGCGATCGCCACATCACAGGGCGGCGTGGTGGCGCTGTGGTCTAGATAAATTTGCATGGGCAATCCATTGGCATCAAGGTTCAGGAATTTTGGCGCAGGAATTAAGGTTCAGGAATTTTGGTCTTTGGTCATTGAAGATGCAGTATTCGCAGTATTCAAGGTGCAGTCTTTAGGGTGCAGTATTCAAGGTGCAACATTGTCCATCGATTCTTCCGCTTCTCCTGCTGCGATCTCGATCGACAAAGAACCCAAAACCAAGCGATCGCTTAACTGAATCCATTGCTCCAGGCTCAGTTCTTCTGCCCGCGCCGTTTCAGGAATTGCCAGCTCAACCAAAGTATGACGCAACTGATCCAAATCCACGACGCTTTTTAGATTGTTGCGCAACATCTTGCGGCGACTGGCAAAGCCCAATTTCAACAATGTTTCAAAGCGCTTCACATTTTGCGGCGACTGCGGAAAAGGGCGGGGCTGAATTTTCACCACCGCTGAATCGACCTTGGGCGGCGGTGAAAAAGCCTTGGCTCCCACATCGCAAACCCAAGAGCAATCCGCTAAAAAGCGCGATCGAATCGAAAGGGCACTGTAATGTTTGCTGCCCAAATTCGCTACTAACCGCAGGGCCACTTCCTTTTGCACCAACAGCACGATCGACTCAAAGGGTTGCGATCGCGGTTGGGCGATCGTCCCCAACAAATGCTCCAAAATTGGGCCCGTAATGTTATAGGGAATATTGGCCACCACCTTATTGGGATTTTGGAACTGGGGATTGGGAAAAGCTGCCAACTGTTCCGGCCAATCTAAAGTCAAAATATCGCCCTGAAGCAGCAAGAAATTGTCCCGCTGCCCAAACTTTTTCACCAGCTCAGGACAAAGATCGCGATCTAACTCAACGGCAACCACTGCCCCCGCCTGATCCAGCAATTGCCGAGTCAAGACCCCCTGACCGGGGCCAATTTCCAAAACCCGATCCTTCGGGGTCAGTTCCGCCGCTGAAATAATTTTGGCAAGGGCTTTTTCACTTCTCAACCAATGTTGACCAAAGCGTTTCCGAGGTTTTGGCATGGCTTTGCTGCAATCTTTGCTCAGTGATCTGTACTCAGTAATTAGTTCACTATTCAATCAGCATCAAAAATGGATTCATAATCCAATCAATGACCGATCGCACTCTTAAAGGAATGATCATGAAGAATAGGGCAATGTATGGATCTCATGATCGATTTATAGGATCCAATGAATCGAGAATCAGGAAATCATTGATCGGGGGTTAATTAATTGAGATTTATGCATCGGGTTGATGCATCGGGTTAATTCATCGGGTTGATTCATCATTGAATCGCCAATTGATACTTCGTTAAAGGGGAGTGGATGGTTGATGAATCCCGTATCAACGCTGATCACTCGGGTCTTGCCAAGGAAAATGTGTCGCCTTTAACTTGTCTTGGTTCCAAAAACAGTGCCAGAGTCTGACGAGACAGCGCTTGGGAGCATGACTCGCTCAGGCTTAGGCTCCAGTACCAAGCCCAAGGGATTCACTCGAAATTGCCGAAATTGCGCTCACAGGCAAGCTGAACATCAAAAACCAGAATTGCTCAAGAAAGGAGAAAACCGAATGACGGACGTGGTTTGGCAATTGCTGCTGATTGGATTGGCGGCAGGGTTAGCGGGGGGCCTGTTTGGCATTGGCGGCGGGGCGATTATGGTGCCGGCCATGGTGCTGTGGCTGGGCCTAGACCAAAAATTAGCAACGGGCACATCCCTTGCGGCTCAGGTGTTGCCGATCGGGCTGTTGGGGGCGATGGTGTATTACCGCAACGGCAATCTCAACATCAAGTACGGGTTGTTGATTGTGGTGGGATTGCTGGTGGGGAATTACTTTGGGGCAATATTCGCCAATCAACCCTACATCAGTTCGGCCCTGATGAAGAAACTGTATGGGGGCTTTTTGCTGCTGATTGGGTTGCGCTATTTGACAGTGCGCTGAGAGGTTGATCAACAGGTTGGGCGATGATCGCACGGACTGGGAATAAAGGTGGGGGATGATCTGGCAAGCGCCATACATATGAAAACGATGGGAGAAAGTCGCCCATGATTGCTTGGGCTATTTTGCAGGCGGGTGGGCCGGTGGTTGTGCCCTTGCTGTTGGGATCGATCGCGACGGTGACGGTGGCGATCGAGCGGGCTTGGTTCTGGGCCCAGGTGCGGCGCGATCGATCCCAACTGGTTCCAGCGGTTTTTGAGCTGTATGGACGCGATGCCAAGGCGGCGATCGCCCGGTTCCAGCAATATGCCGACGGCCTCCCGATCGCCCGCATTAGTTTGGCCGCCTTGGAGCTACACCGCCCCCACCCGATCGCCTTTCGCTTGGCCCTCAGCGCCGCCACCCAAGCCGAACGGCCCCAACTGCGGCGCTTTGACCTGTGGTTGCAAACCGTGACGGCCCTGGCTCCGTTGTTGGGCCTGTTGGGCACGGTCACTGGCCTGATGGGAGCCTTTGCGGGTCTCGATTGGGCCGGGGAGGGCCCCAGCCGCGTGAATGCGGGTCTGAGTGAAGCGCTGGTTTCCACGGCGATCGGGCTGGTGGTGGCGCTGTTGGCCCTCACCCTGGGCAATCTGTTCCGGGCCTATGCTCGACGGGAGCAAATGGCCATTACGCGCGATTGTCGTACCCTAGAGCGGCTGTATTTGCATCATTACTGGCACTTCAACGCGCCTGATCGGCCCGGATACCGCCGCCGTCGGCGCGATCGCCCAAGCCCCGCCTAGCTCTAGGGTTACCCGATTTTTCAAGTTCCCGATTTTTCAAGTTCCCGGCTTTCCACTGCTCGGAATCCCTGAGTGTCCAGATCTAGTGTCCAAATCTCTGGTGTTCAAATTTCCCCAATATTCAAATTTCCCCAACATGCAAATTTCCACCGATTCCCTACGCCAGATTTACAGTGTTGCTTCATTGATGTTACATTTCTTCACAGGAGGCTAATTAGCCAACGCCCGGAGAACTGTCAAGCACTAACCGCCGCTTCAAGTTGCCATCAACCCTATTCGTTGAAACTGCTGAAACTGCGATGGTGTGCGTCTTTGTCACTCAAAATGCAAAGTCGATGACATCCCCGGCCAGGTTTTAATTGGTATTCTCCCAACACAGCAAGCACGGCCAGCCGCCCCAACGGCTGGCTTTTTCACGATCGGGGTAGCAATCACCGCTGCGATCGAACCCGTTGCCCAGCCCCCGGAGATCTTGGCCCAATTTGCAAAGCGTCGTGATAGACTTTTATGCCAGCAAACCAGCCGCTCGATCGATGCTGTTTTAACTGTTTGGTGAGTTTTGCTGCCCCCATCGTGGCAAAATCTTCAGCAGCAACACACCCGATCGACAACGCACGGGTCACACGGCTCCGGATGGCTAAAGGTCAGCGCTTGACTGCTCAAGACTGGCGACAGATCCTTTCCTTTCAATTGAGCAATAGCAAGTCTATTTGAATTGAATAGTTATCAAACAACCTTTATTCAGCAGCTTGCAGCAGAGCGTTTGATATCCCCGCGCGAGCTGTGTTTTGCTCAGAGCTGGCAAGTTTTCCAAACTTGTCTTTTCCATCGAGGTGCTCTCGATTCAATGGCAACCGAATGGTAACTGCCAACCACCACATCCAGTCACCCGGCGCTTAGTCTCCTGGCGCTTGCTGCAAACCATCAGAGGGATCCGTCATGTCCATTCGCCTGTACGTTGGCAATCTGCCCAAAGAAGTCGATCGCAAAGAACTCGAAGCCGTCTTTGCCGGCACGGGCGACCTGACCTCCACCAAGGTCATTGTCGATCGCAAAACCGGAAAATGTCGCGGTTTTGCATTCGTGACGGTTCCCACTGATGAACTCGCCGACCAAATCATCGAACAGTTCAACGGTTCCACCTTCAAAGACACCGTGCTGAAAATTGAGAAAGCCATGCCCCGCAAAGGCAAGGGCGATGACGAAGCCCCCGAAAGCGCCGAAGCTAGCCCCGTCAAGGCAGCTCGCCGCAGCGGTGGCGGTGGTGGTGGCAAAAAAGGCAACGGTGGCGGTCGTCGTGCCCCTGGTGGGGCTGTGGTTGCCGAAAGCAGCGCCGCTTCTGCCCAGCCAGATCCCCGCTGGGCCGGTGAGTTGGCGAAGCTGAAGCAACTGCTGAACGCTCAAACGACTGGCTCCTAAGGCTTTCTAGGTTTCCGGCGGGTCAATTGGGTTCAGGTCAGCGGTTCGATCGCCCTCAATTGCCCGAGAAGCCAGAAAAGATTGAACGCCCATTGAACGTTCATCGTGCAACAATTGACCCGATCGCAGCTCTGATCCTGTTGATGAACCCAACGGCTTAAGGTCGGCTTCAGTCGGTTGAGGTTAATTCCAGACCAGTTGCCCAAACCGCACAACGTTTTCCACTCTTCAGAAATTGCAATCACACCATGTTTGGTCGTGGGTTTGTCCCTTGCCAGATGTGGTGTTTTTTTTGGCTGAATGCCAGAAATTCTCAAGAGTAATCTCCAAGCATGAGTTGGCGGAACCGGAGGGCAAGGGCGATCGCTCGATCGCTCTCCATCGTGACAGCAAGGGAAACATTGACCCTTTAAGGATCTCTCGGAAAAAATTACGAATTGGAAATTTTAGCTGAACATCTAATCGATCTTCGGAGTAAGCTCTAATTGGGGATTAGCAGTTCGCCATCTACTCCAATTTTCTGGAATCTACTCCAATCGGCTGGGATCTACTCTAATTCGCCTGCGCTGATCTCCTCTTCGCCAGTGCTTTCATCGGCCCATATCAGGGACAATTTCAGCGAAATCTGGCATCTTTGGTTAGCCTTGCTCTGCAAAATGCGATGTAAGACGCAACTCAAGATTTTCAACCCAAGATTTTCAACCCAAAGCTTTATTGAAAACTGAATCCCAGACTAGATTTCAGACTGAATCAGGGACTAGATCTTAGATTTAAGGCTGAATTTAGACCGGAGTCTAAAAACCATATCCCGAATTGGAGGTTGGAATGGGTTAACCTCAATGCCATTCATTCAGTGATTCATTCAGTGCGATTAATTCAGCACCAAGAATCCAGTGATATTGATTCAGCACGGTTCAGAGCCGATCGAGCAGTTTGCATGATCCCACTGCCCATTTGGTCATTGCCGATCGCGTCCTGACCCATTTTGATTGAGTTACTTGACCATTTTGCTGACGGATGATCAGGAGTCAGTGGCGCGTCTTTGAGCTGGACGCAGTGAGTTTTGCACCGGTTCTTAGGCGGAGGTTATACAGGGTGGTGGTGTGAATTCGCGATCGCCCGGTCACAGGTGCTTTGACCCATGAAAACTGCACTTCAACCAATCCTAAGGGTGTTAGGGTGTGCCCCCGATCGCAGCCTGCGGTTTTTCCTGGTTACAGACGCTGCGTCAGGGAATCAACAGAATAGGAACGGCCGCGTCATGATCGGCTGGATTGCGGGATGCTCAAGTGCAATTGAATGGGCGAAACCACAACATAGTCACTCCTTGTTCTACGTCACCCTTAACCTGGTAAACCCAAGGCTATGAAGATTCTGATCTATTCCTACAACTACCATCCTGAGCCGATCGGGATTGCACCGTTGATGACTGAGCTAGCGGAGGGGCTGGCTCGGCGTGGTCATGAAGTTCGCGTTTTGACGGGAATGCCAAACTACCCGGAACGGCGGATTTACGAAGGCTATCGGGGCAAGTTGTATTGCACGGAAGTGATTAACAACGTGCGAATCGATCGCTGCTATGTCTGGATTCGACCCAAGCCCGGCCTGCTGACGCGGTTGGCCCTAGATGGTAGTTTTGCGATCACGAGTTTCCTGCGGGCCCTAAATGGCTGGCGGCCCGATGTGATGTTGATGACTTCGCCTCCGTTGGCGGCAACGGTTCCGGCGGCCCTGCTGCGGTGGATGTATCGCTGCCCGCTGATCCTAAATTTGCAAGATATTTTGCCGGAAGCGGCGGTGCATACGGGGCTGATTACCAGCAAGCGGGCGATTCAGGTTTTTGAGGCCCTGGAGCGATTTGCTTACAAAACCTCAACGGCGATCAGCGCGATCGCGGAGGGTTTTGTGGACAACCTGGTGAGCAAGGGGGTGTCGCCCAACAAGATTGCCCTGATTCCCAACTGGGTGGATGTGAACTTTGTGCAGCCCATGCCGAAGAACAATGCATTTCGTGCAGCCCATGGGTTACAGGGCAAGTTTGTGGTGCTTTATTCGGGCAACATTGCCTTGACCCAAGGGCTGGAAACGGTGATTGATGCGGCGAAGGTGCTGGATGGCCGGCCCGAGGCGGCCCAAATTCAGTTCGTGATTGTGGGTGAGGCGCGGGCGATCGAGCGATTGGGGCAATATTGCCGTGAAAATGCCGTGAGCGATCGGGTCAAGCTGTTGCCCTTTCAACCTCGGGAAGCACTGCCGGAAATGATGGCGGCGGCGGATGTGAGCTTGATTGTGCAGCGGCGCAACGTGGTGGGCTTCAATATGCCCTCGAAAACCCAGGTCATTTTGGCCAGTGGCCGGCCGATCATTGGATCTGTGCCGGGCCATGGCACGGCGGCCCAGGCCATCCGGCGCAGTGAGGCGGGGATTGTGGTGGAGCCGGAGTCGCCCCAGGCTTTGGCGGAGGCGATTTTGGCCCTGGCTCAGGATCCCGATCGGGCTGAACGGTTGGGTCGTCAGGGTCGCCAACATGCGCTGGAGATGTATAGCTTTGACTCGTCGCTCGATCGCTACGAACAGTTGTTTAACCACTTGGTGAAGCAGTCTCGCCGCCATTCGGCTGCGGTGACAGTTCCGGCGGACTTGGCGGGCACAGCGCGGCCTCTGCAACTGCCCCAACCCTCAGCCAGCAATCGATCGCACTAAATTACTCGCGATCTCAGCAATTAGCCTTCTTGATCCAGCGCGATTCAGAGCGATTCAGCGAAATCTCGCCAGGTTTGCCCAACGCGCCTGGGTCAAAAAGTCCTAGGTCAGCTTCAGGGCATCGTAACTGCCGAACACCTTCAAGGTTTCCACCCGATCGCGCAGTTCTGCCAATGCTGCCTGGGTGCGAGCTTCCTGTTGCCCGGCTTCCAAATCCAAAAAGAAAACATAATCCCCCAGTCCACGCTTGGAAGGACGAGATTCAATCCGACAAAGATTGATGTCCCGTTCCGCCAAGGTGGCCAGGGGCTGCAAAAGGGAGCCGGGCCGGTTAATGGTTGAGAAGGCGATCGCTGTGTGGCTGCCGGTGAGGTGCGCCGGTTCTCGGGCAATGACCCAAAATCGGGTGCAATTGTCTGGGCAATCACTGATATCACGAGCCAAAACGGGCAAATCGTACAGTTGGGCCGCTCGCTCTGAGGAAATGGCAGCGGTTTGGGGCTGTTCCTGCACGTTGGTCAAGGCTTCGGCGGTGGAATTGGTGGGCAGGGGCTTGGCATTGGGCAAATGGGTTTCGATCCACCGCTGACATTGAGCCAGGGCTTGGGGATGGGAATAGACCGTGGTGATCGCCTTCAGGTCTGGGGCTTGGGTCACCAGCACATGGGCGATCGGGAGCAACACCGCCTGTTGCACATGTAGCCCCTCCAGTTGCCAAAGGGTGTCGAGGGTGGTGGTGACGCTGCCTTGAATGGAATTTTCCACGGGCACAACCACCAGGGGCACTTCGCCGCTGGCGGCCGCTTCCAGGGTTTTGGCAATGCTGGGGTAGGGGCGAAACTCCCCTAGGAAGGCTTCCTGGCTCGATCGCCACTGGGCATAGCCGGTGGTGGCGGCCTCGGCATAGGTTCCCGCCGGGCCAAGGTAGCCAATCGTGATTGGGTGGGGGGAATCGGTCATCGCCATCGCCATCGCCAGAATATGGGGTATGAAATCCGGTATGCGGAATTAGGGAGTTGCAGGATGCAGAATCGGCAGCGGCCATCAAGAACCGTTGATGAACCCTCGTTTTGAATCGCTGCCCAGTTTGCAGAAAGTTCTCCGCAGAAAGTTCTTCGCAGATAGTTCTCAGAATACGATTTCCAGATCCCGACTGTGCCGGTTGATGCGCCCAGTCTTGGGCCGAATTGGAGCCAACCGATCGCCCCGAGACCAGGGTTTTGGCAAAATGCACCGCCACTCTGGGTGATCGCTCGGGTTCGGCTGGCCGCCCCCCGCCGATCGCCAAACCGGTATGATGGAATGCATTGGGTAGCGTTAAGTCATGCTTAGTCCCCAAAATTTGGGTCTAATCGGGTCTAATCCGTGTCAACCGCTTGCCAAGGAGCTGTCCTGTGGTGACAGCCCGGCGGTGACCACCGTTGCCCAAGGATGAGTTGAACCTAACGCGGAGACTTTTTCGGTGGCTGCTGGCTTCTCTGCCTCACAGACGATCGATATGCCGATGCCGCCAATGCGTCGCCCGGTCGCTGAATATCTGCGTCAGCCGCACCGGGTCGCGTTGGCGGCGGCCCAACCGGGGCACTTAGTGGCCCTGGGGGGCGATCGCTATCGGCTTTCGGTGCCAACCCTAACCTTTGCTCATTTGCAGTTCCAACCCATGGTGGATTTGCGGGTTTGGACTGACGAAGCAGGCGTAGTGCGGATGCGATCGGTTGGTTGCCAACTGGTGGGCCTCAAGGGGTTGGACAACGGCTTTTCCCTGGAGTTGACGGGCCAAATGCGAGCCATTAGCACCTCAGCGGGCGATCGCCTGAAGGGCGTGGTGGATTTAGGGGTGCGTGTAAAATTGCCCCCACCGCTCGATCGTCTGCCGGCCGCCACCATGCAGTCCACGGGGCAACTGCTGTTGACCCAAGTGCTGGCCAAGATGAAATATCGCTTGGTAGACCGATTGAGCGCTGACTATCGCCGTTGGGCCACGGAGTCCACCTCCGCCTCGCTGCCCCTGCGCTCTATCCCAGGCTCCAATGCCGCCCGCCGCAAAACCCCATGACCTCCGATTCCAGCCCTGCAATCAATCCCATGACCCCTTTGCCTGAGTCGGCCCTCGATCGCCCCGCCACCGTACGGATTGTGGGCGCGGGGCCCGGTGACCCCGACCTCATTTCCGTGCGAGGTCAAAAACTCCTGGCGGCGGCTGATACGGTCTTTTTTGCTGGCTCCCTTGTTCCGGAAGCGATGTTGAGCCATTGCCGGCCAGAGGTGGAAGTGATCGACACCCGATCGCTCGTCTTAGAAGATTGGTTGCCCACGTTGATCGATCGGGCCCGAGCCGGAAAACAGGTGGTGCGACTGCAAGACGGCGACCCCTCCCTCTATGGCGCACTCCATGAAGTGGTGGCCCAACTGTTGGAGCAAGAGATTCCCTTTGAAGTGGTTCCCGGAATCAGCGCCTTCCAAGCGGCCGCCGCCCGTTTGGCTGTGGAGCTGACCGTGCCCAACCTGGTGCAAAGCATCATCCTCACCCGGGCCCGAGGCGAAACCCAAGTGCCCGACGCGGAAGATCTAGCCAGCCTGGCCGCCCACAAAGCCAGCCTTTGTCTGTACCTGAGTGCCCACCATGCCCAGCGGGCCCAAGACCAGCTCACGGCCCATTACCCACCGGAGATGACCATCGCGGTTTGCTACCGAATCGGGTGGGAGGATGAGCGAGTGGTGCTTTGCCGGTTGGATGAGTTGGCCAGCATCACCCACCAGGAAAAACTAACTCGCACCGTTCTTTATGTGATTAGTCCAGCCCTGGATGCCATGACCACGGCCACCACCGCCCGATCGCGCCTTTACAGCGGCGATCACCGCCACATTTTCCGCCCCAAAGCCAGCCAAGCCCAGACTTGAGGGAATCAACTACCCATCGCTGAAATGGGTATAGCCCAGCAGCAATAGAGTTTCGAGTAGTGCCAGAATTCAGTAATGATGAGCGACTGTAAGCCTCGCGGTGTAAGCGATCCGTTACCGAAAGCCATCACCACACAGGCACTACTCGCTTCTGAATATAATGGTCTCTTAACTCAGAATTGATCCCTATCTCCATGCCGAAGTCTGCCGCATCCACCACTAATCAGGGTGCCAACCTTGGTTATGAGTCCGACCTGTTTAAAGCAGCGGATAAGTTACGGGGCAACATGGAGCCATCGGACTATAAGCACGTTGCCTTGGGCTTAATTTTTCTGAAGCACATTGGCGATCGCTTTGAAGGGCGGCGGCAAGAACTGATCGCAGAATTTCCCGATGATTCGGAAGTTCTGGAAGACCGGGACGAGTACACAGCCGAAAACGTTTTTTGGGTTCCCCCGGTGGCCCGGTGGTCACATCTGCAAGCCAACGCCAAACAGCCGACGATCGGGAAGTTGATTGATGAGGCAATGTTGGCGATCGAAAAAGAGAATGCCTCACTCAAAGGTGTGCTACCGAAGGAATACGCCCGGCCAGCACTCAGTGCAGTGATGCTGGGTGAATTAATCGATCTGATTTCCAATATTGCGTTGGGCGAGACTCAGGATACTGCCAGAGATGTTTTGGGGCGGGTCTACGAGTATTTTTTGGGTCAATTTGCCGGATCGGAAGGCAAGCGGGGCGGCGAGTTTTACACGCCCCGATCGGTTGTGCGGGTGATGGTGGAAATGCTGCAACCATTCCAAGGGCGGGTCTATGACCCCTGTTGTGGTTCCGGCGGTATGTTTGTGCAGTCGGAAAAGTTTGTGCAAGATCACGCGGGGCGAATTGGCGACATTGCCATTTATGGCCAAGAGAGCAACTACACCACTTGGCGACTGTGCAAGATGAATTTGGCGGTTCGGGGGATTGATTCCGATATTCGTTGGAATTCTGACGGATCATTTCATAAGAACGAATTGCCCGATTTGCGCGCCGATTTTATTTTGGCGAATCCGCCCTTTAATATTTCCGATTGGGGTGGCGATCGCCTGCGGGAAGATGGGCGCTGGAAATTTGGCATCCCGCCAGCGGGCAATGCGAACTATGCCTGGTTGCAGCATATTTGGCATCATTTAGCCCCCAGGGGAACGGCGGGCGTGGTGTTAGCAAATGGGTCGATGTCGTCGCAACAGAGCGGTGAGGGTGAGATTCGCAAGGCAATGATTGAAGGGGATGCGATCGACTGCATGATTGCGTTGCCGGGTCAGTTGTTTTATTCAACGCAAATTCCGGCCTGTTTGTGGTTTTTGGCAAAGGACAAATCAAACGGCATTGCGAGGGATAAAAAGCTGCGCGATCGGCGGGGAGAAATCCTATTTATTGATGCCCGCAAGTTGGGTTACATGGCCGATCGCACCCGTCGCGAATTTAGCGATCAGGATGTGGCGAAAATTGCGGACACGTACCACGCTTGGCGCGAAGGCAGCGGCTATGAAGACGTGGCGGGCTTTTGCAAATCGGCGAGCTTAGACGAAATCCGCGGTCATAATTATGTGCTCACGCCGGGGCGGTATGTGGGGGCGGCGGCAACGGAGGAGGACGATGTGCCCTTTGAGGAGCGGATGGCGGAGTTGACGGCAACGCTGGCGGAACAGTTCAAGGAGTCGGCAAGACTGGAGGGGGCAATTCGGGAGAATTTGCGGGGCTTGGGCTATGACTTTTGAGGCCTTTTGCTAGGCGGTGGTATCGATTCCTGATATTTGTAGTTGTTCGATCGCCCATGGGAAGGCTGAAGCGATGGCAGATATGGAAATTACTGGCGATGTTCCGCAGGCTCCGGGGGGGCAAATTCTGATTTATCAGGATGGGGGGCTGAATTTACAGGTGCGTTTGGCTGGGGAGACGGTGTGGCTAACCCAGCGCTTGATGGCTGACTTATACCAAGTCTCGGTTAAGACCATTAATGAGCACCTTGTCAACATTTACAGCGAAGGTGAACTGGACTCGTCGGCAACTGTCCGGAAATTCCGGATAGTTCAAACGGAAGGAGCGCGGCAAGTCAAGCGAAACCTCGACCATTACAGCCTTGAGGCGATTTTGGCGGTGGGGATGCGGGTGCGGTCGGCGCGGGGGACGGTGTTTCGGCAGTGGGCGATCGGGCGTTTGGGGGAACTCCTGGTGAAGGGGTTCACGATGGATGATGAGCGCATCAAGGCGGGGCGGACGCTGGGGGATGACTATTTCGAGGAGTTGCTGGCGCGGATTCGGGATATCCGATCGTCGGAGCGGCTGTTTTATCAAAAGGTCTTGGACATCTACGCCACGAGCATTGATTACGATGGCAATGCGGAGGCATCGCAGCTATTTTTTAAGACGGTGCAAAATAAGATGCACTGGGCGGCCCATGGTCACACGGCGGCGGAAATTATCGCAGAGCGGGCGGATGCAAACCAGCCGAATATGGGTTTAACGTCTTGGAAAAATTCACCCCATGGCAAGGTTCGCAAGGGAGATGTGGCAATTGCCAAAAATTATTTGAGTCAGGATGAGTTAGAGACTTTGAATCGGATTGTGTCGGCGTATTTGGAGTTTGCGGAGCTTCAGGCGCTGAATCGAAGACCGATGTATATGAGCGATTGGATCACAAAGTTAGATGATTTCTTGAAGTTGTCGGATCGGGAAATTTTGACCCATGCGGGCAAGATTAAGGCGGCACTGGCAAAGTCAAAGGCGGAGGCGGAATACGAAAAGTTTAGTGTGATGCAGTTGGCGGAACCACAACCGGTGGATGATGATTTTGGCGAGGTTGTGGGCAAGGTTAAGGAAATTGAGGCGACAACGAAGCGAAAAACTACCCGTAAGAAAAAGAGTACTGATTGATAAGAAGGTGGCAGAGAGGAAAATCAATGAGTAAGTGGCAAGAGGCTTACCTGGGAGAAGTAATTAATTTTTACTCTGGAGGAACTCCTTCAAAGGCACGATCAGACTATTGGGGCGGGGGTATACCTTGGGTATCGGCTAAGGATATGAAAAGCTTTTTCTTAGAAGATTCCGAAGACCATATCACAGAAGTAGGTTTAGCAAATGGAACTAAGCTCGCACCTGCGGGATCGGTGCTGTTGCTAACACGGGGCATGACTCTGCTTAACAACGTGCCGATTTGTGTTTTGCAAAGACCAATGGCATTCAACCAGGATATAAAAGCAGTTCGCCCGAAAGCTGGAATTTGTCAAGAATTTGTTCCATACCTTTTACTTGGCAATAAAGAAAATTTATTAAATCTTGTTGATCTAGCTGGTCATGGGACTGGTCGCTTGAATAGTAATGATCTCAAAACCTTGAGCATTTTATTGCCCCCACTCCCCGAACAAAAAGCGATCGCCCGCATGCTCTCTGCTCTCGACGACAAAATCGAGCTGAATCGGCGGATGAACGAAACCTTGGAGGCCATGGCCAGGGCGATTTTCAAGGATTGGTTTGTGGACTTTGGCCCCACCCGCGCCAAACAGGAGGGCCGCGCCGCCTATCTGCCGGAGTATTTGTGGTCGCTGTTTCCGGGGGCGATCGACGAGCAAACAGGCTTACCGCAAGGATGGTGGTTTAGAAAATTTGGGGATGTAGTCAGAAGCGTTTCCGAAACATACCCTCTGAAGACAAAATCAGAAGTTGTTTTTCTAAATACTGGAGACATTCTAAATGGAAGTTTTCTTCATGCCAATAAGAGTAATGTTTCTACTCTTCCTGGACAAGCCAAGAAATCGATTCAAAAGGGAGATATTCTATATAGCGAAATAAGACCGCAAAACAAGCGTTTTGCTTATGTTTATTTTGATGCTCCTGAATACGTCGTCTCTACAAAATTAATGGTCTTAAGACAAACTTCCGATATAAAGAGCTTATTCATCTATTTTCTTCTTACTCATCAAAGTAACATCGATTTCTTGCAAATGATGGCTGAATCGCGGTCTGGCACTTTTCCTCAAATTACATTTGATGTTGTATCAAGCATGGACTTTATTAATACATCAGACAATCGATTAATTCAGCTATTTACAGATGACTTTTTAGGAGTTGTTCATCAAAAAACTCTTGAGAATAATCTTCAGTCTCGCACCTTAGCCGACCTGCGCGATCGCCTCCTCCCCAAGCTCATGTCCGGCGAAATCCGAGTCAAAGAAGCCGAAAAAATGGCTGAAGAGGTGCTGTAGTGCTGAATCAGGAAGAATTTGAAGCGTTGATCAACGACCCCAATAAATTGATCGAAGGCGATATTACTTGGAAAAAAGAGCGATCGCCTTGGTCAGGGTTCAAAGTAAACATCATCAGCCCTTCGGACTATCCCATCGTTCTCAAAGGCAACTACAACCCTATTATTGCCAAGCTCACCTATGCCATCATTCACTGCCAAGTAGGGTGCATCTACAGACTCGATCTGGGCCAAGAACATCGCAACCCTGATGGCGAACGCATCGGGGAAACCCATAAACACCGCTGGTACGAACCCCTACGGGACAAACAAGCCTACGTTCCGCCCGATATTACCGCCCCCGCCACTGACCCCATCCAGGTTTGGCAGCAGTTCTGTCAAGAAGCAAAAGTCATCCATAATGGCATCATGACACCGCCCCCCGCCCCGCAACTAACCCTATTCCCATGACCTCCGCACCCTGCCAACTGATTGCAGACACCATCGGGCAACTCTACACCTGCTCCGAGGTGAATGGCTTGGTGCGGATTCGGACTCCCTATCTTTATCCCGACGGCGACGTAATCGACTTATTTCTTAAGCCCGAAACCCAAACCTTAACCGACCTCGGCGAAACCCTGCGCTGGCTAGATCTGCAAACGTTTCGGCAGTCCCTGTCTAAAAAGCAAGAATGGTTTCTGCAAGATATTCAAGTGACCTATGGACTTGAACTATACGATGGAATGCTGTTAGTTCGGGTGCAAAATAACCTAGCAGAAGCCATCACTCGACTCGCCCAAGGCGCGATCGCTGCATCTAATTTGTGGTTGCTGAATCGAACTCGACTCGCCAGCACGGTGAATGATGATCTTGCCGACCTTCTAGAAGAGCGTCAAATTCCCTATGAACGAGATATTAAGGTAGTGGGGCGATCGGCTCGCTCTTGGTCGATGGACTTTCAAACGAGACACCCACGACGCAGCACCTTAATTAAAGTTCTAAGCACCGGCAATCGGGGCGCAGCCAATAGCAAAGTGAATAACGCTGTGGCTGCTTGGGTTGACTTAAATCAATTGCAACTCACCACAGAACCATTACACTTCATTTCGTTATTTGATGACAGCTTAGATGTGTGGAGTTCTAGCCATCTCAGCCAACTTGCTGAATTTTCCAATATTTGCTACCTATCTCAGCCAGAAGAACTGATTGAACAATTGGTAACGTGATCTATTTGAACCGCTATGGCCTACAACAACTTCACCCTAAACTCCGTCAAAGACCTATTTAAACTCAAAGTTAAAGATGCTCCCTTCTGCGAAACCTTGCCGCCCGCAGAACCCTCGCCCGAAATGGCCAGCATTCTCGCCGAATGGTTCCCGATCGCCCAGGCCGCCCGCACCGAAAAAGCACTCTCTGAAATGTTGGTGAGTCCCATCCTGCTCGAAGCCAGAAAACTCGCCCACCGACAAGTACAACTCTTTTCGGGTGAAGAATTTGATGTCGATCGCGATCGGGGTCTGAATGGCTTCTGCGATTTTTTATTTAGTCGATCAGAAAGTCGATTAACGATTGATGCACCCGTCCTAATGATCGTGGAAGCCAAACGCGGCGAGTTGGAATCTGGCCTCGGCCAATGTGTCGCCGAAATGGTCGCCGCCCAAATTTATAACCAACAACAGGAACAGCCCATTTCAGTGATTTATGGCTCAGTCACCAGCGGCAAACTTTGGCAATTTCTCAAACTAGAAGCCAACACCGTCACCGTTGATTTGACCACCTATCCCGCCATGCCCGTCCAAAAAGTCCTGGGTATTCTGAAATGGATGTTAGTTCAGTGAAAAACCGATAACAGAAACCTTGATCAAAAATCAGCAGCTCCCGCCATGCCCTACCTCGGCGAAGCCCAGGTTGAACAACTCCTCCTTGAGCAATTCCAAACCCTCGGCTATGGCTACCGGGCGGATGTTGTGGTTAACCCCGACGGCTCCCAGCCAGAACGGGAAGCTTATGCCGATACGATCCTGAGCCAACGGTTGCGAACCGCCCTTGATCGCCTGAACCCAACGATTCCCGCCGCTGCACGCGATGATGCATTTAAAAAAATCATTGCCACCGAAAAGCCCAATTTAATTGAAGAGAATCGGCGACTCCATCAAGCCTTAGTTGAAGGAATTGATGTGGAGTTTTACGCCGAAGATGGCACGATTCGCGGTGATAAAGTCTATGCGATCGACTTTGCCAACCCCGACAATAACGATTGGTTAGTCCTCAACCAATTTACGGTCATTGAAAACGGCCACAAACGCCGCCCCGATGTGGTGGTTTTTATTAATGGCCTACCGATCGCCGTAATCGAAATTAAAAAACCCGGCAGCTCCACCGACACGCTCACCGCCGCCTATAATCAACTCCAAACCTACAAAGCCCAAATCGCCACGCTCTTTCGCACCAACGCCGCCCTCATCACCACCGACGGCCTCACCGCCCACATCGGCTCCCTCACGGCCGATCGAGAACGCTTCGCGCCCTGGCCCACGATCGACGGAATAGCGATCGCGCCCAAAGGTCAACCCCAAATGGCCGTGCTGATTGAGGGCATATTTGAAAAACAACGCTTCCTAGACCTCATTCAAAACTTCACGGTCTTTAGCGACTCCGGCTCCGGCATCCGTAAAATCATCGCTGGCTATCACCAATTCCACGCCGTCCACAAGGCGATCGACCGCACTGTTTCTGCGATCCAAACTGATCAAAAAGCCGGCGTAATTTGGCACACCCAAGGCTCCGGCAAAAGCTTCCTGATGGCGTTCTATGCTGGCCAACTGGTGCGCCATCCTGACCTACAAAATCCGACGATCGTTGTAATCACCGATCGCAACGACCTTGACGATCAACTCTTTGGCACGTTTTCCATGTGCCGCGACCTGATTCGCCAAACGCCCCAACAGGCCGACAGTCGCGAAGACCTGCAAGCCATTCTGAACCGAGCCGCCGGGGGTGTTGTCTTCACCACGATCCAAAAATTCGCCCCCACGAAAGGCGAAACCACCTATCCCACGTTGAGCGATCGGCGCAACATCATCGTGATTGCCGACGAGGCCCACCGCAGCCAATACGGGTTTAACGCCAAGGTCGATCGCACCACGGGCGACATGGCCTACGGCTTCGCTAAATATCTGCGCGATGCCCTGCCCAATGCCTCGTTTATTGGGTTTACGGGCACACCGATCGAGGCCAGTGATGTCAACACCCCCGCCGTTTTTGGCAACTACATCGACATCTACGACATCAGCCGCGCCGTGGAAGATGGCGCAACCGTGCCGATCTATTACGAAAACCGCCTCGCCCGCATTCAACTCCCCGAAGATCAAAAACCCCAAATTGATGCGGAAATCGAAGAACTTTTGGAGGACGAGGAACAATCAGAGCGGGTAAAACTGAGTCAAAAATGGGCTACGGTTCAAGCGCTAGTCGGCGCAGAATCTCGCCTCAAACTAGTTGCCGCCGATTTAGTTCAACACTTTGAAAATCGGGTTGCAGCTTTGATGGGCAAGGCCATGATTGTCTGTATGAGTCGATCGATTGGCATCAAGCTCTACGACCAAATCATCGCGCTCCGTCCCGATTGGCACAGCCTGGATGACAACACCGGCCGGATCAAAATCGTGATGACGGGTTCTGCTGCTGATCCCCTGGAATGGCAACCCCACATTGGCAACAAGGCCCGCCGCGATCTGCTGGCAAAACGCCTAAAAGACCCGGAAGATCCCCTGCAATTGGTGATTGTCCGGGATATGTGGCTGACCGGGTTTGATGCCCCCGACCTGCACACAATGTATGTGGACAAGCCCATGAAAGGCCATGGCCTGATGCAGGCGATCGCCCGTGTGAATCGGGTTTTTCGTGATAAGCCTGCGGGCCTGGTTGTGGACTACATCGGCATTGCCCAACGCCTGAAGGAAGCCCTCCGCGATTATTCCGCCCAAGACCAAGAACGCACGGGCATCGACGAAGCCGAGGCGATCGCCGTCATGCTGGAAAAGTACGATATTGTGCGCGCCCTTTTCCACGGTTTCGATTACCAACGCGGCTTGATAGGTACAGCTCAAGAACGTTTGGTGGTGATGGCTGAGGCGATCGAATGGGTTCTGGAAAAACAGCACCAAGCCGCCCAGCAAGAAACCGATGAAAACGCCCAAAAACGCGCCCACCGCCACTATCAAGATGTGGTTTTGGCATTATCCAAAGCCTTCGCCCTGGCCAGTTCTAGCGATCAAGGCCGCCAAATTCGCGATGAAGTGGGCTTCTTCCAAGCAATCCGCGCTGCGCTGGTGCAATCAACCGCAACTGCTCAACCAACCACGCCCGGCCGGGAATTTGCCGTCCAGCAAATGATCGATCGGGCCATTACCTCCACTGAAATGATCGATATCCTCAGGGCGGCTGGGCTGTCTTCCCCGGATCTTTCGATTTTTTCCGATGATTTTTTGCTGGAGATTCAGCAAATGCCCAAGAAGAATCTCGCCCTCGAAGCCCTCAAGCGATTGCTCAATGATGAAATCCACTCTCGCAGTCGCACGAATATTACCGAAGAAAAGAAATTTTCTGAGCGATTGGAAAAGGCGATCGCCCGCTATCACACCAACGCGATCAGCGCCGTTGAAGTGATCCAGGAAATGATTAATTTGGCTCGGGATGTCCAAGCCGCGCGGCAGCGGGGTGAGGAGCAAGGTTTATCTGCCGATGAAATCGCTTTTTATGATGCCCTGGCCGAGAATGAAAGCGCGGTTGAAGTGATGGGCAATGACAGCCTGAAAGTGATTGCCCACGAACTCTTGATCAGTTTGAAGTCAAACATCACGATCGATTGGGCCCATCGGGAAAGCGCCCGTGCTCGCCTGCGAACTGCCATTAAGCGCATTCTCAAAAGACACGGCTACCCACCAGATTTAGAAAAAGCTGCGATTCAAACCGTCTTGCAGCAAGCAGAAGCCCTATCCAGTCATTGGATGGGCTGCTAAGTCTCGGAAGCTCCGTTTTGTCTAGGAAGCCTTTAGCGGGGCTTCTGGTAAAGCACCTTGCATTCGACCTAGCCAATCGATCAAATTGTCCAGTTGCTGTTCCGGTTTCACCACACCCAACCCGCGCACCATCACCTTTTTCGGCATGTAGACAAAGCGCGATCGCAGGTGGTCGGGTAGGTTTTCCGCTAACAGCTTCCAAGCCGGTTCTTCCATCGGCGTTTCCAAAATCACGTGCTGTTTATTCTCGATCCGAATCCGAGAGAAGCCGAGCTGTTTAGCTACCTGTTTCAGTTCTATTACTCGCAACAGTTGTAGGCAAGCGGGCGGAATTGGGCCGTAGCGATCGCTCCAGTCAGCAGCGATTTCCGTGAGTTCCCGTTTGGTGCTGGCGGCGGCAACCGATCGATAGGCGCTCATCTTCTGTTCCAGGTCGGGAATGTAATCGTTCGGGATAAAGGCCGTCAGGTGCAAATCGATTTGGGTGTCGTCCACCTGCGGGATTTCTTGGCCGCGAATTTCATCGATCGCCTCTTGCAACATTTCCATGTAGAGATCGAAGCCGATCGCTTCCATTTGTCCCGATTGTTCCGCCCCCAACAAGTTACCTACCCCGCGAATTTCCATGTCGCGCATGGCGAGTTGATAGCCCGATCCCAGTTGGGTAAATTCCTGAATCGCGCGCAGTCGTTTGTGGGCGGCTTCTGATAGTAATCCCTGGCGGTTATAGAACAACCAAGCGTGGGCTTGCACCCCGGCCCGACCGACACGGCCACGCAATTGATAGAGCTGAGATAGCCCGAATTTTTCCGCATCTTCAATCAAAATCGTGTTGACGCGGGGAATATCCAAGCCCGATTCCACAATCGTGGTACAGACCAAAATATCCGCTTCACCACTACCAAAGGACAGCATGGTGGCTTCCAATTCGCCCTCGTCCATTTGCCCGTGGGCGATCGCAATTCGCAGGCTAGGAACCAATTCCACCAGTTGCGTTGCCACCTTTTCAATGCCTTCCACCCGAGGCACCACGTAGAAAATTTGCCCACCCCGATCGAGTTCTTGCCGAATGGCCGATCGCACCGCTTCCGGGTCGTAGGGAGCCAAGTGGGTTTGAATCGGGCGGCGGTTGGGCGGCGGAGTCGTAATCAAGCTCATTTCCCGAATGCCCGAGAGCGCCATATAGAGCGTTCGAGGAATCGGCGTGGCGCTGAGGGTCAACACATCCACTTGGGTTTTTAGGGCTTTGATTTTTTCCTTTTGATTCACCCCAAATCGCTGCTCTTCATCAACCACTAAAAGACCTAAATCTTTGAATTGAGTTGATTTGCTCAAGAGGGCATGGGTTCCCACCACAATGTCCAATTCTCCGGTGGCCAAGCGCCGTTGAATTTCCTTGCGTTCCTGGGGCGATCGAAACCGATTCATCAGCCCAATTTGAATCGGATAGGGCGCAAATCGTTCCTTTAAGGTGTGGTAATGCTGTTGGGTCAAAATCGTGGTGGGAGCCAACAGGGCGCACTGTCTGCCAGCGGTGACGGCCTTGAAAATCGCCCTCACGGCCACTTCCGTTTTGCCAAAACCCACATCGCCACAGACCAAGCGATCCATGGGGCGATCGCTCTCCATATCCCGTTTTACGTCCTGGGTTGCCTTTAGTTGATCCGGCGTGGGTTGGTAGGGGAATGAATCCTCTAGCTCCTGTTGCCAAGGCATATCCGGCGGCAGGGCCACGCCCCGCTGTTCCGATCGCGCCGCATACAATTGCAGCAAGTCCACCGCCAATTTCTTGATCGTTTTGCGGACTTTCGCTTTCGTTTTTTCCCAGGTTTTCCCGGTCATCCGGTGCAATTCCGGCGGGCTATCTTGGGTGCGACGATAGCGCGACAGGCTGCCCACTTGATCCGCCGCCACCCGCAATAATCCATCGGCGTATTGCAACACCAAATATTCGCGGGTTTGGTTATCAAAAACGATTTTTTCGAGCTTTAAAAACCGTCCAATCCCGTGGTTGCGATGCACCACATAATCGCCGGGAGCCAGCTTGTTGGGATCCACCTGTTTGGAGGTGGCGCGGCGACGTTTGCGCACATAACCGGGCGTGGCCAAGGCGTGCTGACCAAAAAACTCCCGATCGGTCAGCACCGTGATCCGATAGGTGGGCAGCACAAAGCCTTCGAGTTCCGCCAAGCCGGAATATTTGACCGCCACGGGGGTGTGGTTGCCCTGGAGCCGATCGATCGCCTGGAAGTCGCGCGGGCTGGGCACAAACTGCGCCGGACAATCGTGCTCTTGCAGCAGGGCCACGGAGCGGCTGGGCTGGGCCGACAGCAGCCAAATGGCGAATTTGCGATCGACCTCGCCGCGAATGAAGTCCGCCAACTTGCTGAACTGGTGTGGTGTGGGCGGCACGGGCCGGGAAGCCAAATTAATCGGCCGGGGCGGGTTGGCAATCAGGGGCGAGGCCACCTCCGTCGCCAGCTCACTGAGAAAGAAGCGATCGAACCGATCGAGCGCCGCCAACACCTCGCCAAAGGTGCGGTGAATCGGTCGCAGGGGTTCCCCGTGGGGCAAGCTGTCCGGGTGTTGATTGACGATCGCCCAATGCTCGCCCACCTGCTCCACCCAGCGATCGGCATGGCCCCCGCAATGGTCGATCTCATCGATCGCCACGATCGTCCCCTCGGGCAGATAGTCCAGCAAGCAAGCCGGTTGCTCAAAGGCCCGCCCCAACAGCCGCCGCACCCCCTCCGCGTCCGATCGCAACTCCGCTTCCGCCTCCGGTTCGTCCACGGGTTCCGGTTCCCAACCCAAGGCCGCCCGGACGATCGGCCCAAAATCCGTCGGAGTCAGCACCACCCGCGCCACCGGATCGAGCGATCGTTGATTAGCCGGGTCAAACTCCCGAATCCGCTCCAAAGCGTCGCCAAACCACTCCAACCGCACCGGCAATTCCGACGACACCGGGAACACATCGATGATGTCGCCCCGCTGGCTCCACTGGCCCTCCGTTTCCACCAAGGAAACCCGCTCATAGCCCAGCCGTGCCAGCTTGCGCCCCAAATCGCTCAAATCCGACTCGGCCCCCGGCTCCAGATTGATGCAGTAGGGATCAAAGGCCGCCACGGGGGGCAAGTGCGGTTGCAGGGCGCGCTCGGTGGTGACGATCGCGATCGGCTTCGGGTCACTGTGGAGCGATCGCCCCCGCAAATCCGCCAACACCTGCAACTGGCCCCAGAGGGTTTCCTGCTCCGGGTCAAAGGGTTCGTAGGGCGAGGCTTCTGAGGTGGGATAAAAATGCAGCGCCCCAAACCCCATCTCTTCCATTTGGGCAGCCCAGCGGCTGGCTTCCTCCAGCGTCGCCGTCACCACCAGCAGCGATCGCCCCCGCGCCTGGGCCAGCGCCGAAATCGTGAAGGCCTTGGGCAACTGGGCCGCGCCGCTAAAAATCAACTGGCGATCGCGATCGAGCCGTCCTAAAAACTCCTCCGTCAAGGGAGACCGCTGCAAGGCACGAACGATCGACGCGAAAGCCATAATCCAGACCCCTTAAAACCTGAGAAGCGCACCAGAATCCCCACCACAGGGAAATTGTGGCTCTTTTGAAGCGTTAGCGCGAATGGTTAACCCTTCTGATTCTAGGAGGTTGTTGGGTACATTTACCGACCGGGCGATCGGGGGCGAAACCGCTCAGGAGCCGTAGGGTGAGTGGGAGAACGTTTTCGGGGTGACGATTTGGCTGGTTTGGCTCCCACGCACCGTCGATCGCCTCTCGGGATCACGAGTTGGTTGATTTGCGTCAATGGCAGCGGTGCGTAGGGCACAAACCCAATGACAGGTATCCGCGAACCGTTGCCCTGCGCACCCTGCGATTATGGCAAACCTGTTAATTCTCAGGGGCGGTAGGGTGCATGGGAGAACGCCCCAACGGTTACGAGATGCTTGATTGGCACTCCCATGCACCGAGGATTGAGCGCTGCCCAACCGATCGGGGATTGTCGTTGCTTCGGGATGGGTGGCGGTCAATCGACAAACCGTAGGGTGAGTGGGAGAACGTTTTCGGGGTGATGATTTGGCTGGTTTGGCTCCCACGCACCATCGATCGCCTCTCGGGATCACGAGTCGGTTGATCTGCGGCAATGGTGGCGGTGCGTAGGGCATAAACCCAATGATGGGTATCCGCGAACCGTTGCCCTACGCACCCTTGTATGTGGAAGGCGGTGGAGAAGGAAGGTTAAGCTCAGGCATAATCGACCATCTCCCATCCGGTAGAGACTCTGGACGCACCCTCAAGCCTTGGAGCTTGGCTCGT